>DATKRE010000260.1:0-31670 GCA_035532335.1 Xanthobacteraceae bacterium | reverse complement strand
TCGGCAGCTTCTCATGCGAATGTTAGAATCAAAAGGACCACTAGCAAATATGAGTCTTAGTGGAGCTTTGGATTTGACATTCGCTTCACGAGGCTGCCGCTAGGTGGGTAGCGAATGTTAAATCCGCTCCACTAGCAGGCGCTTCCAGTATGCTACGCTACTGCGCATGCATGAGGACGTTGTTAGCATCGCATCGGCGGGCCTGAAGCTTTACGGCGTGCTCGGTGTTCCGGCCGGATTGCGGACACAGGAGCGGCGCGCGGCGTTCCTCGTCCTGCACGGCTTTGGCGGTAACTGCGAATCCGCCGGGGTAATCCAACCGACGAAAGTGCTGAACGAGTCCGGCTACGTCACGCTCCGCTTTGACATGCGCGGTTGCGGCAAAAGCGGCGGCGAGTTCGGCCGTGTTATCTGTCTCGAACAAGTCGAGGATCTCGGCAATGCACTCGAGTTTCTGACAAGCCATCCCGCCGTCGACCCCGGCCGCATCGGCGTGATCGGATCGAGCTTCGGTGGCGCGGTTGCAATCTACGCCGGAGCCACCAATCCACGCATTGCCGCGGTCATTTCAAATGGCGGTTGGGGTCACGGCGAGCGCAAATTCCGCGGTCAGCACCGTACGCCCGAAGCCTGGGCGAAATTCACCGCCATGCTGGCGGAGGGGCGTGCATACCGCGTCCGCACCGGGAAATCGCTGATGGTGCCGCGCGCCGATATTGTGCCGATACCCGGTCACGTGCGACAAAATCTCGAGGAGCAGAACGTACAAATGCTGGCAATCAATTCGGTCGAGATGTTTCCTGCCGAGACCGCGCAGAGCATGTTGGATTTCCGCGCCGAGGAGGTGGTCGGCAACATCGCGCCGCGGCCGCTTTTGCTCGTCCATGCCGCCAACGATTCGGTGACGCCGACCGAACAGTCGATCGAGCTATTCAAGCGTGCCGGTGAGCCGGCCGAGCTTCATTTGTTCAGCGGCCACGACCATTTTCTGTTCAACGAAAATTCCGCGCGGGTCTGGAACCTGTTGCGCGACTGGCTTGGCCGCTACTTTCCGGTCCGCGTATGATGGTTGTCGGCCACGAGGAGCTGGCGCGGTTCATCCGCGAAGCGCTGATTGCCAAAGGCGCGAGTGTGGCGGACGCCGGCGTGGTCGCCGATGGATTGGTCTGGGCCAATCTACGCGGCGTAGATGGACACGGCGTTTCGCGCTTGCCGTCTTACCTGGACATGATCGAGCGCTGCGAAATCGACCCAAAGGCGCAGCCGCGTTTGTTGCGCGACCGCGCCTCGACGTTCGTCCTCGACGGTGGCCGCGGCTTCGGGCCGGCAGCGATGATGCAGGCGATTGCCGTCGCCAACGACGTGGCGCATACTACTGGAACGTGCTTTGGCCTGGTGCGGGAAACCACTCATACCGGCGCCATCGGCCGTTATGCGCAGTGGATGGCGGAACGCGGTTGCATCGCGTTGATCGTGGGTGCCGGGCCCGCCTTCGTCGCTTATCACGGCGCGCGTGTCGCAAGCCTTGGGACGAGTCCAATTGCGATTGCGGTGCCGAGCGGCAACGGCGCAATCGTGCTCGACATGGCGACCAGCGCGATCTCCAACGGTAAAATCTTGCAAGCTTTGGCGAACGACAAGCAGTTGCCGACCGGTACGGCCTTGACCGAAGACGGAGCGCCAACCACCGATCCGGCCGAGGCTAAGGTCTTGCTGCCACTCGGCGGTGCCAAGGGATCTGGGCTCGCCCTGATGTTCGAAATGCTCGCCAGCGTGCTTGCCGCCGCGCCGATCCAGGCGCTTGCGCTCGGTCCGCAAAAGCAGCGGACTTTCGCGCAAAACAGCGCCATTCTCGCAGTCGATATCGGCAATTTCCGCCCGCTCACAGACTTTACGCGCGACGCTGATACGCTCGCTGAGCTACTCAAGGCGCTGCCGCGGCAGCAGGGCTTCGACGAGATTTTGCTTCCGGGCGAACGCGCAAACCGCACCGAAATCGTGCGGCGCAAATCCGGAATCCCGATCGCCGAGAAGCTTTGGCAAGAGCTTGCGGCGGTCGCAAAAGCCGCCGGCATCAAGATGCCGGATTTGCGCCGCTAGTCTACTTCAGTGGTTTTGGGTGCAGTTGGCGCGCACAACTGGTGCCAGCATGGCGGAGAATTTTTCCGAACCTTGCGCCGAGAAATGACCCTTGTCGACGAAATCGGAGTCCTGGAACTGACCGATCGGCGGAACGAATGCCGCGACGCCGACGCTGTCGGCGGTTTCTTTCAGAATCGTGTTGAAGCGGGTTTGCAGCGGCCAGACGTCCGCGTCTCTGACGAGGGGCCACCAGGAGTGGCTCTGGGTATCGTGTAGCCGCGCACGGTTAAGGACTTGGCCGACAAAGATGGTGGTTATGCCGCGGCTTTTATTGACCGCGGCGATCGTTTCCAGATTTTTGCGAAAGTATTTTTCAAGAAGCGGATCGCTGCCGGAGGAGGGGCTGTGATTGAAAAGGCTTTCCGCCGTCGGGACGGTATCGATCCACCGTTGCAAGTATGAGACCGTAATTCTGCCAAGCGGCGATATCTCGGCGAACAGTGGTCTTCGGCGTGCCTGCATCCAGGTATATTTGTCCAGCAAATGAAAATCGGCATAGCCCGGATCGAGATGAGGATCGTGGGCGTTGCGGACATCATTCCAACCCTCGTAATAGATCGCGCAGTGTGGCGCGACGCCGTAAGACTCCAGATAGAATAGCGTCTGGATCAGATTCTCCACGGTCGCGTAGGTCGGCACCCCGTGATTAAGCACGGCGTATCGGGTGCCGAGCAGGTGTTCGAGCCTTTCCGGCCATGTTTGACCCTCTGCGACGCCAAGGTCGTACGTTGTCGATCCGCCGATCGCCGCGATGACGGTCTGCTGTTTCAAGCGCTCTGGGTCGCGTTCGGGGCCGCGCAGACCTTGGCTGTTGTGCCGAACCTCGACCGGCAGATGGCCGACGAAATTTGGGTTCGGCGTGGCTTGCAGAAGTGGATGAAAGACGTACTGCTCGGTGACGCTGTCCGCAGGCATAATATTGTAAGCAATGAACTTCATATGCGTTAGCGCACTCGTGCCGAAGCCGAGCGAGAAGTCGAGGAACACCAGCGCGATCAGCGGCCACGCCAGCCGTGGCGCGAAACTGAGTAACGCGGCCAACAGCGCGACCGAACCGAGATAGATGAAATAGGCCGACCGGTAAGTCCCCCAATTGACCTTCCCCAGAGCGGTGTCGCCCGCGCCGGTGGCAACGATCACCAGCAACATGGCAATGGCGGCGATAAACGGCAGTGCCCGCGTGAAGTCGTAGGGCTGCGCGAAGCCGTACAGTGATTTTACGCCAGTCCGCTTTGCCCGCGCCGGACGACGACTAATCCAATTCGTACTCATACTCATAGCTCTTGCGGGTGGCAGTCTGCTTGCTCTTCTGCATCATCGCGTTGCCGCAGACGAGGAGATCGAGGTCGGTGCCGACGAAGCAGCGGAACGCATCTTCCGGTGTGCAAACGATCGGCTCGCCGCGCACGTTGAAGCTGGTGTTGACCAGAACCGGGCAGCCAGTGATGTCCTTGAACCGGCCGAGCAGCGCATGAAAGCGTGCGTTAGTATCGGCGTGTACGGTTTGTATGCGCGCGGAGTAATCGACGTGGGTCACCGCCGGAATTTTCGAACGCGCGACATTGAGCTTGTCGATACCGAAAAGCTCCCGCTCCTCGGCCGTCATTTCCCGCTTGATAGCGTCCTTCACATTTGCGACCAACAGCATATAGGGACTGTCACGCTCGAGATCGAACCATTCGGCAACGTCCTCGCGCATCACCGCGGGTGCGAACGGCCGGAAGCTTTCGCGATATTTGACCTTGAGGTTGAGCATTTTCTGCATTGTCGGCGAACGCGGGTCGCCGAGGATCGAGCGGGCGCCCAGCGCGCGCGGGCCAAATTCCATTCGGCCTTGAAACCAGCCGATGGCCTTGCCGTCGGCAAGTGCGCGGGCGGTGAGGTCGATCATGTCCTGATCCGACACCCGGTCGAACACCGCGCCGGAAGCCAAAAGGCGCTGGTCGATTTCGGTTTGTGTGTAGGCCGGGCCGAGATAGGCCCCCTTCATACCGTCGGCCCCATCGAGGTTGCGCGGCCTGCCGAGTTCGAGATGCCAGCCGGCCAGCGCGGCGCCGATCGCGCCGCCGGCGTCGCCTGCGGCCGGCTGAATCCAAATCCGATCGACAGCTCCATCGCGAATAATCTTGCCGTTGGCGACACAGTTGAGCGCCACGCCGCCGGCGAGACACAAGTTGCGGATGCCATGCTCGCGCACCAGCGTCCGCGTGAGTCTGAGCACCACTTCGTCGGTGACCGCCTGGATCGAGGCGGCGACGTCCATATGGAAGGAGGTAAGGTCCTCGTCGGGACGGCGTACCGGTTGGCCAAAAAGCTTGGCAAAGCGCTCGTTGGTCATGGTCAGACCGGTGCAGTAATCGAAATACGATTGATCGAGCCGGAACGTACCGTCCGCCTTGAGATCGATGAGATTCGAGAGGATCACATCCTTGAAACGCGGCTCGCCGTAAGGCGCGAGCCCCATCACTTTGTATTCGCCGGAATTGACCTTGAAGCCGGTGTAGTAGGTGAAGGCCGAATACAGGAGCCCAATGGAGTGCGGAAAGCCGATCTCCTTCCTGATTTCGAGCGTATTGCCCCGGCCGATGCCGGCGGTCGTGGTGGCCCATTCGCCGACACCGTCAAGCGTCAGGACCACGGCTTCTTTGAACGGCGAGGGGAAGAACGCACTTGCCGCGTGGCTGAAATGGTGCTCGGAGAAGCGCAGCCTGGACCGCCAATCGAACTCGGGATCGATTTCGGTCAGCGCCCGGCGCAGCATGTCTTTCTGAAAAAGCTTCTCCTTCAGCCACAGCGGCATAGCGGTGGCGAATGAGCGAAAGCCGCGCGGTGCGAAAGCGAGATAGGTCTCCAAAAGCCGTTCAAATTTCAGGAACGGCTTTTCGTAAAACACCACCAGATCAATTTGCGACAGCGGGCAGCGCGCTTCCGACAGACAATATTCGATCGAATATCGCGGGAAGCCGGCGTCGTTCTTCTTGCGGGTAAAGCGCTCTTCCTGCGCAGCCGCTACGATCTCGCCGTCGACGACAAGAGCCGCGGCGCTGTCATGATAGAAGGCCGAGATTCCCAGGATGCGCATGGCTGTATCAGAACAGTGTGTAGATGAACGGTGCGACGACCGACCCTTGGCTGAGCACGACTAGCCCGCCGAGGACCACCATCATGATCACGACCGGCATCAGCCAGTATTTCTTGCGATTGCTGAGAAAGCGCGAAAGCTCGATCAGGAAAGCCATGATGGGTTGCTCCTAGAATTGGTCCTTGAACGACCCTGCCGGCGGCGAGGGGCGTGGACGTTCGACCCAATAGGTGTCGGCCGACGGATCGCGTTTGAGCTGCAGCGGATCCTTGCCGGCGATTCGCATGAGAAGGGCTATCGGCGTCACCACGAGAAAAAAGAGAACGCTCATCATCACCGGCGTGACGACTTTGCCGAGCGCGATTCCGAGCCGGAACCAAAAACGATTGAGTGGCGCGAGGAGTCGCGGCCAAAACACGGCGGTGACAAGAAACACGACGGCGATCGGTAGTGACCAAACCCGCGCGGCGTGTCCGTGCAGCAGGGGGGTGACACTGATGAGCGCGAAAACGGCGGCGAAGACGAGACCGAAATTGCGTTCCGAACTGATCTTCGGTTCGCTGAGATTCGCGCTGACCGAAGGATGAAGCGTGTCCGTCATCCGCGCAAATTAGCAGGAGGAATTATTTAGGCATCAGCGTTTCATCGTTTACCCTAACGCAGAAACCAGCGTCGTTACGGCATTGTCGCGTCTGGTTACCGTAACGGCGAAAACTTTCCGAGGCACGATGGGCCTCATGCTGTCGCACGCGCCGTTAACGCTCATGCCTCCGCGAGCCGTAGGCCGACGAGGCGGTCCAGCGCCGCGTGATCAGTCAGCAAATCCGCCGACGCGCCGCCATGCACGATACGGCCGCGCTCGAGCACGAGTACGCTCTCGGTCAATGACAACGCGATATCGGCGTGCTGCTCGACCAGGATAAAGGCATTGGAGCCTTCCTTGGTCATCCGCCGGATCGCGTCGGTCAATTCCTCGACCACGATCGGCGCGAGGCCTTCGAGCGGCTCGTCGAGCAAAAGCAGCGCCGGATTTGTCATCAGCGCGCGTGCAATCGCCAGCATCTGCTGCTCGCCGCCGGACAATTGATTGCCATGATTGCGCCGACGTTCGGCCAGTCGCGGAAAAAGGTCATAGACGCAGAGGAGATTCCAGCGACCGGCGCGGGCGGCCACGGTGAGGTTCTCCTCAACCGTGAGCGAAGGGAAAATCTCGCGTTCCTGCGCCACCCAACCGATGCCGGCCAGCGCGCGGCGATGCGGCGGCTGCCGGGTGACATCGTCGCCGCGCCAGCGGATGCGGCCGCGGCCGACGCGCGTATAGCCCATGATGGTGAGCAGCAGCGTCGACTTGCCGACGCCGTTGCGCCCCAACACGGCGAGCCCGCCGCGTTCCGGGAGCGTGAAGGACACGCCGTCGAGCACCACCGCGGAACCATAGCCCGCGCGCACGTCGTCGAATGCGAGCAGCGACTCAACCATAACGCGGCTCGTGCGGTATTATAGTGGGTGCCTTGCCGAGATAGACCGAGCGCACTTGTGGATCGTTGGCGATCTCGTGCGGCGGTCCCTGCATCAAGACACGCCCGCCGACCATCACAATGATGCGCGAGGCGAAACGGAACACCAGTTCCATATCGTGCTCGATGAAAAGGACGGTGATGTCGCTGGAAAGCCCGGCGATGGCTGCGAATAATTCCTGGCTTTCTTCCCGCGGGACGCCCGCCGCCGGTTCGTCAAGCAGCAGCACCTTCGGTCGGGTGGCGAGCGCGAGCGCAATCTCGAGCAATCGCTGTTGGCCATAGGCCAGTTCGCGGGTCAGGCGGTGACACGCCGCGCCGAGCTTCAATGCGACGAGAATGTCGTGGGCTTCGTCGATTTCATGCGGATAGGCGTTAAGCTGCCGCCACCAGATACGTGCTGCGCGTGTTCGCTCGCATACCGCGAGCGTCACCGATTCCAGTGCGGTCAGATGAGGAAATAGCGAGTTGATCTGAAAGGTGCGTACCAGCCCGCGGCGCACGCGCTGCTCGGGCGGCAACGCGGTAATATCGGCGTCATCAAGAAAGATGCGGCCGGCGCCGGGCTGTAGCATGCCGGTAATCAAGTTAATCAGCGTGGTCTTGCCGGCGCCGTTGGGGCCGATCAGCGCATAGCGCACGCCCTTCGGCAGCTCGATCTCGATATCGTTGGCAACGACAAGCGAGCCAAAGCTCTTGGCGAGACCGCGCGTCGCCAACGCCGGCGCGCTCACTTGCGGCTCCAGCGCGCGGCCAACTGCGTCAGTCCGCCGAGAATGCCGTTGGGCAGAAAGACGACGACGGCCACCAGCAGAATACCGATCCAAAAATACCAGTATTGCGGCACAACGCCGGAGAATTGATCGCGGGCGACCATATAAATCGTCGCGCCGACGATTCCGCCGTAAAGCCGGCCGGCGCCGCCCAGCACCAGCATCACCAACACCTCGGCCGAGCGTTCGAACCCCAGCGAATCGAGCGATACGGTTTCGGTGGTTTGCGCGAGCAGGGCGCCGGCGACGCCGGCAATGCAGGCGGCGATGGTGTAGATTGTGCGGATGTGCGCACGGCTTGGTGCGCCGATTGCCGGCATGCGTACGAAATTTTCACGAATGCCGCGCAGCGACAGGCCGAACGGCGAATGGATAAGACGCCGTGCGAACAGGAAAAGTATGAACAGCACCGCGAGCGCGTAGGCATAGGCGGCGCGCCCGTACAGATCGAACGGGAACGTGCCGAGAAGCTTCCAGGTGTGGATGCCCTGCAAACCGTCCATGCCGCCGGTCACCCAGCCCAATGTGTTGGCCAACTCCGCCAGCAATAGTCCAAAACCGAGTGTAAGCATGATCAGGGCAAGGTGGCGGAAACGGCAGATGACGAAGCTTGTGACATAGCCCACGACGCCTGCCGCGAAAGCGGCAACAACGAGCCCGCTCAACGGCTCGCCCCAGCCGTATTTCGACAACAGTCCCGCGGTGTATGCGCCGATTCCGAAGAATGCCGCATGTCCCAGAGATACAATGCCGGCATAACCGAGGATCAGGTCGAGCGATAAGGCAAACAGCGCGGTGATGGCGATCTGGCTGGCGAGCGACAGGTAAGTCGGGAACAGGAAATACGGCGTCAAGGTCGCCAGCCAGAATAAGATCTCGGCCGGACGCCAGCGCGTTTGCTCCGCAAGATAAAGTCGCGGACTGATCGCGGTTTCACTCAGCGCCATCAACGTTTCCCGAGCAGGCCGAGCGGCCGCCACATCAGCAAACTGATCATCACGAGATAGATCAGAAATGCGCCGAGTTGCGGGATGTAATATTTACCGGCGACGTCGCTGATGCCGAGGACGATGGCTGCGGCCAACGATCCGGAAATCGAGCCGAGCCCGCCAACGGAAACAACGATCAACACGTAAATCAGGTAAGTGAACGCGAAAGACGGATCGAGGCCGACGATTTCGACCGCGAGTGCGCCACCGAGGCCAGCGAGTCCGCTGCCGAGCGCGAAGGTGATCGCAAATGTGCGGTCGACGTTGATGCCGAGCCCGCGCGCCATTCGTTCGTTGTCTACCGAGGCGCGCACGCGGGCGCCGAAGCGGGTGTAGTCCAGGCCGAGCACCAGCGCGACCGTGATGAGCAGCGCCAGTCCGACCAGGACCAGCCGATACACCGCAAAGCGGATGCCCATGAACGTGAGTGAACTCCGCAGATAGTGCGGCAGTTGCAGCGGCTGCTGATCGGTACCGAAGACGTACGCCGCGGCCGCCACCGAAATGAAAACGAGACCTATGGTCAGCAGCACCTGATCGAGTTCGCTCGCGCGATAAAGGCGGCGAAACAGTGTCCGCTCAAATCCGACGCTGACGACGGCGGCGACGATGAATGCGCAGGGCAAAGTCGCGAAGAACGGCCAACCGTAACGCGACATGAGCGTGACGGTCAGGTAGCCGCCAAGCATGGCGAAGCTGCAATGCGCCAGATTGATGAAGTTCATCATCCCGAGCGTCACCGACTGTCCCACCGAGAGAAGGAACAGCAGCATGCCGTAGGCAAGGCCGTCGAACAGGACGCCGATGACGGGAGGAAGCATAGACAAAGGCCCCGACTAAATTGACGTGTGGCAACCTAGCGGAGAGGCCCGCGACCGGCCAAGCCATTTCCGGCTTGTGCGGCAGGCGATACCGCCCACCGACCGCGCCTTTCGCCGCCTCGAATGCGTCTTTGACGCAGGAAATAGCGGCGATTTTCACGTGGCCGAGGCCACCATCGCGAGAAAGCGCCACGGGCCCAGGCCCGCGGCGCCAATTGTTTAGAAGTCGTCCGCCCTGGTCCGCATCATTTCTTCATTGCGGCCTTGACGGGATCCTTGACGTTCGGAACGGCGGCGATCTGTACGTTGACCAGATGTCCGTCGACCTTCTCCACCTTGTTGATGTAGACGGTCTGCACGATGTCGCGGGTTTCCGGATCGATTGAGATCGGGCCGCGCGGACTCTCCCAACTCATTCCCTTCGCGGCGCTGATTAGCGATTCGCCGTCGGTCTTGCCGCCCGACTTTTGCAGAGCGGCGTCGATAGCGTGCATGCCGTCATAGCCGCCGATCGAGAAAAAGTCCGGATTGCGCTTGAACTCGGCGTTGTAAGCTTTGACGAAGTCTTCGTTCATTTTTGACTTATGGTTGTAGTCGTAGTGCGCCGCGGTGACGATGCCTTCGGCGATGTCGCCCATGCTGGCGAGCGCGTGCTCGTCGGCGATCTCCAGTTGACCCATGACCTGAGTCTTTTTCGGATCGATACCGACTTCCGCGAGCGCTTTGCCGAATGCGCCAGGCTGCGCGCCGCCCGGGATCATAGCAAAGATGCCTTGCGGGTGCAGATCCTTGGCGCGCTGTACGTAAGCGGTGAAGTCCGGATTCTGCACCGCCATACGCACCGATCCGACGACCTCGCCGCCGGCGTCCTTGAAGCCTTTCTGGAACGCGCCTTCGGCGTCGATGCCGGGACCGTAGTCCGTCACCATGGTGTACGCGTTTTTCAGGCCCTGCTTCGCCGCCCAGGTGCCGAGCGTTTGCGTAAGCTGCGGCACGGTGAGCGAGGTGCGCACCATGTAGGGCGACTTGGTGGTGATGATCGCTGTGGCGGCGTTCATGACCACCATGTACTTCTTGGCTTCGGCGGAAACGTCGGCGGCGGCCATTGCGTTGGGGGTCAACAGAAAGCCGGCGAGGATATCGACGTTGTCGCGCGTCACCAGTTCCTGCGCTAGCCGCTTGGCGACCGGCGGTGCGATGCCGCCGGTGTCCTTGCGGATGATCTCGACCTTCATGCCGCCGAGCATGTCGCCGTGCTGCTTGAGATAGAGCTTGATCGCATTATCCATTTGGGTCGCGCCGTCGGCGAACTGCCCGGAATATGGCAGGATCAGACCGATCTTGACGGTTCCCTGGGCGTGACCGGCGGCCGGCAGCAGGCTCATCGTCAACGCAGACAGGCCCGCAAGCAAAATACGTTGCATGTAATCCTCCCGTTTATTTGTTGAGCGCGAGAATGCCCTACGACGCCGGACAAGAAAAGCGCCGCAAGATCGGGTCGCCGCGGCGTTTTGTCTTGGAATGTCTTAGGTTTGAGCGACTGATCCTCGACTTGGGCTACTGCCCGTTCGCCATGCTTACTTTTTCATCCGCTCTTTCACCGGATCCTTGACGTTCTCGACCTTGTCGAATTCGACGTTGAGCAGTTGGTCGCCGACTTTCTCGACGCGCCGAATATAGACAGTCTGGATGATGTCGCGCGTTTCCGGATCGATCGAGATAGGACCGCGCGGACTTTCCCAGGCCAAGCCCTTGGCGGCCGCGATCAGCGAATCCGCATCGGTCTTGCCGCCGGTCTTCTTCAGCGTCTCGTAGATCAGATGCATGCCGTCATAGCCGCCGATTGAAAAGATGTCAGGGTTGCGGTGGAATTCCTCGTTGTAGGCTTTGACAAACTCGTGATTGAGCGCGGACTGGTGATTGAAATCGTAGTCCGACACAGTGAGGATTCCGATCCCGACGTCGCCCATGCTCTTGAGCGCGCTCTCGAAGGTGAGCGAGTCCTGGCCCATGACCTTTACTTTCGAGGGATCCACGCCGCGCTCGGCGAGTGCCTTGCCGACGGCAGCCGGCTGAGCGCCGCCCGGAATCCAGATGTAGATCGCGTCCGCGTTCGAATCCTTGGCGCGCTGAACGAAGGCGGTGAAATCCGGATTGGCGACCGGGAAACGAACCGAGCCGACGATCTGACCGCCCGCTTCCTTGAAGCCGATGTGGAAGGACGTTTCCGCGTCAATGCCGGGGCCGTAATCGGACACCATGATGTATGCGGTCTTGATCCCGTGTTTCGCCGCCCAAGTCCCGAACGTCTGATTGAGCTGCGGCGTGGTGGTCGATGTGCGGGCGATATACGGGGACTTCGTAGTGATGATGGCGGTCGCCGCGTTCATCACCACCATGAATTTCTTTGCTTCGGCGGAAACGTCGCCGGCAGCGAGCGCATTCGGCGTCAGGGCGAAGCCGGCGAGAATATCGGCGTGATCGCGCACGATCAGTTCCTGGGCAAGCCTTTTGGCGATGTCCGGCGCAACGCCGCCGACGTCTTTGCGGATGAATTCGAGCTTCTTGCCGGCCACCGTGTCGCCATGCTGTTTCACGTAGAGCTTGATGGCGTTGTCCATTTGAATGGCGGTGTCGGCGAACTGGCCGGAATACGGGTTGATAATTCCGATCTTCACCGTCTCTTGCGCGTTGGCGGCGCTGGCGGCGAGCCCCAACATCAATCCGGCGAAACCATAGAATAGAGAAGTTTGTGCATTGTGCTTTCCTCCACGTTCTTGTCCGCGCAAAGCCCCTTTATCGTACATCCTCGTCCAAGCGGCGCGTGACTGCAACCCGCGCGGATTGCGTTACGCAAATGGGCGGACGCCCGCGAATATGATTGGCCTGTGGACGACAAGGCTCTAGTGTGCGGGCGCATGGATGCTGACCAAACAGAAACCGGCACGGTGGATCGCAATGAGGTCGCGCGTTTCTCGCGCCTTGCCGGCCAATGGTGGAACCCGCAAGGGCCGATGGGTGCTTTGCACAAGTTCAATCCGGTTCGTCTTGCCTATGTGCGCGACCGCGCAGCCGCGCATTTCGGCCGCGACTCGAAACGGCTCGACAGCCTCGCCGGGCTGCAAATTCTCGACATCGGTTGTGGTGGAGGAATATTGAGCGAGCCGTTGGCGCGGCTTGGGGCGTCGGTTACCGGCGTCGACCCTTCCGAAAGCAACATCGCGGTCGCCAGCCGGCACGCTGCGCAATCCGGGCTGGCGATCGATTATCGCACCGCTACTGCCGAAACGTTGGCGGCTGCCGGTGAGGTCTTTGACCTTGTTCTCGCCATGGAAGTGATCGAGCACGTCAGTGACGTCGGTCGGTTCGTTGACCTGACCGCGACGTTGGCCAAGCCGGACGGCCTGGTATTCGTCGCCACGCTCAACCGCACCGCCAAGAGCTTCGCGCTTGCGATCGTCGGCGCCGAATACGTTCTGCGCTGGTTGCCGCGCGGCACCCATCGATGGGACAAGTTCGTGACGCCCAACGAGCTTGCAACCGCGTTCGACCACAGCGGCTTGCGCATCGCCGGCGAAACCGGCGTCAGCTACAATTTATTTGCCGACCGCTGGCAGCTCGCCGCCGACATGGACGTCAACTACATGGTGGTCGCGGAAAAAGCGGCGTAGCAGTCACGTGATTATTTTTCCCTGGCTTTGGGCCATTTTCACCGTCATTGCCGCAATCGCCCAGACCGCGCGTAATGTCATGCAACGCGAACTGACCGCGAGCCTCGGCACGGTAGGTGCCACGCACGTGCGGTTTTTGTTCGGCTTTCCGTTCGTGCTTGTCTTCCTTGCCGGGGTGTCGATCGTGAGCGGGGCGCCACCGCCGCTGCCCGGATTGATGTTCTGGCCGTGGACGATCGTCGGCGCCTCGGCGCAAGTGGCCGCCACCGCGCTGATGCTTGCGGCGATGAGTGAACGTTCATTCGTCGTCACCATTGCCTATATCAAGACCGAACCGATTCAGGTCGCGGTATTCGGATTGGTTTTCCTCGGCGACCGGCTGACTTGGCCGATGCTGGTTGCCATTGTCGTTGCCACCGCGGGCGTGGTGCTGATGTCGACCAAGCCTGGAGGCATGGTCGGCGGCATCAAGCCGACGCTGATCGGGCTTGCCTCGGCCGCGATGTTCGCCTTGTCGTCGATCGGCTATCGCGGCGGCATTCTCAGTCTTGCTTGGCCGAACTTCGTTATGGCGGCGACGTTTACGCTTGCCGTCGGTATTGCCATGCAGGCCGTGCTGTTGTCGCTTTTTCTTATGCTGCGCAATCCGTCGGCCTTGCTCGCGATTATGCGCGCATGGAGACCATCGCTGTTCGCGGGCTTCATGGGCGCGGTTGCCTCGCAATTTTGGTTCCTGGCTTTCGCGCTTGCCACCGCCGCAAGCGTTCGCACATTGGCGTTGGTCGAAGTGCTGTTTGCGCAGATGGCCGCTCGTTTTGCTTTTGGGCAAAAGACTACGGCGCGCGAAGTCGCCGGCATGCTACTCATCGTCGCCGGCGTTGGGCTGCTTCTCTGGGCGTATTAAAGCTTGTCATGCCGGGAGGGAAACGGGCACAAAATAAACAAAATTAAACGAAAAGCTTTTTGCGGCGGCCGGTATGATATCGTTACGAAGCGGCGAGTTTTAAACGAACCCAATGACCGGATTGAAGCAGTTCATTCGTCCCGCGATTCTCATTTCGGTCATCGGCCATGTCGCGGTCCTGGCGATGGGACTGCACCTCGTTGGCGCGCATCCGTCGCAGGCGATTCCGCCGGATGCGATGGTGATCGACATCGTACCGTCGGACGAAGCCCCGCGTTTCGAGGGTACCCCTTCCGACTTGCACAAGTCGGGTTCCCAAATGCAGCCCAGGCCTGGCAACGCGAATGCGGACGCGCGCCCGCCGCCTAAACCGGCCCCGCAGTCGCCGCAACAAGAACAACAGCCTTCGAAACACCAGGACGAGGCCCGCAAGGCGACACAGCCGTTGCAGGCGCCCGAGGCGCCGGAAGCGGAGATATTCCGGTCTGAAATGGCGCAGGTTCAGGCGTCACAGCCGCAATCCGCTCCGCCCCAGCCGAGTTCCGAGGCAACACCGGATCAGCCGGATACCGCCGAGCGGCTCGCACAGCTTGCGATGATGGGAGGCGCACTCGGCGGTGGTTTCGCGGCGCCGGCCGTCAATACCAACCGGGCCGGGTACGATTTCACCTTGCAGTTTCGCGAACGCGTCAGTTCGTGCTCGGATCGGGCGGCCGGTCTCGACCCGGGTGATCGGCTGCGGGTCGTGCTACGCGTTTCTCTCAACCGCGACGGCACGCTGGCGTCGACGCCGCAACTACTCGAGCCGGTCGCGTCGGCGAAGGAGCGGGCGGTAATGCAAAGCGCCATCAATGCGCTGACGAAATGCCAGCCCTACACCATGCTCCCGGCGGACAAGTACAAGCAATGGAAGACGCTCGACCTCGTCTTCTACCCGATAAATTTCACGCAGTGACTTTTGCTGCCGTCGAATTTCGCGGCAAAGATCGGGATGTGCCGGCGGACTACCGATCCGTACTAATTGAGTTCGTCGGGTAAGATCGGCAGCGGATGAAACTCGACGCCTTCGTCGTGCAGCTCTTTTGCCTGTTCCGGCGAGGCTTCGCCGTAGATCGAGCGATGCTCGACTTCGCCATAGTGGATTTTGCGGGCCTGCTCGGGAAAGCGCGAGCCGACATAGTCCGCGTTCTTGGTAATGTGTTCGCGCAGCTCGTTGAGCTTTTTGCGCAGCTCGCGCTCCGGCGGCAACATCATCGCGACTGGAGTCTTGGCGGGGACCGGCTGCGCGGACGGCGTCGGGGGCGATCCGTGGGCGGTCTCGCCGCGGCCGAGCCGTGGCGCCATGATCGCCTTTTCGACTTTAGCCGAACCGCAACTCGGGCACGTTATCAGTCCGCGTTTGACCTGTTTGTCATAGGCAGCCGAGTTGGCGAACCAGCTTTCGAAATCGTGGCCGTTGTCGCAATGCAGGGCGTAGCGGATCATGACGGCCCCCGCACGGCGTGCAAATGCGTCGGCTCGGCCATTGGTTCGATGACCTCGAAACGCCGGCCGTGTTGCAACGAGGGGATGCGGCCGCGGGCGGCGGTAACTTGCGCCGGATCGATGTCGGCGAGAATGAGTCCCGGCTCGGTGTCGCCTTCGGCCAGGATCCGGCCCCACGGGTCGACGACCAGCGAATGGCCGTAGGTTTCGCGCCCGTTCTCGTGCTTGCCGCCCTGCGCGGCGGCGAACACGAATGCGCCGTTCTCGATCGCACGCGCGCGGAGAAGCACGGACCAATGCGCTTCACCGGTCTGCCGGGTGAAAGCGGAGGGAATCGAAAGGAACGATGCGCCGGCTTCGGCCAATGCGCGATAGAGTGCTGGAAAGCGCAAGTCGTAGCAAACGGTCAGGCCGAGACGACCCCACGGCAGATCGGCTATGACGGCCAAATCGCCCGGTCGGTAATTTCGGGATTCGCGATAGCTCTCGCCGTTCGCCAAGTCGACGTCGAACATGTGAATTTTGTCGTAGCGCGCAATCACCTCGCCGCGGCGATCGATCAGGAAAGAGCGGTTGGCCGCCTTGTCCGGCGAAACCTTCACCGCCAGCGAGCCGATATGCACGTAGATCGAATGTTTGCGTGCCGCTTCGCGCAGGGCGGCGAGCGTCGAATCGATCTCCTCGTCGACGATGGTCGTAAACAGCCGGTCGCGCTTGACCTCCATGATGTTGGTCATTTCCGGCGTCAGCACATAGCCGGCGCCGGCGCGTGCTGCGTCCTCGATTGCTGCCAGCGCGGTGGCGAGATTGGCCTGTGGGTTGACGCCTGAGCGCATTTGCACGAGGCCGATCTTGAAACCCGAAGGCGACGGTTTATTCATGCCTGCCGACTTTCGACCGAGTTGAGCAGCACATCGAGCTTGCCGGCTTCTTCGAGCGCGTAAAGCTCGTTGCAGCCGCCAACGTGCGTCGCGCCGATAAAGATCTGCGGAAACGTAGTGCCGCCGTTCGAGCGCTCAAGCATCTCCTGGCGCACCTGCGAATTGCCGCTGACGTTGATCTCATGGAAGTCTACGCCCTTGCGCGAAAGAAGTTCTTTCGCCCAATAACAATATTGGCAAGACTCCAGGGTATAGATTTCGACAGAAGTCATAACGGCCCGTTAAATCCGGCATTCCTTATATGGATGTTCGTACCGGGTCGGCAACCCGGGCAAACACCAGCACGTCGACATTGGCGGCACCGGCGCGCAACAACGCCTTGACACAGCCTTCGACGGTTGAGCCCGAGGTGAGCACATCGTCGACCAAAACGAGCCGGCGGCCGAGGACTGCGGCCTTGCCTTCCGGCGGCACGCGAAACGCACCCTGAACGTTGGCGGCACGCTCGTTACGTGACAGCCCGACCTGCTGTGCCGTCGGCTTTATACGCTTGAGTGCATGAGCGGCAACCGGCACGCCGCTCGTTTTAGATACTGCGGCCGCGAGCACCGCAGACTGGTTGAAGCGGCGAGCCCATCGCCGCCGCCAATGCAGCGGCACGGGAACGAGCGCGTCCGCATCGACCAGGAGTTCGCCGCCGGCCTGGCCGAGCCAGCGCCCCATCATCGGCGCCAGATCGAGCCGGTCGCCATATTTGAGTGCATGCACCAACGCGCGAGAAATCTCGTCGAAGCGCACCGCGGCGCGCGCGCGCTGATAGGCCGGCGGGTCGGCGATCGCCTGCATTGAGAGGATGCCCGGTCCCGGATCGTAGGCGAATGGAACGCCGAGCCGCTCGCAATATGGACGCGTGATGAAAGACAGCTTCGACCAGCACGCCGGACAAAGACCCTCACCCTCAACCGGCGCGCGGCAGGCGGCGCATAACCGCGGCAGCGCGAGATCAAGCGTGGCTCGCCAAAATGCGCGCATGGCGCCCGCCGCGCGTTGGCGTCGCGTGGCGGAGGCGACGGACGCCATGTCGCCGATCCCGTCCCCCATGCCGTTACGCTAGCGCCAGCCGGGCCGCTTGTCACTTTCGTCCTGCGTTGGCGGCGGGGCGCGGCGGTGAGACAATGCGGTATGGCCGAGAGCCCATTATCGCCGACCCCGCTTATTTTCGACCGAAGCCTCCTTCGCGCCCGCCGCCGCCGCGCGGCCGGCCGGTCGCCGGCGACATTCCTGCTCGACCGCGCCGCTGCCGATCTTGCCGACCGGCTGGCGGCGGTGCTGCGGCGTTTCCCGCGGGCGCTCGATTTGGGAACGCCGGGCGATGCGGTGCGCGCCGCGCTCGCCCGTCTTGGTTCGGTCGATACCGTCGTGACGGCCAACGCTTCGCCTGTTACGGCAAGCGCAGGTGCTGAGTTGTCAGTCGCCGCCGACGAAGAAGCGCAGCCGTTTCGCGATGCCACCTTCGATCTCGTGGTCTCGGCGCTGTCGCTGCAATTCGTCAACGACTTGCCGGGAACGCTCGTACAAATCCGACGCGCGCTTAAGCCCGACGGTTTGTTTCTTGCCGCGCTGATTGGTGGCGAGACCTTGACCGAGCTGCGGCAAGCGTTCGCCGCGGCGGAGAGCGAAGTCGAAGGCGGGGTCTCGCCGCATGTTGCGCCGTTCGCCGACTTGCGCGATCTCGGCGCGCTCCTGCAGCGCGCAGGCTTTGCGCTGCCGGTGACCGATGTCGACCGCGTTACGGTACGCTACGATTCGGTCTTTCCGTTGATGCACGATCTGCGCCGTATGGGCGCAACGAACGCGCTGGTCAATCGCCGTCGAACGCCGCTTCGGCGCGCAACGCTATTACGTATGGCGGAAATTTACGGAACCCGCTTTGGCGGCGCCGACGGACGCATTCGCGCCACGTTCGAGATCGTCTGGCTCTCCGGCTGGGTGCCGCATCCGGGTCAACAACAGCCGCTCAAGCCCGGCTCGGCCAAGGCGCGGCTCGCCGATGCACTCGGCACGCGCGAAATTTCGACGGGTGAGAAAGCGGAGCGCTAGCCGGGACGGTTACTTCAGCGCGGTGGCGACGTCGGAGTAGAAATTCTTGACGTTGGAACCAAGCGTCGCGATTGTTCCGACGATCACAATAGAGATGCCGGATGCAATGAGCGCGTATTCGATCGAGGTGGCCCCCCGCTGATCGCGCACAAAGTGCCGGAGCGAGATCAGCATCGCTTGCACGGAAGATTTGAACATCGTTTTTGCCCCGTCTTCATAACAACATTATCAGGTGTGGGATCAGTGGTTCGTCGGCCGGCGGCATCGGATAATTGCGCAGGTCGTTCGGCCGCACCCATTTCAATTTCTGCGCTTCTCGTGGTTCGACTATTCCTTCCCAGCGCCGACAAACATAAAGCGGCATAAGCAGGTGAAAATCGGGATAGAGATGACTCGCGAAGGTCAGCGGTGCGAGGCACTCCTCCTTGACGACAATTCCCAACTCCTCCTTCAGTTCGCGAATCAGACACACTTCCGGCCGTTCGCCGGCTTCGATCTTGCCGCCGGGAAACTCCCAAAGCCCGGCCATTGGCTTGCCCGCCGGACGCTGCGCAATGAGCACGCGGCCGTCGGCGTCGATAAGGGCACAAGCGGCGACCAGAACGACTTTGGCGCTCACTACCGGCTCACTCTAGTGACGGCGTGGTTAACGGACGTTTGGCGCTCATGCGTGGCCTTCGACTTTCGCCGCAATGGTTAAGGAGCGGTCAAGAGCGATAGTCGCCGTTGATTGCGATATAGTCCTTGGTCAGATCGCAGGTCAGCACGCGGTCACGGCCCTTGCCGATGCCGAGCGCTACTTTCAGGGCGATCTCCGGCCTCTTCATCGCGGCCGAGACTTCGGCCTCGTCGTAGTCCGGATCGCGCTCGCCCTTGTGGGCGACGCGAATGCCGTTGAACCAGATCGAGAGCCGGTCGCGATTGGCCGGTTCGCCTGCTTTGCCCACCGCCATGACGACACGGCCCCAATTCGCGTCCTCACCGCCGACCGCGGTCTTGACCAGCGGCGAATTGGCGATCGACAGCGCGATGCGGCGCGCCGATTTTTTCGACCTGGCGCCTTCGACCACGATCTCAATCAGCTTGCGGGCGCCTTCACCGTCGCGCGCCACTTGCTCGGCAAGATCGGCGAGCACGGCGTTGAAGCCTTTGCGGAAGGCCGCAAGCCGCGGATCGGAGAGGCGCTTGAATCTGGCGACACCCTGTGCCGCCGCGGCGCCGGTCGCGAACGCAAGCAAGGTATCGGACGTCGAAGTGTCGCCGTCGACGGTGACCGCGTTGAAGGTATCTTCGACGCCATCGCGCAGCAGAGCTTTGAGTACAGCCGGCGCGATCGGCGCATCAGTGAAAACGAATGACAGCATCGTCGCCATGTCGGGCGCGATCATGCCGGCGCCCTTGGCGATGCCGCAAATCGTGACTGCTTTCGAGCCGAGCCGCACCAGGGCAGCCGCGCCTTTCGGAAACGTGTCGGTCGTCATGATCGCATTGGCCGCTTCCTGCCAGCGCC
Source organism: Xanthobacteraceae bacterium (assembly GCA_035532335.1). Taxonomy (GTDB): domain Bacteria; phylum Pseudomonadota; class Alphaproteobacteria; order Rhizobiales; family Xanthobacteraceae; genus BOG-931. The sequence goes on along the minus strand of DATKRE010000260.1, from coordinate 11,795 downwards.
CGGGTGCGGCGTCGGCGGCCAGCCGATCCATCACCCCGGCGAATTTGTTGGCATCGAGCGGTTCGCCGATCACCCCCGTTGAGGCGAGGAAGACGTCGTCCGGTGTGCATTGTGCCGCCTTGGCGGCGATGTCGGCTGTCAGTTTCGTCGCCGTGCGGCCGGACTTGCCGGTGAACGCATTGGCATTCCCCGAATTCACCACGAGCGCGCCGGCGCCGCCGCCTTTGAGCCGGGCGCGGCACCAGTCAACGGCTGCGGACGGGCATTTCGAGCGCGTGAACACACCGGACACGGTGGTGGCGGGATCGAACAGCGCGAGCAACACGTCGGTGCGGCCGGCATAGCGAATCCCCGCAGCGGCGGTCGCTAGCCGTACGCCGGCTACCGGCGGCATTTGCGGAAAAGCTAAGGGCGCGAGGGGAGAAATTGAGGCGGACATGCAATGTTTCCCGGGGCGCAATGCAGCGTGAAGCAAGTGGGGTGGTGCATTGCCGACCCCGGATCGTAACATACGCCGCGTGCGTGGCGATTCCTGGATCGGTGGCGCACCTAACGCGCCGCACCATCCCTGATCCGCTTGAGCTACTTCTTTGCCGGCGCGGCGGGATTGAGCGAGGGGTCGGGCGCGGCTGGCTTGTCGAGGCGTTCGATCGTCGCCGATTTGCGCAGATTCTCGACTAGCTCCGTCTGCGCGCGGTGAGCGACGTAGTTCTCGATCTGCGGTTTCACTTGATCGAAGGTCGGCGTCGGCTTTACCCGCTTGTCTTCGACCTTAATGACGTGCCAGCCGAATTGCGTCTTTACCGGATCGGAAATCTGCCCCTTGTCTAGTTTGAAAGCGGCATCGGCGAATTCGGGCACCATCTGGTCCTTGGTAAAATAGCCAAGATCCCCGCCATCCGCGGCGCCGGGGTCTTTCGATTTTTCCTTCGCCAGCGTGGCGAAGTCCGCGCCGCCCTTTAGCTGCGCAACGATCGCTTTGGCTTCTTCCTCGGTCGGCACGAGGATGTGGCGCGCATGCACCTCGGGCTCGCTCTTCGCCTGCTTGATGGCCTCGTCGTAGACCGCGTGTTCGGCCGTGTCCGACAGTGCGGCTTTGCCGGCCTCCTGCAACAAAGCTTCCATCAAAAGCCGGTTGTGATCGAAAGCGAGCAGGTGCTTGACCTCCGGACGATCGGCAATCTTCCGCTGTTCTGCAGTCTGCGACAGCACGATCACATCGATCAGATAGTTGATCAGATACTCGCGCTTCTGCGCCGGCGGCATGTTCGGGATGTTGCTGCCGATCTCCCCTTCCGCAAAAGTGATGTCGCTTTCGTGGATATCGACGCCGTTAGCGCGGGCGACCACTGCGTCCTTATCCTGTGCCCAGGACACGCTCGTGGCCGTGCCGAAGGGAGCAGAAACAAACGCGGCAAAGGTCAGCGTCAAGAACGCGCGGCGGACGGATAGGCGGGTACAGGCCATGAAACGCTCTTTCTTCAGAACAATGGGTAAGTTCGCCGCGCGCCGGCGCGGACACTCGCCGAATCGGCCGCGCTTGGCAATGCCGATTCGGCGGGGGTATTTAACGAGCGCGTGAAGAGCCGCGTTGCATTGACAGGAAACCAACCCCCTCTTATGTCTCGCACAGTATTTCACGCAATCCATGCCTTGTAGAAGCCCAAATAACGCTGCATTTACACCCGGTTGGACGTGTGCCGATCGCCGCTCAATGAGCGCGCTGGAGCAGCCCGCGACGGGCAGGGAGATTCAATGATCGGCGGAGTTGCCCGCAAGCTGTTTGGTTCTGCCAACGATCGGCGCATCCGTACCTACCGGCCGCGCGTCGAGGCAATCAATGCGCTTGAGCAGGAACTCGAACAGCTCTCCGATGAAGCGCTGCGTGTGCGCACGGAAGATTTCAAAAAACGGGTGGCGGAAGGCGCGACCCTTGACGACATTCTGGTGCCGGCCTTCGCCACCGTCCGCGAGGCCGCAAAGCGCACGCTGGGCCAACGCCATTTCGACGTCCAGTTGATCGGCGGCATGGTGCAGCACGAGGGCAAGATTTCCGAAATGAAGACCGGCGAAGGCAAGACGCTGGTCGCGACACTTCCGGTCTACCTCAACGCGCTCGCCGGCCGCGGCGTCCATGTGGTCACGGTCAACGACTATCTGGCCAAGCGCGACGCTGAGTGGATGGGCCAGATCTACAATTTCCTCGGGCTTACCGTCGGCGTGATCGTGCACGGCCTCGATGATGCCGGGCGCAAGAAGCAATACGACTGCGATGTGACCTACGGGACCAATAACGAGCTCGGCTTTGACTATTTGCGCGACAACATGAAGTACCGAGTCGAGGACATGGTGCAGCGCGGACATGTCTACGCCATCGTTGACGAAGTAGACTCGATCTTGATCGACGAGGCGCGCACGCCTCTGATCATCTCCGGCCCGCTCGACGACCGCTCGGACTTCTACAACACCATCGACACTTTCATCCCCAAGCTCGACAAGGAAGACTACGAGGTTGACGAGAAGCAGCGAACCGTCACGCTCACCGAAGCCGGCATGGAGAAGATGGAGCAGCGCCTGCGTGAAGGCGGCCTGCTGAAGGCTGACTCGCTGTACGACATCGAGAACGTCTCGCTGGTTCACCACGTGAACCAGGCATTGCGCGCCCACAAGCTGTTCCAGCGCGATAAGGACTACATCGTGCGCAACGGCGAAGTCGTCATCATCGACGAGTTCACCGGCCGTATGATGCCCGGCCGGCGCTACTCGGAAGGGCAGCATCAGGCGCTGGAGGCCAAGGAGCGGCAACCGATCCAGCCTGAAAACCAGACGCTCGCTTCGATCACATTCCAGAATTATTTCCGCATGTACAAAAAGCTCGCCGGCATGACCGGAACGGCGGCGACCGAGGCGGATGAATTTCTCGATATTTATAATCTCGAAGTGCTCGAAATCCCCACCAACATGCCGATGATCCGCATCGACGACGACGACGAAGTCTATCGCACGTCGGTGGAGAAATTCCGCGCGATTCTCACGCTCATCGAGGAGTGTAAGGGCCGCGGCCAGCCGGTGCTGGTCGGCTCTACGTCAATCGAGAAATCTGAGCAGCTCGCCGAGATGTTGCGCAACGCCGGCTGGGAGCAGCACGATTTTTCCGATCCGAATGCATTTGCCGCGCTTTACGCCGGAGACAATTCTTCTAAGGCCAAGGTTTTCGCCATTCTCAATGCGCGTTATCACGAGCAGGAGGCGCAGATCATCTCCCAGGCCGGCGTGCCTGGCGCCATCACTATCGCGACCAACATGGCCGGTCGCGGCACCGACATCCAGCTCGGCGGCAATGCCGATATGCGTATCCGCCAGGAACTGAGCCACATCGAGGACATGCGCGAGCGTGAGAAATCCCCGCGTGCTGCCGAAATCCGCAGCCAAGTCGCGGGGCTGAAGGATGTGGCGCTCAAGGCGGGCGGGTTGTTTGTGCTCGGCACCGAGCGGCACGAGAGCCGTCGCATTGATAATCAGTTACGCGGCCGCTCCGGACGTCAGGGCGATCCCGGCCATTCCAAGTTCTTTCTCTCCCTCGAAGATGATCTGATGCGCATCTTCGGCACCGACAAGCTTGACGGCATGCTGACCAAGCTGGGGTTGAAGGAAAACGAGGCGATCATCCATCCCTGGATCAACAAAGCGTTGGAAAAGGCGCAGCAGAAAGTTGAGGCGCGCAACTTCGACATCCGCAAGAACATCCTCAAGTTCGACAACGTGATGAACGACCAGCGCAAGGTCATCTTCGACCAGCGCGTCGAATGGATGAACGATCAGGCCACGGCCGAAATCGTCGCCGACATGCGCCACAACGCGATCGACGATCTGGTCGCCAAGCACGTGCCGGAGAACGCCTATCCGGAGCAGTGGGATACCGCGGGCCTGAAGGAAGAACTCAACCGCGTGCTCGGGCTCGATCTGCCAGCCGACGAATGGGCCAAGGAAGAAGGCATCGCCGACGAAGAGATTTTCGACCGTGTCGAGCGCCGCGCCGACGAGCACATGGCTGCCAAGGCCGCGCAATGGGGCTCCGACGTCATGCGTTACGTCGAGAAATCGATCCTGTTGCAGACGCTCGACCATTTGTGGCGCGAACACCTGGTGATGCTCGACCATCTGCGTCAGGTGATCGGTTTACGCGGTTACGGGCAGCGCGATCCGCTGAACGAGTACAAGTCCGAGGCTTTCACGTTGTTCGAGGCGATGAGCCAGAATTTGCGTGAGGCGGTGACGGCGCAGCTCATGCGCGTGGAAATCCAGGCGGCGCCGCCGCCGGATCTGCCGCCGGTGCCGCTGCCGGAAATGGCCGCCCACAAAGTCGATCCGACGACTGGCGAGGACGAGATGGCGCTTGCAATGGCAGGGGCGGAGACGCTTGCCCGCCACGGCATCGGTACTGCGGGTGGTGTTGGGGCTACGCATGCCGCTACGGCTGCGGCACGCAATCCGCAAGATCCGACGACTTGGGGAAAGGTCGGCCGCAACGAGGCTTGCCCGTGCGGCTCAGGCAAGAAATTCAAGCACTGTCACGGACGATACGTGTAACCGGGAACGGGTATCGGCGGATCGGTAATCAGCGCGCAAGCCGATTACCGATGCTGCTGGCCGGTGCCTGACTACTGCAACGCGCTCCAGCGGCTGTCGAAGCTGCCGCCGCCGACCGGCGGCTGAGCGCCTTTCATGACGGACCCACTCAGAGGCGGAGCAGCATTGGCTTCTTGCTGCTGCGCGTCCGGTTTCGGTTTGGCGACGGCCATTTGCGGCGCGGGCTTTGCCGGTTCCGCAGCCGGCGGCCTGGCTGGTTTTTCTGCCGTTTTCTCTGCCGTCTTCTCGCCCGTCCTCGGCTTCGCGTTTGCGACCGCCGTCTCACCGCGCGCCGGCTTGGGCTTGGCTGCCTCGGCACTGCGTTCTTTGGTGCTGGTATCGGTCGCGGCAACTTGTGTTGCGGCGTTGCCCCCGAACAAGCCGCCGAACAGGCGGCTAGCCAACGAGGGCTGACCGCTGCCGTCGGCGGTCGTCACCGGCGGCGGCTGTTGCGGCAGCGCGTCGGGCGGTTGAACGCGCGCCGGCGGAATATTGCCACCGACTTGCGCGAGGAAAACCCGGTTCATGCCGCCGTCGAGGCCGGAATGAACCGGCGCAACCGCGACGTTCTCTTTGACCAAAGACGCGTACTCAGCGTTGTCAGCAACTTCCTTCGCGTGCGCCGGTCCGGCGATATCCGGCGCCACCACGAATTGCGGGCAATGCCCCGTCGGATTGAAGGTTAGCGGCTTCGAGGAGTTCGGCGGCGGCGCCGCGTCGAACACATAATGCTTATTGCAAACGTCGACTTTCGGTTCGAGGTGAGACACCTCGAAGTGGTCGTTGCCTTCCTTGATCATCCGCCAGAAGGCGATGTTCGAATTGGTGCGATGGCGCGCCAGATTGGCCGGCGTCATGCGGAACGGATAAGCCTGAATCTGGAACGACTGCTGGCCGCCGAGAAAAGATTCGCGTGCCAGCGAATAAATTTCCCCGATCTGCTCGTCGGTCATCGCGTAACAGCCGCGTGACGAGCAGTCGCCATGGATCATGAGGAAGGCGCCGCGACGGTCGTTCGCCCGGTCGTAGGCGTTGGGAAAGCCGGTATTGATGGCGAGATAGTAATTCGAGTTGGGCTGCATCAAAGCCGGCGTGATCGTGTAGAAGCCCTCGGGGGCCTGCCGGTCGCCTTCATGCACCTTCGGGCCGAGATCGCCCGACCAGCGGCAAATTGGATAGACTCTCAAGATCTGGAAGCGGCCGGTTTCATCCTGCTTCCAGACTTCGAGTTCGGATTCTTCTTTGAAAATACGCACCAGGATCGGGGAGTCCTTGGGCATATGTTTCTGTTCGAGCAACGACACCATCTGCGGCGACAATGCTTTCATCGCGCGGGTGGGTAGCTCGTAGGAATCTTCGCCATAGCAGCCGGCGAGCATGAGGCCAGCGGCGACGACTGCCGACAGCGTCAACGCGCGGCGCAAGCTGGCCCGGTTCAAACTGGAACTCCCCGACTGATGGACGGTCCCCGTACCATCGCTCGTCAATCGTTATCCTTCCAAAGTGGCTTTCGCAAGCCGACCGGTCCGCCGCCCAACGGTGGACCATGGCGGTCTTGAAGTTGAGGTAAATTTCGCAAATTTAGCAGCCAAAACCAACACTTTATGCGGGCGCAGGCGGCTTGCCGGCGGCCCGCTCGGCAGGCGGTCAATCCCGGCACGAATGTGGCGGACGAAAATCAATACCACGACGGGCGGCGATCGCCTTAGCCGAGGGTCTTTCCGATCGCCATGAACTTCTCGCGCCGCAAGCGCACGATCGTCGCCGGATCGAGGCCCTGCAGTTCGGCGAGCGCCTCGCCGATTGCCTCGCCGGTGGCGGCGACCGTCGCGGCCGGGTCGCGATGCGCCCCGCCGGTCGGTTCCGGCACCACGGTGTCGACGACGCCGAAGCGCACAAGATCTTGCGCGGTGATTTTCATGCTCGAAGCCGCTTCCTGCGCTTTAGCGGTATCGCGCCATAGGATCGAGGCCGCGCCTTCCGGTGAGATCACGCTGTAGACCGAGTGCTCGAGCATGATGACGCGGTTGGCGGTCGCGATCGCGATCGCGCCGCCCGAGCCGCCTTCGCCGATTATCGCCGCGACGTTTGGAACGCCGATCCGCAAACAGGCTTCGGTCGAGCGAGCGATCGCTTCGGCTTGGCCGCGTTCTTCGGCACCGATGCCGGGATAGGCGCCCGCAGTATCGACCAGCGCGATCACCGGAATTTCGAAATGGTCGGCCATGTCCATCAACCGCACCGCCTTGCGGTAGCCTTCCGGCCGCGCCATGCCGAAATTGTGCTTGAGACGGCTATCGGTGTCGGAACCTTTTTCCTGGCCGATCACGCAAATGCTCTCGCCCCGAAAACGGCCGAAACCGCCGACAATGGCTGCATCTTCGCCGTAAGTGCGGTCCCCGGCCAGCGGAGCAAAATCGGTGATCAATTGGGCGATGTAATCGAGGCAGTGCGGCCGCTGCGGATGCCGCGCCACCTGGGTCTTTTGCCACGGCGTCAGCCCGGCATAAAGTTCCTTGAGCGCTTGATCGGCTTTACTTTCGATCCGGTTGATTTCTTCGCCGATGGCGATGGCGTCGTCGCCGGTTTGCAGCGCGCGCATTTCCTCGATTTTGGCCTCGAGTTCGGCCACCGGTTTTTCAAAGTCGAGATAGGAGCGCATCACGCAATCATACTGAATGTCATTAATCAATTATTCGTGTCGCCTAACGGATGCAAATCGCGCACAAGGCTTTTGAGGCGCTCCTCGAGGACGTGCGTATAGATTTGCGTGGTTGAAATATCAGCATGGCCGAGCAGTGTCTGCACCACGCGCAGATCGGCGCCATTATGCAGGAGATGGCTGGCGAAAGCGTGGCGTAGCACATGTGGGCTCAATTGTGCCGGGCGCAATCCGGCGGCGGCCGCGAGCGCCTTGAGTTCGCGGGCGAAGTGCTGGCGAGTGATGTGACCGGCCTCGCCGAAGGATGGGAATAGCCATTTCGAGCCGGTGCCGCCCGGCCCGCGCATCAGGGCGAGCTGCGCAAGGTAGTCGGCAATGGCCCGCTTGGCGGCGTTGTTGAGCGGAACGAGCCGTTCCTTGTCGCCCTTGCCACGCACGATGATGACGCGCGCATCGCGCCGCGCGGCGGATACCGGCAGCCCCACGAGTTCGGACACGCGAAGCCCGGTGGCGTAGAGAAGCTCGACCAGGCAGGCCAGACGTGCCGCGCGCAGCCGGACGGCAGGTGCGACTTTCGGATCGATTCGGGCCGCCGCCGTTAGCAGCCGGTCCACTTCAGCGAGCGTCAGCGTTTTCGGCAGTGGGCGGCCGCGTTTCGGACCTTGCAGCACGGCGGCCGGGTCGTCCTTGCGCCGGCCTTCGATGTACAGGAAGCGGTAGAGCTGGCGGATCGCCGATAGTTTGCGTGCGACTGTAGCTGCCTGCATGCCGCGCCGCGTCAAGTCGCCGAGATAGGCGCGCAAGTCGTCAGTGCCAGCCGTTGGCACCGAGCGCTTGGCGGCGTCAAGATAAGCGGTGAAATCGGCAAGGTCGTGGGTATAGGCGGCAAGCGTGTTCTTCCCGGCGCCGCGTTCGGCTGCCAGCATGTCGAGGAACAGCGCCGTGAGCCGCAAGTCTGACGATCTTGCCGCGCGCGCGGTTCCTTGAGCCATCTTGCCAGCCATTGGCGGCGCCCTCAGCGGTTCTTGAAGAATCTGTCGGGCGGGATCGTGACCGAAATTTCGCGCGTTTTCGGTTGGACGAAATGCGCGAGCGCGTAGAGCCCGCAATAGACAAGCGCGCAGAGCAGGGCGACCACGGCGAGAAAGCGAAGCAGGCTCGGCATTTTCAGGCGCTCGCGCTCTCCCCATTGGTGCCTGTGAACCGGAGCGAGTACGATCATGTTCGGTTCGGCCTGGCAAGTCGCGCGACGTGGTGCCAGCGGCCTTTCAGTGGGCCTCGAAGGCGAGTCTGGATTTATCTTAAATGATTGATATTGCGATACAAAATGGTTCCGAGGCGACCGCCATCCTGGCCGGACTGGGAAGCCGCTCGGTGGTGCTTGTCGGCATGATGGGTGTCGGCAAATCGTCGGTCGGGCGCAGGCTTGGCGGGCGGCTCGGGATTCCGTTCGTTGACGCCGACAGCGAGATCGAGAAGGCCGCCGGCATGAGTATTGCCGACATTTTCGCCCGCCACGGTGAGCCCGATTTCCGCAGTGGCGAGGCGCGGGTGATTGCGCGGCTTCTGGATGGCGGCCCGCAAGTCCTGGCCACCGGCGGCGGCGCATTCATGAACTCGAATACCCGCAATACCGTCCGCGCGAACGGGATTTCGATCTGGCTTAAGGCCGAACTCGACGTGCTGCTCCGGCGCATCAGCAAGCGGCGCAGCGAACGGCCTTTGCTGCAAAGCGGCGATCCGGCAGAGACGTTGCGGACTTTACTCGCCGAGCGCGAGCCGACCTATGCACTCGCCGATCTCACCGTGCAATCGAGCGACGTCTCGCACGATGCCATCGTCGCCGACATCATGACGGCGCTCGCCGCGTTTCTCGGCGCGCCGCAGGAAGGAGTTGGCGCGTGACTGCTCCACTTCGCGCCGATCCCGCGACCGTCAAGGTCGCACTCGGCGATCGCAGCTATGACATCGTCATCGGGCGCGGCTTGATTGCTTCGCTTGGCGCGCGCGTCGCTGTGCTGCGTCCGCGCGCTAAGGCCGCTATCGTCACCGACGAAAATGTCGCTCGCCAACATCTCCCCGCCGTTGAAGCCGCGTTGGCGGCCGCCGGCATCGCTGCAAGCCACGTCACCGTTCCAGCCGGCGAAGGCTCGAAGAGCTTTCGCTCGTTCGAGCGAGTTTCCGAGGCGATTATCGCCGCGCGAATCGAGCGCGGCGATCTGATCGTCGCGCTCGGCGGCGGCGTGGCCGGCGATCTTGCCGGCTTCGTCGCATCAGTGGTGCGGCGCGGACTCGATTACATACAGGTACCGACCACGCTGCTGGCTCAGGTTGATTCCTCGGTCGGCGGCAAGACCGCGATCAATTCCGTGCACGGCAAAAATCTGATCGGCGCGTTCCATCAGCCTATCTTGGTTGTTGCCGACACCGCGACGCTCGATACCTTGCCGCCGCGTGAATTCCGCGCCGGTTACGCCGAGGTCGCGAAATATGCGCTGCTCGGCGACGCCGCTTTTTTCTCCTGGCTGGAAGCGAATTGGCACGACGTGTTCGCCGGCGGCAAATCGTCCGGAAGTTCCGCGCGCGAACACGCCATTGCGGTGAGTTGTCGCGGCAAGGCGGCGATCGTCGCGCGCGACGAGCGTGAAAACGGCGAGCGGGCGTTACTTAATTTCGGGCACACATTCGGCCATGCGCTGGAGGCGGCGTGCGGGTTTTCCGATCGGCTGCTGCATGGCGAGGCGGTGGCAGCCGGCATGGCGCTCGCCCTCGGCTTTTCCGCGCGGCAAGGGCTGGTCCCTGCCGCCGAAGCCGAGCGCGCCATTCGTCATTTGGCGGAGGTCGGGTTGCCGACAACGCTGCAGGACATTCCCGGCAGCTTGCCGGATGTCGAGGTGTTGATGGACTTGATTGCGCAGGACAAGAAAGTGAAGCGCGGAATGCTTACATTTATCCTCGCGCGCGGGATCGGTGCCGCTTTCGTCGAGAGCGGCGTCGGCCAAGACGACGTGCGCGCATTCGTGAGCGAGAAACTTGCGGCGAAATGACGATTTACGACTGGTTGGCCGTTGCTGCGATCTTATTGTGCCTGGTGCTGTCGGCGTTCTTCTCCGCCAGCGAGACGGCGCTGACCGCGTCCTCGCGCGCGGCCATGATGCGGCTGGAGAAACAGGGCAATAAGGACGCCTTCATCGTTAATCGCTTGCTGGCTATGCGCGAGCGGTTGCTCGGCGTGCTGTTGTTCGGCAACAACTTTACCAACATCGCCTCCTCGACGCTCGCGACCGGCCTGTTGCTCGGCTTCTTCGGCCACGTCGGTGTCATCTATGCCACCGTGGCGATGACGCTGGTGATCTTCATCCTCGTCGAAGTTCTGCCCAAGACCGCGGCTTTCAACATGCCCGATCGTATGGCGCTGACGGTCGCTAAACCGGTCGACCGGCTGGTGCGATGGTTCTCGCCTTTCCTGCGCGTGGTCGAATGGCTTGTCCGCATGATCCTTCGCCTGCTCGGCATGCAGGTCGGCAAGCTGCAATCGATACTCACGCCACGCGAGGAGCTGCGCGGCGCCGTCGATCTCATGCACCGCGCCGGCATAGTGGAAAAGCTCGACCGCGACATGATGGGCGGTCTGCTCGATCTGCGCGAGCTGACTGTGTCGGACGTCATGATCCATCGCACTAAAATGGTCATGCTCGATGCCGATCTTTCGTCGCATGAGATTATCGATGCCGTTCTGTCCGCTTCGGTGACGCGGCTGCCGCTCTGGCGCGGCTCGCCCGACAATATCATCGGCATTCTGCACGCCAAGGAAGTGCTGCGTGCGCTGCACGCCGCCGGCGGCGACGCCGCCAAAATCCACATTCCAGAATTGATCCGGGTCGCCTGGTTCGTGCCGGATACCACGCCGCTCTACGAGCAGCTCAAGGCATTCCGCCATCGCAAAACGCCGTTCGCGCTGGTGGTGGACGAGTATGGCGAACTCGAAGGGCTGGTGACGCTGGAGGATATCGTCGAAGAAATCGTCGGCGACATCAGCGACGAGCACGACATTGCCGTGCCCGGCGTGCGCGCGTTGACGGACGGCTCGGTCAATGTCGACGGTGCCGTGCCGGTGCGCGATCTCAACCGCGCGATGGACTGGAGCATTCCCGACGGCGAAGCCACCACCATTGCCGGCGTGGTGATCCACGAGGCGCGCTCGATCCCGGAGCCGGGACAAAGCTTTACCTTTCACGGCTACCGCTTCCAGGTGCTGCGCAAGACCCGTAACCGGATCACCGCGTTGCGCGTGACGCCGCTGATCCGCAAGGTTGCCGCGACGGCGAAGGCAAGCTAGTGGTCCGATTCTAACATTCGCATGCGTATTCGGCAGCTTCTCATGCGAATGTTGGAATCAAAAGGACCACTAGCAAATATGAGTCTTAGTGGAGCTTTGGATTTGACATTCGCTTCACGAGGCTGCCGCTAGGTGGGTAGCGAATGTTAAATCCGCTCCACTAGC
>DATKRE010000259.1:0-4080 GCA_035532335.1 Xanthobacteraceae bacterium | reverse complement strand
AGCAGATCATCACCGTGGCGCAGCCGCTCGGCGTTTCCGTGCATGACCACATCATCGTCGGCAAAGAAGGCCACTCCAGCCTCAAGGGCCTCAAGCTGATTTGAGCCTGGACGCGCAATGCCACAGTCGAAACAAGTCCGGAGGACCACTAGCAAATATGAGTCTTAGTGGAGCTTTGGATTTGACATTCGCTTCACGAGGCTGCCGCTAGGTGGGTAGCGAATGTTAAATCCGCTCCACTAGCGAACGCTGGCGAGCTGCAAGGAATTGAACCGGACGTTCTGCTCGTCGCTCAGGGTCTTTTGAAAATCGGCGAGCGCCACCTGAATGGTCTGTGCCGCACGCCAAGCGGCGTCGAGGCGCTCTTCCGTCGCTTCCAACCGGCCCAAAGCCGTACGCGACACCGCGCCAGGGCAGTCGGCGTCAACATTGGCTTGCGCTCGATTGAAAGCATCCTCGACTTTGGCCAAAGCCGGGCGCTGTGCCTCAGTCGGCTGCACGGCGCGCTCGAGGTCGGCCAGCGATCGTCGCGGCGATCCGCCCGGCATCTTGCAGGCCGGCGCGATACCGTCAAGCGCGGCGCCGGCGCCGTCGAAACGGGTGCGCTGCTCGTCGCTCAAAGATTGTTCGAAAGCCTGCAACGGCGGCCGCACAATCTCAAGCGCCATGATCATGGCGTCGAGTTGGTTGACCATCAGCTGCAAGCGCGCAACCGGTTGCGCCGGGATTTCGGTCGGACAGGATTTGATCAGGTAGCCGTTGGCCTGACCAAGCGCCGTCGCCAGCGTCTGCAACAGCGGCTGTTGCTTGGCGTCAGGCGAGGTGTCCTTGGTGATGCGGCCGACGATCTCCGTCGTCCGATCATGATAGGGACATAAGTCCGCACTTCGCTGCGGCGTGTATTTGGCAAACGCCTGGTCGAAAATATTCCGGTAGCCGAACGACCAGGACGACGACGCGCTCGGCGCGAAAATCTCGTCATAGATCGACGGCCATGCGAGCACCGGATAGAGCAGGCTCGGCGGCCCGGCCGGCGTCGTAGCCCCTTGCGGCGTCTTGGTGGCGGCAGGCTCGGTTCGCGCCACGTTATTGTGATTGTGGCGATGCCCGCCCGGGATCGGCACATATAAATGGAACGGCCCGAAATTCAGGCCGAACGCATGCGCTGCCTGCGATGTGGGAACAAGCGTAATGAACGCAAGTGCAATAACGCCAAGGCGCGCGCTAACCGTCGGCATGGCTCAAGCCCTGCAAAAACCGGCCCTGAAAGGCCTAAGGACAACGCGCTCGGCCGGCGCAAGTTCCATCAGCCGCGCGGCCCGTCTCCACTAACTTAGCCGGCGGGCTTGCACGCTGCGGATTAAGCGCGCTCAGGCCGTAATAGTTACACAGAATCGCTTCGATATCGGCGGGGAAGAACGGCTTTTTGAGAAAAGCCGCGCCGTTCGAGCGAGCGCGCGTTTCGACCGCCGGATCCTGTGTCGATGTGATGAGGACAAAAGCTGGATCGCGCTTTAAGCGCCGGATCTCCGCCATGGTCTCCAGTCCGCTGAACCCCGGCAAATTGTAGTCGACAAATACGATATCGAAATCGACGTTGCATGCGAGCTCAATCGCCTCACCGCCCTGCGTCGCCTCGCTCACATCGAACGCAAAGCGCGTCGCCGCGAGAGTCTTGCGCACGATGCTTCGCATGGTGGCCGAATCGTCGAGAACCAGCGCGCGGCAAGTCCGCCGCACGCGGCTGACGCTCTCCAGAAACCGCTTGGCATCCAGGAACTGCGCAGGCTTTGTCGCCGTGGCATCGGTCGGAAATGCGCCAACGGTCTTTTTCGGTTCCGTCAGCAGGACTGTGAACGGCGGCTTGGTCGCGCCACGCGCGGCCGCAACCATCCGCGCAATGGCCTGATCCCCAAGCGCCGCATCGATCAAAAGAAGATCGACATTGGTGGCGAGCGAACGGACGGCCATCTCCGCGCTTTCCGCTTCGATGATCTCGGCCGGCGTGCTTACCGCCGCGACCGCTTTGCGGAACAGGTCCCGATCGCCCGGCAAGGCCGCGACCACCACCACCCGGACCGAAAACAAATCGTCGCTCATGGCGCCCGCCTCTCCTGAACGCCAGCTACCCCGGCGGCGAACCGCCCGATCGGAATATTACAACTTGTGATAGTATGTTAGGTCAAGCCGGCGCCGCGAGCTTTTCACGATAAATTCGCGATGAAAATCGTCGCAGGGACGGCCGCGGCCTATTGATCGCCGCGCGGCTTGGCGAGCAGCATCTGCGTGCAGCGAAACAGCGCAATGGTCTTGCCGGTCGTTTCGCTTTTCACCTCGGCGTCCCAGACCTGGGTCGTGCGCCCACCGTGAACGAGGCGCGCCTCACAGGTAATGCGCCCATCCAGTGTCGTGCCAATGAAGTTCGTTTTAAGCTCCAGCGTCGTGAAGCCGGTGACGCCTTTCGGCAGCGACATCATGCAGCCATAGCCGCACGCGGTATCGGCCAAGGCCACGACCGTAGCAGCGTGCAGATAGCCGTTCGGCGCCAGATGCCGCTTGCCGATGTCGATAAAGCCACGCGCAAAGCCGTTGCGAAGCTCTTCCCAATCGATCGACAGATGATCGGGCAAATACCCGGCTTGCTTGGCGCGGAACAGCGCGATTGCGTCGCTCATGATGGAGACCTCTTGCGCTTTTCCACTACTGCCGCATCAGCAGAACCGGGTCGGCGGCCTGCGGCACACGCTGCCAGGTGTTGGCGTCATTCTCTTCGAACCGCCAACTTTGTCCGCGTCCAGAAAGCAGCACCAATTCGCCCTGCTCCATCCGCCACGCCGTCGGGGCGAAGTGGGCGACCAACGCGTCGCAACCGGGCTTGATCTTGAGCGCCAACGTATCGGCCGCGGCGGGGCTACCGACGAGCGTCAGCAGGCAGATCGGCTTGCCGGCGCCGCGCGCAACCGCCCAGACTCCGACCATGTCCTCGGCCGACCGCACCGGCACCGCGGCGGCGCTCTGCAAAACATAGCGACCCTCGCCGGGCTGAAAGCCGTCGAAGATGCCGCTTTCGACCTCGGTGAGCTCGAGCACCGCGTTACTCTGCGCATCGATGAGCCGCAACGTCCCCAAATTGTCGATGGTCCAGCCGGCGATATCTTTGGTCGAAGGAAACAAATTAGCGCAGTTGCGATCGAGGTCGGCCCGGTACCCGCCGGCCATGGCGTCCGCCCGAAATGTGATACGGCAGACCTTATCGCGATCGGCGTTGGACAGCTCCCAAGCGCCGGTCATGGTTTTGGCGGCATCGCTGAGCCCGGATGTCTCCTGCGCCAGCGCGCCGCAGCAAAGGCTCATGGCGATCCCTACGCCGACGACCGCGCTTCGCACCATGTCATGTCCATATTTTGCGCGTTCATGCCGGATGCTAACACGCGGCCGATGGTTCCATCATACACACGATACCGCCGGCCGGCGCTTGTGATCGTTGCCCGGTGCCTTACATTGATGGGCATAAGCTACCAGGCAGAATGAGGCATGGCCGAAGACCCCAATCAGCCCGAGCGGCCCCGTCTTGAGCCCGAAATCATCCCGCCGGAGCAATCCCGGGGCGATAGCGAGTGGCCGCCGCATGCCTGGCGGCCAAATGCGTCGACGCATCGCCAACGAATTTATGTCGCGCGGCTCGGCCCGTTCGGTTTCGCGCTGCTGATGGCAATGATCGGCATCGTGGTGGCATTGATACTGCTTGCCGTGGTGGGCGCGATTCTGGTCTGGATTCCGATCCTGGCCCTGCTGCTTGCGGCAGGCTTCGTTTACCGGCTGCTGCGCCGGGAACGGCCTCTCGGCCGGTAACATTAATTACCCGCAGTTTGGGTTAGGCGGCGTAATTGCCTGGACACGCAGGGCGCAATGCGGACTGAGTTCGCCGCACGCGAACACCTGGGGCACCTTGCGTATCTCCACCAAAAACCGGCGACGACTCGCGTCGTTTGCCTTGCTGGCCGGATCGATCCTGCTTTCGCTGAGCGCCGGTGAAGCGGCGACCAGATTGATCCTGGGAAGAAAAACCGTCCTTTATCC
>DATKRE010000258.1:0-29935 GCA_035532335.1 Xanthobacteraceae bacterium | reverse complement strand
GATGCCGACCGAGCCGGGCTTGAAGATATTGCCCGGCATGATGCCGATCTTGCATTCGCCGGCGGTCATCACGCCCGGACAGTTCGGGCCGATCAGGCGCGACTTGGAGCCGGACAGCGAGCGCTTCACCTTGACCATGTCCATCACCGGCATGCCTTCGGTGATGCAGACGATAAGCGGGATCTCGGCCTGGATGGCTTCGCAGATCGCGTCGGCCGCGCCCGGCGGCGGCACGTAGATGACGCTGGCGTCGCAGCCGGTCTTTTCCTTCGCCTCGGCAACCGTGTCGAATACCGGCAGGTCGAGATGGGTCGAGCCGCCTTTGCCCGGCGAGGTGCCGCCGACCATCTTGGTGCCGTACTTGATGGCCTGCTCGGAGTGGAAGGTGCCGTTCTTGCCGGTGAAGCCCTGGCAGATGACCTTGGTGTTCTTGTCGATGAGGATGGACATTAGGCGGCTTCCCTCACAGCCTTGACGATCTTCTGGGCGGCGTCGTCGAGGTCGTCGCCCGAGGTCACGTTGAGGCCGGACTCCTTGATGATCTTCTTGCCGAGATCGACGTTGGTGCCTTCGAGCCGCACCACCAGCGGCACCTGCAGGCCGACTTCCTTCACCGCGGCCACCACGCCTTCGGCGATGACGTCGCACTTCATGATGCCGCCGAAGATGTTGACCAGGATGCCCTTCACGTTGGGGTCCGAGGTGATGATCTTGAACGCCGCCGCCACCTTCTCCTTGGTGGCGCTGCCGCCGACGTCGAGGAAGTTCGCCGGCTCCATGCCGTAGAGCTTGATGATGTCCATCGAGGCCATCGCCAGCCCGGCGCCGTTGACCATGCAGCCGATGGTGCCGTCGAGCGCGACGTAGTTCAGGTCGTAGCGCGAAGCCTCGATCTCCTTGGCGTCCTCCTCGTTCGGGTCACGCAACGCCGCAACATCGGGATGGCGATACAGTGCACTGTCATCGAAACCCATCTTGGCATCGAGACAGATCAGCCCACCCGTTTTGGTGACGACCAGCGGATTGATCTCCAAGAGACTCATGTCCTTGGCGACAAACGCCGCATAAAGCTTTGGCAGCACGCTCTCGGCCTGCTTGGCGAGATCGCGGCCTAGTCCGAGAGCCTGCACCACCTGGTGAGCGTGGTGCGCCATGAAGCCGGTCGCCGGATCGACCGAAAAGGAGACGATTTTATCCGGCCGCGTGCGCGCCACCTCTTCGATGTCCATGCCGCCCTCGGTCGATGCGACGAAGGCAATGCGAGACGTCGTCCGGTCGACCAGCGCGGACAGATAGAATTCGCGATCGATGGCGGAGCCTTCCTCGATGTAAAGGCGGTGCACCTGCTTGCCGTGCGGGCCGGTTTGGTGGGTTACAAGCGTAGAGCCAAGGAGCCGCTTGGCTTCGCTTTCGACTTCGGCGACCGATTTCACCACCTTGACGCCGCCGGCCTTGCCCCGGCCGCCGGCGTGGATCTGCGCTTTCACGACCCAAACCGGCCCACCGAGCTCATTGGCGGCCTTCACCGCTTCCGCCACGCTCATGGCCGGAACGCCGCGCGGCACCGGGACGCCGAATTCCCGCAGCACGGCCTTCGCCTGATATTCGTGGATATTCATGCGGCTTGCTCACCGGTCCCAGACGACGTGCCCAGAACGTGAGGGGGCGGGACGATCACTACATCACTTGGCGAGATGCGGAGCAATCTTCTTGCAGGCTTCGACCAAGCTTTCCACCGCTTGGGCCGACTTCTCGAACATTCCGCGTTCGGCGCTGTTGAGCTCGATCTCGACCACACGCTCGACTCCCTTGCTGCCGATGACGACGGGCGCGCCGACATAAAGGTCGCGCACGCCGTATTCACCGTTGAGCCAAGCCGCCGCCGGCAACACGCGCTTCTTGTCGCGCAGATAGCTCTCCGCCATGGCGATTGCCGATGCGGCGGGCGCATAAAAGGCGGAGCCGCTCTTGAGCAAACCGACGATTTCACCGCCGCCGTTGCGGGTGCGGTCGACGATCGCGTCGAGCCGCGCCGCCGTCGTCCAGCCCATCTTGACCAGATCCGGCAGCGGGATGCCGGCCACCGCCGAATAGCGTGTGAGCGGCACCATCGAATCGCCGTGGCCGCCGAGCACGAAAGCGGTGACATCCTCGACCGAGACGTTGAACTCGTCGGCAAGGAAATAACGAAAGCGCGCCGAGTCGAGCACGCCGGCCATGCCGACGACCATCTGCGGCGGTAGGCCGCAGCATTTCTGCAACGCCCACACCATGGCATCGAGCGGATTGGTGATGCAGATGACGAAAGCGTTCGGCGCGTATTTCTTGATGCCGGCGCCGACCTGCTCCATCACCTTGAGATTGATGCCCAGCAAGTCATCGCGGCTCATCCCGGGCTTGCGCGGAACGCCGGCGGTGACGATGCACACATCGGCGCCTTCCATCCCCTCGTAGGTATTGGTGCCGGTTACGCGCGCATCGAATCCCTCGACCGGCGATGCCTGAACGAGGTCGAGCGCCTTGCCCTGCGGGACGCCTTCCATAATGTCGAAAAGAACCACGTCGCCAAGCTCTTTGAGCCCGGCCAGCAGCGCCAATGTCCCACCGATTTGCCCCGCGCCGACCAACGCAATTTTGTTTCGCGCCATCGCAGAAAAATCCTCGATCAAAACGCCCGGTTGTCGCGGTCATTAGCCGTTTCGGCTGACACGTTCAAGTCGGCTTCAGACGGCGGTGCGCATCTGTTTCCGCGGAACCACCAAGCCCTTATAAACATTGCCAAGCGGGAGTTCGGCGCCGGACAAGCCGCACCGAGGACCGAAAATTGGCGACAGCGCGCTGGTCGGTGAAGAAACTGCAGCGGTTGCTCGGTCCCGGTTTATTGACCGGCGCGGCGGACGACGATCCAAGCGGCATCGCCACCTATTCGCAAAGCGGAGCCCAGTTCGGTTACGCGCTGTGCTGGGTCATGCTTCTCGCCACGCCGTTCATGGTGGCGATTCAGATCGTCAGTGCGCGGATCGGCTCGGTCACCGGCCGCGGGCTTGCCGCCAACCTGAGTAAAGTGCTGCCGCCGGTCGCCCTTGGTGGCTTGGTCGTCCTGGTCGTCGCGGCCAACATTTTCAATATCGTGGCCGATTTTGCGGCGATGGCTGCCGCGGTGCAGCTTCTCGTCGGTGGACCAGCGCCGGCTTATGCGCTCGGCTTCGGCGTCCTCTGTCTCACCGCGCAGATCCTGATTCCGTATCGCTCCTACGCCCGATTCATGAAAATGCTAACGCTGGTTTTGTTCGCCTATGTGGCTACCGCCTTCAGCATTCAGGTTCCTTGGGGCCAAGTGGCGGCGGCAACCTTGCTCCCGCACATTTCATGGAATCGGGACCTGATCCTCATGCTGGTGGCCGTGCTGGGCACGACTATCAGCCCGTATCTGTTCTTTTGGCAGGCCTCGCTCGAAGTGGAGGAGCGCCGCATCAAGGAAAGAAAGAAGGAAGCGCCGCTAAAAAACAGCGAGCGGCTTGCCAAGCAGCGTTTCCGGCCGATCGTGATCGACACCTGGGTTGGCATGGCGTTGTCCAACATCATTGGCTTCTTCATCATGGTGGCGACCGCCGCGACTTTGCACGCGCATGGTACCCACACGATCGGCACGGCAGCCGACGCGGCGGAAGCCCTGCGCCCGCTCGCGGGTCCTTTCGCTTTCCTGTTGTTCTCGCTCGGGATCATCGGCACCGGATTGCTGGCCATTCCGGCGCTCGCCGGCTCGGCCGCCTACGCCATCGCCGAGACCTTTGGTTGGAAGAACAGCCTGGGCTTGCTGCCGACGCGCGCGCGCGGTTTTTATTTCATCATCGGCGGGTCGACGCTGCTCGGCGCCATTGGCGCGATGACGCGGCTTGATCCAATCCGGATGCTGGTGTGGAGCGCGGTGCTCAACGGCATCGTCGCCGTCCCGCTGATGGTGATGATGATGCTGTTGATCACCAATTCCCGCATCATGGGAAAATTCACCGCTTCGCGCATGCTGGCGATTTTTGGCTGGCTGGCAACACTGCTGATGAGTGCCGCCGTCGCCGTGTTTTTCCTGAGCAGCATCACCGGCTAGGCTGCCGCCGCAAACCCGCTAGGTTTCGACAATCCCGGTCGCGGCGCCGGACAATAGCGAATGGGCGGCACCGTGCGGTTGCGCCAGATATGCTTGCGAGCGCATTTCGATCAGGCGTGAAGCCGTGCGCTTAAACTCTTGCGCCTCGAAGCCTTCGTCGCCGCGATAGATCGCGTCCGGTTCGGCTTCGGCGGACGCGATCAGCTTTACGTTCATGTCATAAAGCGTATCGATCAGGATAATGAAGCGTTTGGCGGCATTACGCGTCTCGAAGGTCATTACCGGAATGCGGTCGACGATGATGGTGTGATATTCGCGCGCGATTCGCAGATAATCGGCCGCCGCAAGCGGCTGCTCGCACAAATCATGGACGGAAAAACGTGCCACACCCATGGCGGCAAGCGGGACATGCAACGTGCGTCTTTTGAACAGCAGCTCCTGAGGCTCGCCCGCTTGCCCAGACGTAAGGCGCCGCCAGGCGGCGTCGAGCGCGGCGTCCGCGGCCGCGTTGGCCGGCACGTGCCAGATCGGCATACCGGCAAGCTTCTCCAGCCGAAAATCGGTGCGCGCCGACAGCCGCACAACGTCCATGTTCTGCTCAAGCACATGAATGAACGGCACGAACAAAGCGCGATTCAAACCGCCCTTGTACAAATTCTCCGGCTCGACATTCGAGGTGGCGACCACGACCACGCCGCGTTCAAAAAGCTGCGTGAACAAACGGCCAAGAATCATGGCGTCGGCGATATCGGTGACGTGAAATTCGTCGAAACAGAGCAGCCAAGCGTCGTTGGCCAGATCGATTGCCGCGAGTACGATCGGATCCTCGCCGCCGTGCTCACCGACCTTTATCTCCTGCCGGATCGCGTGGACGCGCTCATGCACGTCGAGCATGAATTCGTGGAAGTGCGCGCGCCGCTTGCGTTGCACCGGACTTGCTTCAAAAAACATATCCATCAACATCGTCTTGCCGCGGCCGACATCGCCGTAGATGTAAAGGCCCTTGACGCGTGCCTGCCGCTTTTCGCGGTTGCCGAACATCCAGCCGAGCGACGATGATTTGCGCGCCAGCCGATATTCGAGAATCTCGGCTTCCAGCCGCCCGAGCTTTTGCACCACGGCGAGTTGCGCGGCATCATCTTCAATTCTGCCTGCGTTAACACCGGCGGCGTATCGCGCTGTGATAAAGCTCGTCATGACGAAAAGTTAACCGATGCGGGCAAAACGTGGCTGGGACAGCGAATTATCGGCAACCGTCGCACTTCTCACGCCAAACGCATGTCGCGATACAGTCACAAATCGATCTCTAGGTATGCGTATACGGAATGAAGGCATGTTGCTCAATGCTTCGGCTTGCCAAACACGGCGCGATACACAACATCATGCTTTGATTCGAGGCGCACGCACAAAGACGTTCGTCTCGCTGCGTAGAGGATGTGGTCGGGAGGTCTCGTTGACGGCGATGTCAGGAGATCTTTGGAATGCAGGATTTTCTTCCCGACGGCGGCGTAGTCCGCAAATTGTGGATCGGTGAAGCCGACAAATACCGCGACCATTTGCTAAGGCTCGATCCTACCAGCCGCCGCAACCGGTTCGGCGGCGGCATATCCGACAATTTCATCCGCACCTACGTCGATCTGACGACGTCGCTGGAATCCGTCGTGCACGGCTTCTTCATCGACGGACACATGCGCGGCGCAGCGGAGCTGCGACACCTCGACGTGCCGGCTCCCCGCCAGGCCGAAGCGGCAATCAGTGTCGAAAAGGACTGGCAGAGCCACGGCGTCGGCTCGGCGCTGCTACGCCGCACGCTGCTCGCCGCGCGCAACCGCGGGTACCGGCTGTTGCATATGGCCTGCCTGGCCGACAATCGCCGCATGCAGCAGCTCGCGCGCAAATTCGCCGCCGAACTTTCCTTCGATTTCGGCAGTGTGGTCGGCGAGGTTGAATCCTCGCGCGCTAATCCGTTGTCGGTGATGCAGGAGCTGATGGCGGACAGTCATGGGTTCGCAACCGCAATGCTCGACCTGCAATCTCGTCTGCTGCGGGCATAGACGTCAGGTGCTTTGCGCCATCCGCAATTCCCGGGCGACCAGCGGATAGTCCGTTTCGACCACATATGGGCCGCCTCCCACCGAGGCGCGGGACGAGAACAACACGAACCGCGAAACCGCGAATGCCGATGAGCGGTAGTGTGCGCGCGTGGCGAGATAATCGGCCACTTGCCGGCTCGATGATTCGCGTAACCGCGCCAGCGTTACATGCGGCGTATATTTGCGTCCTTCGGGCTCAAGCCCGAGCCGCTGCAAGAGCCGCTCGTGCTCGGCCTGTAATTCCATCAGCGGCGCTACCGGCATAGCCGAAGCCACCAATGCGCGTGGCTTGCGACCGCCGAACGACGCCAGACCGTCGAGGCGCAACTCGAACGGCCGCCGCTGCACGCGTCCGAGCAAGCCGGTGATGTCGCGTGCGAGCGCATCGTCGATATCGCCGATGAACCGCAACGTGAGGTGATAGTTTTCCGGATCGATCCAGCGTGCCCCAGGCAGGCCGCCCCGCATCATGGCGAGGGATCCTCCAATCTGCCGCGGTATTTCAAGAGCTGTGAACAGTCGTGGCATGACACACACCTACGGCTCATAGCGGCGAATCGCGTCCAGCATGCGAGCATCGGGTCGGGCGCGCAACCCTCGCCGGGTTATGACGGCGGACGAGCGCTGACGCGCGCGATCAGATCCTGCACTTTTGGCAAAATCCGCGCAACGATGACCTGCACGCCCACTGCGTTGGGATGCAGACCATCGGACTGCAACAGGTCTAGTTTCCCGGCGACTCCGTCGAGAAAGAACGGATAGAGCAGTGCGTCGTATTTGACCGCGAGTTCCGCATAGATGGCTTCGAAACTCTTCACGTAGTCGGCGCCAAGATTGGGCGCCGCGCGCATCCCGCAGAGGAGGACGGCAATATGCCGCTCGCTCAGCCGGTGTAACAGGGCATCGAGCGCCTCGCGCGTGACCTGCGGCCGCAACCCGCGCAGCATGTCGTTGGCGCCAAGCTCGACAATGACGGCGTCGGTTGCGTTCGGCACGGACCAATCGAGCCGCGCCAAACCGCCGGAAGCGGTATCGCCGGAGACGCCGGCATTGACGATTTCGGCGGCGGTCCCGTTGGCGGCAAGCGCGGCTTGCAGCCGCGGCACAACACCGTCGTTGACCGGCAGTCCAAGGCCAGCCGTGAGCGAGTCGCCAAGGGCGACGATCCTGACCGGCGTCTGCGCATGCGCCGGAGGCATGGTGGCGACGACGAGCGACACCATGCAAAGCGCCACCCGCGCGATTTGGCATAGCCTTCGTGCGTTCCCATATGATGCCGCACGAGTTGATGTCGGTGAGCGCTGGTCGGCGGCAGAGATGAACGGCACGTCTTCGGGTCCTTTCACCGGCAGCGCCGTTGCGCTGGACCGGGTCAATCTATCGCTCGGCGGCGGCACCGCCCGCGTTCATATCCTCAGAGATATCAACCTCAATATAGGACGCGGCGAGGCCGTCGGCCTGCTCGGGCCGTCGGGCTCGGGCAAATCGACGTTGCTCATGGTGATGACCGGACTGGAACGCCCCGATACTGGGTCGGTCGTGGTCGGCGGCCAGGATTTCACTCGTCTCGGTGAAGACGAATTAGCGCGTTTTCGCGGCAAGACGATCGGCATCGTTTTTCAAGCCTTTCATCTGATCCCGACCATGACCGCACTAGAAAACGTCGCCGTCCCGCTTGAATTGGCCGGTGCTTCCAACCCTTTTGCACGTGCCGAGCGCGAGCTGGTTGCAACCGGCCTTGGCGGAAGGCTCAACCACTATCCCGCTGAAATGTCGGGCGGCGAGCAACAACGGGTTGCGCTAGCGCGCGCGCTCGCGCCCGATCCGGCGATCTTGGTCGCCGACGAGCCGACCGGCAACCTCGATGAGACGACCGGCAGCGAGATTATCGAGCTGTTGTTCCGCGGTCACCGCGAGCGCGGCACGACTTTGGTGCTGGTGACCCACGATACCGCGCTGGCGGCGCGCTGCAAGCGGGTGGTCCATATGCATTCGGGGCGCATCAAACAGTCGTTGCCGCAAACAGAGCAGCATTCGTGATGCCGCTTGCGTTTCGCTTTGCCTGGCGAGAGTTGCGTGGCGGGTTGCGCGGCTTCGGCATCTTCATCGCCTGCATCGCGCTCGGGGTGATGGCGATTGCCGGTGTCGGTGCGGTCGCGCAAAGCCTGGCGGACGGACTTGCTCGCCAAGGCAGCATCATTCTTGGCGGCGATCTGGCTTTCACGCTGGTGCAGCGTGAGGCCGACGCGAGCGAACGCGCTTTCTTGAGCACGCATGGCGCGGTTTCCACCATCGCCACGCTGCCGACCATGGTGCGTGCCAGCGACAATCGCTCGGCGCTGGTTGAACTCAAGGCCGTCGATCAGGCCTATCCCCTGCTCGGAACGGTGACGACGGAGCCTGCCATAGCGTTGGCGGACGCGTTGGCGCGTCGAGGCGATCTCTATGGCGCCGCCGTTGAACCGGAGCTGCTGGCGCGGCTCGATCTCAAGCTCGGCGACCATATCACCATTGGCAATACCCCGGTTGAGTTGCGCGCCAAGTTGACCGGCGAGCCGGACCGGATCATCGGCGGCATCGGTTTGGGACCGCGCGTGCTGATCAGCGAAGCCACCTTGCGCGCGAGTGGTCTGTTGCAGCCTGGCAGTCTGGTGCGCTGGAAATACCGGTTGCGCCTGCTACCGGCGAACGCGGGCGATGCCGCAGTCGCCGGCCTGGAGAAAACGGCGCGGACCGATTTCCCGAGCGCCGGCTGGGACATTCGCACCCGCACGCAGGCATCGCCGCAGCTCAAACGCGATGTGGAGCGATTCGGCCAATTCCTGACGCTGGTCGCATTGACCGCGTTGCTCGTCGGCGGCGTCGGCGTGGCGAATGCGGTCGCCAATCATCTCGCCGGGCGGCGCGATGCCATCGCGACCTTCAAGGCGCTTGGTGCGACAAGCGGCGGCGTATTCGCCATCTATTGCACGCAGATCATGCTGGTCGCGCTGTTCGCTACACTCATCGGCACGGCTCTCGGCGCGGCGCTGCCGTTCGTCATTGTCTGGGCGTTGGGCTCGCTTGTTCCGTTGCCGATCATTCCGTCGGTGCATTTGGGCGCGCTGATGGTGTCGGTGATGTATGGATTACTCACAGCGCTCGCCTTTGCCTTGTGGCCGCTCGGCCGTGCTGGCGACATTTCCGTTTCCATGTTGTTCCGCGACGAAGTCGCCGAACAACGCAATTGGCCGCGCCGCCGCTACGTGATCATGACGGCATTGATCGTCGCCCTGCTCGCTGCGGCGGCGATCCTCTTCGCCTACGACCGCCGCCTGGCGGCGATTTTCGTCGGCGCGGCCGCCATTATTTTCCTCGCGCTTCGGCTGCTCGCGATGCTGATCATGGCGACGACGCGGCGCCTACCGCGCCCGCGCAGCACGCTGGTTCGCGTTGCGCTCGCCAACCTCCATCGGCCGAACGCCCTGACGCCGAGCGTGGTGCTTTCGCTGGGTCTGGGGCTTTCGTTGTTGGTGACCGTGATCGAGATCGACGGCAATCTGCACCGCCAGTTTGAAGCGGCGCTGCCGGAAAAAGCACCATCATTCTTCTTCATTGATATTCCGTCCGACGAGGCCACACGTTTCGATGCATTCGTGCGCGAGCGGGCGCCGCATTCTTCGCTGGAGCGCGTGCCGATGCTGCGCGGCCGCATCGTCGCCGCTGCCGGCATCAAGGCCGAAGACCTTAAACCGAGAGAAGGCTCCGCCTGGGTGCTGCGCGGCGACCGCGGCATCACTTACGCGACCACACCGCCGCCCGGCTCACGGCTAACCGTTGGAAAATGGTGGCCGGCCGATTATTCCGGCCCGCCGCTCGTCTCGCTCGAAGCAAAAACCGCGGCTGACCTGAAGCTCAAGCTCGGCGATACCATCACGGTCAACGTGCTGGGCCGCAACACCACCGCCCGCATAGCCAATCTCCGCGCCGTCGAGTGGCAAAACCTCGGCATCAACTTCGTCATGGTGTTTTCGCCCGGTACCTTCGCCGGCGCTCCCCACACGGATATCGCGACGCTGACCTTTCACGACGGCGGCACGCCCGGTGAGGAAACCGCGCTGCTGAAAGCTCTGGCGGACGGTTTTCCCGCCGTCTCCGTGATACGCGTCAAGGACGCGCTGAACACGGTGGACCAGATCGTTGGCAAACTGGTGCTGGCGCTGCGTG
This sequence comes from Xanthobacteraceae bacterium, assembly GCA_035532335.1. Classification (GTDB taxonomy): domain Bacteria; phylum Pseudomonadota; class Alphaproteobacteria; order Rhizobiales; family Xanthobacteraceae; genus BOG-931. The sequence goes on along the minus strand of DATKRE010000258.1, from coordinate 19,531 downwards.
GCGCAAGCGCAATCACCCTGGTTGCCGCGGCGCTGGTGCTCGGCGGAGCGCTTGCCGCCGGCCAGCGTTTCCGCATTTACGACGCGGTGGTCTTAAGGACGCTGGGTGCGACCCGCGGCCGTCTGATGGCTGCCTACGCTCTCGAATATTTACTGATCGGTCTCGCCGCCGTCGTGTTCGGGATGGCCGCAGGCTCGGTTGCCGCGGGTCTCGTGGTGACCCGGATCATGGAGTTTTCGTTCGTTTGGGTTGCGCCGCAGGCTATCGGCGCAGCACTCGCGGCGCTTCTCGTTACCGTCGCGCTGGGCCTCCTCGGCACCTTCGCCGCGCTTGGCCACAAGCCTGCGCAAATACTGAGAAATCTTTGACGGCGCGGATTATGAACGTCCGGTAACCTCTGGCAAATATCGCCGTCTTGCCATCTGGCGTAGCGGGACTTTTGGCACTAGATTCATGTCACACTGGCGTTCGGTTATCGAACGCAAATGCCCGGAATGCCGGGATAGCTTTCAGGGGTAATTTCCATGTCGGACTTCGACCGGAATATCGCGACCGCTCGCACCGGGTTTCGCACCGATCAGGTAGCTATCGATGCGGGTCTGCGCGCATACATGATCCGCGTCTACAACTACATGACCGCCGGCGTAGCGCTGACTGGGTTAGTCGCGTGGCTTTCCTATCAGGCTGCGGGTGGCAGTTCGATCGTCATCTCCGGGCATTCGATCGCCGGCTTGACGACTTTCGGCCACGCAATATTCGGCAGTCCGCTGATGTGGGTGTTCGTGCTGGCACCGCTCGGGCTGGTGATGTTGCTCTCTTTTGGCATCAACCGGTTGTCGGCTGGCACCGCATTGACGTTGTTCTTCGTCTATGCCGGCTTGCTCGGACTTTCACTGGCATCGATCTTTCTGGCTTATACCGGGACGTCGATCACGCGGGTGTTCTTCATCTCGGCGGCGACCTTCGGCGCCATGAGCCTTTATGGCTACACCACCAAACGCGATCTCACCGCGGTTGGTTCGTTCATGTTCATGGGGTTGATCGGCATCGTCATCGCCAGCCTCGTCAACATCTTCCTGCAATCGAGCGGGCTTTACTGGGTCATTTCCGTAGTCGGCGTGCTCGTCTTCGTTGGGCTGACCGCCTACGACACGCAGAGCATCAAGGAAATGTATGACGTTCATGACGACGGCACCGTCGCCGGCCGCAAGGCGGTGATGGGTGCGCTGCGGCTCTATCTCGATTTCATCAACCTGTTCCTGATGCTGCTGCGCATCTTCGGCGACCGCCGCTGAACGAACGGAAACGGCTTCTACCAGCGCCCCGGGTCAGCCCCGGGGCGTTTTGTTTTGCGCGTCAGATGACGTCTGCTGATTGATCCGCGTGTGACGCCCGCAGCCAGAGCAACGCCGCAAACGCGGCAACGCACAAGCCCGCAGAGACGAAAATCACCGCTGCGCCCATACGGTCGAGCATTAAGCCGAACAGCAGCGGCGCCAGCGCCGCAAACCCGGCGTCATAGAGCCCAAGCGCCATGCCCAAACCAAGCACCGCCCAAGCGGCGAACAGCATCACCGCGCCGTTTCGCAGCGGCCAGCATGATGAGGCCGGCGGCCAGAACGACGTTCGACAGCATCAACACCCCGCGTCCGCCGTGACGGTCGATGATGCGGCCGACCGCCGGACCGGCGAAGGCGGCGATGAGCAAAGCCGCCGAGAACGCACCGAATATTCATGAACTGGAAACGCCGACGCTTTTGCCGATCGGACCCGCCAAAAATAGCGGGCAGATAATAGCTTGATCCCCACGCCAGCGTCTGCGCGGTGCCGAGCGCGGCGACCACGAGGCGGCGTGATCGAATTGGCGCTTCGTTGTTCTGCTGATCGGTCAAGGCGATCCATCACTTCGTGCGCGGCACGGCGGCCACGCGCCGCCAGCCGCTCGGCCAAGCGGAAAATGCCCGACGACCGTTCAGCCGGCAACGACGCTCAACGAGGGATCAAGCGCGCGAAGAACGCGGTCGAGTTCCTGGCCGCGGCGTACGATATGACCAGTGGCCGAGATGACGCTGTAAGCGCCCTGTCGGCGGCCCAGCCGCGGATTCTTCTCGATGCGATAAATCGGAAATTCGCTGGCCCGGCGGAAAACTGAAAACACCGCTCGGTCTTTGAGAAAGTCGATGGCGTAGTCGCGCCATTCACCGGCGGCAACCTTGCGGCCGTAGAGACTGAGAATGCGGTCAAGCTCGCGCCGGCTGAAGGTAACCTCGTTTGCGGGGGCGGCGGCCGCGCGAACCTCGCCCCCGCGCCACGCGCTCGGTTCGATTTCACCGAACCCCATGCGGCGCCTCCTGGTCACTGAAGCTTCAAAGTTACTTCATGATCGCGCCGGACGGATGCGCGGGCAAGGGGTATGCAAGGGGCTGGCGACGGGCCTGCAAGAGACCTGCAAGAGACCTGCAAGGGGGTAGTCGGGCCGGCCATAGCGGCTCGGAACCGCCTGGTGCGGCATTTTTGTCCAGGCGAATCACGGATTCGTTAGGCCGATCATAAAGCGGCCCCATTTCGGTCAAGCACATGCCCTGCTGGACTGGCAAACCATGATCGTTGCCTCAGGGCCCGGTCTGGATCGCATTCCGGATTCCTCAGCCCCCCAGCCCCCCGGGGTGTGGTCGGACCGGGCCAGAGTTCAGCGTAGGGGTTAGATTCCCAAAGCGTATGCGTAAAAGGCCGGCGATGAGCCGGCCTTTTTTTGCGCGCCGGTGGAGCTCTCGCTCGCGCTTATCTGAGTTCGGTAGCTTGCCGCGTAATCGGCAGCAGTGCGGTGCCGAGGATAATGCCCGGCTTTTCCTTGGTCCCCTGCTGCACCATGATCGCAACCGCATCGCCGTCCTTGGCGGTGATCTCGGCGAGCGGAACGGTGAAGGTTTCATCACTGCCGCTGTAATCGCCGAGCTTCGACCAGCTCCGCACCACATCGTGGTACGTTATCTTGCGTCCGCTATTTTCCCCGCGGCCAATCGCAACCGCAACAGCGCGCGTGATGGGGCAGAGCCAGACCTCGGCGGCAGCATGATCGTTGCCGGCCGCGATCTTCACGTTCAAATTGCCGCCGCCGATCGACGCCAGCACCGGCACCGACATGACGGCGGCATTGCGATCGGTCTGCGCGATTGCGTGCTCGACCGCAGTCTTGTCGCTGCCCAGAACGTGGACCGCGCCATTGACCACGATCTGCGGCGTGTAAACCTCACGATCGCCGCGCATGCGCGCATAAGCGCGTTGCCGCGCCGAATGTCCGGGACTGGCAAGCGTATCCTTCCAGCCGAGATAGTCCCAGTAATCGATCGGCAGGCTGAGCGCGACCACGGACGGATCGTTGGCAAGCTCGCCAAGAAGCTTGTCGGCGGCCGGACAGGACGAGCAGCCTTGGCTGGTGAACAGCTCGATCAACGCGCGGGGCTCGCCTGCGTTGGCCAGCACGCAGCTTGCGATCACCAACCCAGCGGCCAGCGGTGCCGATAACAAGCGGCGACGTTGCATTTCAAATCTCCCACCCTGCTGGCCCCACAGAAGGATTGGTGACTGGATTGATACCGGGCGCCCACCTCACCTGCCACTCAATTCGAGGTGAGGCTGCAAGAGGTAAAAACTAGGCCGCGAGATGGCGAAGGACATACTGCAAAATCCCGCCATTACGGTAATAATCGAGCTCGTCAACGGTATCGATGCGGCATAGCAGCGGGACCCGCTTCAGGCCGCCGTCAGCAGCAACGATTTCGGCGATAAGGCGCTGATGCGGCTTGAGATCGTTGTGCAGGCCGCGAATGGTGACCTGCTCGTCGCCCTTCAGGCCCAGCGTCTGCCAAGAGGTGCCCTCTTCAAACGCCAGCGGCACCACCCCCATACCGACCAGATTAGAGCGGTGGATGCGCTCGAACGATTGCGCAATTACCGCGCGCACGCCAAGGAGCACGGTGCCCTTAGCCGCCCAGTCGCGTGACGAGCCGGTGCCGTATTCTTTGCCGGCGAACACCACCAGCGGCACCTGCTCGGTCTTGTAGCGCATGGCGGCGTCGTAGATCGTCATGCGTTGGCGGGACGGATAGTGCACCGTGTAGCCGCCCTCGACGCCAGGCACCATCTGGTTCTTGAGCCGGATATTGGCGAATGTGCCGCGCATCATCACTTCATGATTGCCGCGCCGGGTACCGTATTGGTTGAAATCGACCGGCTTGACCTTGTGATCAATCAAATATTTGCCGGCCGGAGAATCCGCCTTGATCGAGCCGGCCGGCGAGATGTGGTCGGTGGTAATCGAGTCGAGGAATAGGCCCAGCACGCGCGCATCGATAACGTCGGACGGCGGTTCCGGCCGCTTCGACATGCCGGAGAAATACGGCGGATTCTGCACGTAGGTCGATTTGCGGTCCCATGGGAACGTCAGCGCGCCCTGCACGCTGATCTTTCGCCAGTTGGCCTCGCCCTTGAACACGTCGCCGTATTTGCTTGTGAACATCTTCTTGCTGATGTTCTTACGGACAAGTTCGTTGATCTCGCGGCTCGTCGGCCAGATATCGCGCAGATAGACCTTGCGGCCCTTCGGATCGGTACCGAGCGGCGCTTTGCCGATATCGATCTGCATGGAACCGGCGATCGCGTAAGCAACCACGAGCGGCGGTGAAGCCAGATAATTGGCGCGAACGTCGGCGTTGACGCGGCCTTCGAAGTTACGATTTCCCGACAGTACCGCGGCGGCGACCAGATCCTCGTCGTTGATCGCCTTGGAAATCTCCGGCGGCAGCGGGCCCGAATTGCCGATGCAGGTCGTGCAGCCGAACCCGACCAGATTAAACCCAAGCTTGTCGAGATCTTTCTGCAAACCCGATTTGTCGAGATATTCGGCGACCACCTGCGAGCCGGGCGCCAACGAGGTCTTCACCCATGGCTTGACGGCGAGCCCTTTGTCGAGCGCTTTGCGCGCCACCAATCCGGCGGCGATCATCACACTCGGATTGGATGTGTTGGTGCACGATGTGATCGCGGCAATCACCACGTCGCCGTGGCCGAGCGTTTCGTTGCGGCCTTCGACCGGAACACGTTTGGTTATCTCGCCGCCTTGGCCGAATTCCTTATCCATCGCTTGCGCAAAGCTGGATTTGATTTCTTTGAGCGGCACCCGATCTTGCGGCCGCTTGGGCCCGGCGAGTGACGGCTCGACCGACGAAAGCTCAAGCTTAAGCACGTCGGTGAAGATCGGGTCCTGCGCCGATTTGGTGAGGTACAGGCCCTGCGCCTTGGCGTAGGCCGATACCAGCGCGACGCGATCAGCAGGCCGACCGGTGTCGCGCAGATAGCGGATGGTATCGTCGTCGATTGGGAAGAAACCGCAGGTCGCGCCATATTCCGGCGACATATTGCCGAGCGTGGCGCGATCCTCGATCGTGAGACCCGCCAGACCCGGCCCAAAATATTCGACGAACTTGCCGACCACGCCGCGCTTGCGCAGCATCTGCGTGACGGTCAACACCAGGTCGGTCGCGGTGACGCCTTCTTTGAGCTTGCCGTTGAAGCGCACGCCCACCACTTCCGGCAACAGCATCGAATACGGCTGGCCAAGCATGGCGGCTTCCGCCTCGATGCCGCCGACGCCCCAGCCAAGCACCGACAGGCCGTTGACCATGGTGGTATGCGAGTCGGTGCCGACCAGCGTGTCGGGATAAGCAAGCTCGGTGGCGACGGATTTATCGGCGAATTTCAGCTTGGCCTTCGCCGTCCAAACGGTGTGCGAAAGATATTCGAGATTGACCTGATGGCAGATGCCGGTACCGGGCGGCACCACGCGAAAATCTTCGAACGAGCGCTGCGCCCATTTGAGGAAACGGTAGCGCTCCTGATTCTGTTTGTACTCTTCTTCGACGTTCTTCTTGAACGCGGTATTGTTGCCGAAGAAATTGACCACCACCGAATGATCGATGACCAGGTCGACCGGCACCAGCGGATTGATCTTCTTCGGATCGCCGCCCAGCATTTTCATGGCGTCGCGCATGGCCGCGAGATCGACGACCGCCGGAACGCCGGTGAAATCCTGCATCAAGACGCGCGCCGGACGGAACGCGATTTCACGGTCGGAGGTCTTGGTCTTGAGCCACTGCGCGACCGCCTGGATGTCCTCCTTGGTGACAGAGCGGCCATCCTCGTTGCGAAGCATGTTTTCGAGCAAAACCTTGAGCGAGAACGGCAGGCGGGAAATGCCTTTCAGGCCGTTCTTCTCGGCGATCGGCAGGCTGTAATAGCCGTAGGTCTTCGCCCCAACTTTGAGCGGCCTTAGACATTTGAAGCTGTCGAGCGAAGCCATGATTATTTTTCCATCCTGCCAGCCGCCCGCCGGCGCAATTCGGAGGTCATTTATTGCCGGAACAGGCCCCAACGGAACGTTGGCGATCAGACAAAGCAGGCGAAACCGACGCGCTTTTGTCCGCGCTTCGGCTTATAGGGTCTTTTCAACACTAGTGCCAGATCGGCAAGAAATGGTCGATAAACTACTGGGAATGGCTGGATTGTTGAATCGTCTGGTGCGCCCCTCACCCCACATCCGGGACTACGTTGATGCGGCTTTGCGCCTCTGATCTGGGTTGCCGGCGCGGCGGCCGGACGGTTTTCGAAGGGCTTAGTTTCGCGGTCGAGGCCGGCGAAGCTTTGGCCATCCGAGGCCGCAATGGAGCAGGCAAATCGTCGCTGCTGCGGCTGATCGTAGGCCTCGTCCGCCTTGGCGGCGGCCGCCTCGATCTGGAGGGCGGCGACCCCGAATTGAGCCTCAGTGAACAGGCGCATTACCTCGGCCACCAGGATGCGCTGAAGCCTTCGTTGTCGGTCGGCGAAAACCTGCGCTTCTGGTCGGAATTTCTGGGCGGATTGTCCTCGGATGTCGGCGAAGCGCTGGCGGCAGTCGGCCTGGCCGCGCTCGCCGATCTGCCGGCAGCTTATTTGTCCGCGGGCCAGCGCCGCCGCCTTTCCATCGCCCGGCTGCTCGCGGTCAAGCGTCCGATCTGGCTGCTCGACGAGCCTACCAGCACGCTCGACACCACGGCACAGGAGCAGCTTGTCGGCTTGATGCGCGCACATCTCGCCGGCGGCGGCCTCATCCTCGCCGCTACCCACAGCGCCCTCGGCATCGACGACGTCAAAGAACTGCGGTTGGGAGCACCGCAATGAGCGCGCTCGCCGCCATGCTGACGCGCGACTTGCGCGTTGCAGTCCGCGTCGGCGGCGGCGCCCTGATTGGCGTATTGTTCTTTCTGGTGGTGGTGACGCTGACCCCGTTGGCGCTCGGGCCCGATCTGGCGCTGTTGCAGCGGATCGGTCCGGCCATCCTTTGGCTCGCGGCACTGTTGGCGAACCTGCTGGCGCTCGACCGGCTGTTCGCGGCCGATCACGAAGACGGTTCACTCGACCTCATTATGACCGGACGCGCTCCGCTCGAACTCGTGGTTGCGGTCAAGGGGCTTGCGCAATGGCTGACCACCGGTCTCCCGCTTGTCATCGCGACCCCGCCCATCGGCCTGTTCCTCAACCTCGACGCCAAGGCCGAGGGCACGCTGGTGCTGACCCTTCTGGTCGGCACGCCGGGGCTGACATTCATCGGGCTCATTGGCGCCGCACTCGCAGTGACACTGCGTCGCGGGGGTTTGCTGCTTGCCGTGCTGGTATTGCCGCTGACCGTGCCAGTGCTCATTTTCGGCGTGGCGGCGGCAAATGCCGCGGTCATGGGGCCGGTACCGTTCGGCACGCCATTTACGATTCTATGCGCGTTCACGCTGGCCAGCATTGTCGTCGGCCCGTTCGCCGCCGCCGCCGCGCTGCGCCAGGAAATGGAGTAATAGTAGTATTAGCGGAGCATGAAAACCTGACATGGCCATCACCGATCTCGCCAATCCGTCGCGCTTCCTCGCGTTCGCCAACCGCATCATCCCGTGGCTCGGCGCGCTTACGGTCGTCGTGTTCGCGTTCGCGATCAGTCGGGCGATGAACGCGCCCGACGATTATCAGCAAGGCGCTACCGTCAAGATCATGTATCTGCATGTGCCGGGAGCGTGGCTTGGCATGCTCGGCTGGGGACTTATGACGGTGGCTGCGCTCGGCACTCTGGTCTGGCGCCATCCGCTCGCCGACGTCGCCGCCAAGGCCGCCGCCCCGATCGGCGCCGCTTTTACGTTCATGTGCCTGGTCACCGGCTCACTGTGGGGACGGCCAATGTGGGGCACCTATTGGGTGTGGGATGCGCGGCTGACATCCGTACTGGTGCTGTTTCTGCTTTACCTCGGTGTCATCGCGCTGTGGCGCACAGTGGAAGATCCGTCGCGCGCCGCCCGCGCCGCGGCGATCCTCACCCTCGTTGGCGCGCTCGACCTGCCGATCATTAAGTTCTCCGTCGATTGGTGGAACACGTTGCATCAACCGGCCTCGGTGCTTCGGCTCGGCGCTCCGACCATCGATCCGTCGATTCTCATCCCATTGTTTATTTCGGCGCTGGCTTTCACACTGTTGTTCGCCGTTCTGCTGTTGGCGGCGATGCGCAATGAAATCCTGCGGCGGCGGGTGCGGACGTTGCGGCTCCTGCAGGCGAGCACGGCGAGCTGAGCATGGAAGCTGCGAGCCATACCGGCTTCATCGTTGCCGCTTACGCCACCGCCGGTGCCGTGATCGGCGGATTGATCGCATGGGTGATGCTTGATTACCGCAGGCAACGGCGCAGGCTTGGCGATCTCGAAAAGCTCGGCCTCAAGCGCCGCTCGGCGGCGGCACAATCGGGGGAAACAATCGGACGGGCCGGGACATGAGCACAATCGACCAAAACGGCGCGAATGTATTCCGGCGCCGGGTGCTGGTGCTGCTCCCGCTGCTGATTTTTCTGGCGATCTTTGCGCTGTTTCTCACCCGCCTTTATTCCGGCGACCCATCGCGCATTCCTTCCGCGCTGATCGGGCACCCGGCGCCGGCGATCAATTTGCCGCCGATCGCCGACCTCGACCGCAACGGCAATCCGGTTCCCGGGATCGTCGCCGCCGGCTTTAAGGGCGCGGTGACGGTCGTGAATGTGTGGGCCTCATGGTGCGTGCCATGCCATGACGAAGCGCCGCTGCTCATGCAGCTGGCTCAAGACAGTCGCCTGCGCCTCGTCGGCATCAACTACAAGGACAAACCGGAAAACGCCCGGCGCTTTCTCGGCCGTTACGGCAATCCGTTCGCCGCTGCCGGCGCCGATCAAAACGGCCGCGCCGCCATCGAATGGGGAGTCTACGGGGTGCCGGAAACCTTCATCGTCGGACGCGACGCACGCATCGCCTATAAGCTGGTCGGGCCGATCACGCCGGACAATATCGGCACGGTGCTCAAGCCGGAAATCGACAAGGCGCTGGCAGCCGGTTCGTGACCGTCACTCGGCCGATTCAACCGCGTATTTCTTCAGCAGCGGATATTGCAGCGCGCCGAACACGAAAGTGAGCGGCAGAAAGCCGAACACTTTGAAATCGACCCAGACATTGGTCGAGGTGTTGCGCCAGACGATTTCGTTGAGCACGGCAAGCACAAAGAAGAAGATCGCCCAGCGCAACGTCAGCTTGCGCCAGCCCTCCTCGGTGAGGTGGAACAGCGAATCGAACACCACGCCAAGAAACGACTTGCCAAAGAAAAGTCCGCCAAGCAGTACCGCGCCGAACAAGGCATAGATGATGGTCGGCTTGATTTTGATGAACACATCGTTGTGCAGAAATAAGGTCAGGCCGCCGAACACCAGGACGATGATCGCCGTAACCACCGGCATGATTGGCAGCGAGCGGGTCAGCAGATAGGACACCGCCAGCGCCGCCAGCACCGCGACCATGAATGTCGCGGTGGCGACGAAAATGCCGTAGCGCGCGTTGGCAAAAAAGAACAGCACCAGCGGGCCCAGGTCGAGGGCGAGCTTGAGCAGAGGGTTGAGTTGGGGCTTGGCGGGGTCGGTCATGCGATGGATGTTTCTGTAGCGCGGCCAGGCGGTGGCGTAAATTATCAATCGATACCGGCGACGGCGCGGGCGAAATCCCCGGCCGAGAACGGCGCCAGATCGTCGATGCTTTCACCGACGCCGATGAAATGCACCGGCACGCCGAATTTGGCCGCCAGCGCCACCAGAATACCGCCGCGCGCGGTACCGTCGAGCTTGGTCATTACCAGTCCGGTCACGCCAACTGCTTTGCGGAACAGTTCGACTTGCGACAGCGCGTTCTGGCCGACGGTCGCATCGAGCACGAGCAGGACGGCGTGCGGCGCGGACGGATCGACCTTCTTTATCACCCGCACCACTTTCTCCAGCTCTTCCATCAGCTCGGTGCGGTTTTGCAAACGACCGGCGGTATCGATGAGCAGGACATCAACGTCCTGCTCCTTCGCTGCCCGCACGGCATCGAACGCCAGGCCGGCGGCGTCGGCGCCGGCCGCGCGCGCGATGAAAGCCGAGCCGGTACGATCGCTCCAGATTTTCAGTTGCTCAATGGCGGCAGCGCGAAACGTGTCGCCCGCCGCAAGCATCACGCTGCGGCCGTCGGCCTTGAACTTGGCCGCGAGCTTGCCGATGGTGGTGGTCTTGCCGGAGCCGTTCACGCCGGCGACCAGGATCACGAACGGCTTTATCAACGGGTCGATGGCGAGAGGCTGCGCGACCGGGGCGAGCGCCTTCTCGATTTCCGCGGCGACCACCGTCTTGATCTCTTCAGCCGAAATTCCCGCTTCGTACCGACCTGCGCCGAGCGCGGCGGCGATGCGCTCGGCGGTACCGACGCCGAGGTCGGCGCGGATCAGCGCGTCTTTAATGCCGGCAATCGTCTCGGCATCGAACTTGCGCTTGGCGACCAGATCGGTGATCGCGCTGCCGAGCGCCGAGGACGTGCGCTTGAGCCCGCCAGTGAGGCGCTGCCACCAATTGCCTTTTGTTTCCGCGGCGCTGTCGTTCATGCGTGGCCCGTGATAGCGGTTTCCCCAAGCGAAGCAACAAGCGACCGTGTCATGACACCGGAACAGATGGTGTCGCGGCTTCTCTACCGCGACGGGCTGATGCTGGTACTCGACAAGCCTCCCGGGCTGTCGGTGCATGCCGGCCCGATAAACAGTGCGAACCGCCGTGAAAGCGTCGAGGATCATTTCGACGCGTTGCGCTTCGGCCTACCGCGACCGCCGGCGCTGGCGCACCGGCTCGACCGCGATACATCCGGCTGCCTGGTGCTTGGCCGCCATCACAAGGCGCTGGCGGAACTCGGCAAGCTGTTTCGGAACGGCGCCATCGGCAAGACCTATTGGGCGATCGTCGACGGTGCACCGGAAACCGACGAAGGCGTCATCGAGCTGCCGCTCGGCCGACTCGATGCGACGCGGGGCTGGTGGATGAAGCACGATCCGCAAGGCCGGCCGGCGGTTACCAAGTGGACGGTGAGGGGCAAGACTGCGGCCATGAGTTGGCTTGCGCTCGAGCCGCTGACTGGCCGCACGCACCAGCTTCGCGTCCACTGCGCCGAAATGGGCTGGCCGATTCGCGGCGACGCGGTTTACGGCAACGCGCCGCGGAGCGGCGGCCCTATCCTGCATCTGCAAGCCCGCGAAATCGTGGTGCCGCTGTACAAAAATCGCGAACCTATCCGCGTGGTGGCGCCGGTGCCGCCGCATATGCGCGAGGCGTTGGCGGAGTGCGGCTGGAATGAAGCAGACGACGAAGTGGTAAGCGGCGCCGGCATCAGCCCCTGCGAAGCGGGGAGCGGATAATCTAATAAATCGTCTGCTTGAGCCGTTCGGGCGCGAGCCGGTCATGCTCGGGGCCGCCCATCTTGCCGTCGGTCAGCTCGGTGAGGATCGCACCGGGGGTCGGCAAGGTCTTGCGATCGACCTTGCTCGCCTCTTCCCAGAGCTTCGCGCGGATGATCGCTTTGGTGCATTGGAAATAGGCACGCTCGACCGTCACCACCAGAACGCATTTCGGCGTCTTGCCATCGATGGTGAAGCTTTCGGTCAGTTGCGGCTCCGTGGAGATTTTGGCGCGGCCGTTGACGCGCATGGTCTCGCCCACGCCCGGAATGAGGAACAGGAGCGAGATGCGCGGGTCGCGCACGAGGTTGCGTAGCGAATCGATGCGATTGTTGCCACGACGATCGGGGATCAGCAGCGTGTGCGCGTCGACGACGCGCACGAAACCGGGTGGATCGCCGCGCGGCGAACAGTCCAGCCCCTCGGGGCCATTTGTCGCCAGCACGCAGAACGGCGCGGCTTCGATCAGCCTGCGATACTGCGTCGTGATGCGGTCGGTTTCCTTGAAAACCGCGGCTCCATAAGGCGCGTCGGAATACAGATTCTCGAGCTGTGCGGTCGTCGTGATCGTGTGATCTTGCCCGTTCTCGTCCATCGTGGGCTCTCCGCGGTTTGGCGCGATTCTAACTCATGCCGCCAGCAATTGTTTGCCGTCATGTCCAGCGATACGCCGCATGACAATGGTGCCTGGCGTTCCCGGTTGGGTCAGCAAAACCGGGGTGAATTGCTCGGTGTGCCCCTGCCCGTTCGATTCGATCAGCACGCTGCGCTCGCGGCCGATTTCCGCATCAAGATGGCGGCGCAGGGTAAGCGCGCCGCGTGCCCGCAAGCGCCGCGCCCGTTCCTTGACGATGGCGCGGTCGAGTTGCGGCATGCGCGCCGCCGGCGTTCCTGGCCGCGGCGAAAACGGAAAGACATGCAGATGCGTCAGCCCGCAATCGTCGATCAGATCGAACGAGTTTTTGAACATGGCTTCGGTTTCGGTCGGAAAGCCGGCGATGATGTCGGCACCAAAGACCATCTCCGGCCGCAGCCGCCGCAAAGTCTCGCAGAAGGTGATTGCGTCGTGGCGCGTGTGCCGGCGCTTCATGCGCTTGAGGATGAGGTCATCGCCGGCCTGCAACGACAGATGCAGATGCGGCATCATCCGCGCATCGTCGGCAAAGGCATCAATCAGCGCGCGGTCGGCCTCTACCGAATCGATTGACGACAGCCGGAGCCGCTTGAGTTCCGGCACATGCTTGAGGATTTGCCGCACCAGCGTCCCGAGCTTTGGCGCTCCCGGTAGGTCGGCGCCATAACTCGTGACGTCGACGCCGGTGAGCACGATTTCGCCATAGCCGTTGGCGACGAGGCGCCGCACATCGTCGACCACCGCGCCCATCGGCACGGAGCGCGAATTGCCGCGGCCATACGGGATGATGCAAAAGGTGCAGCGATGGTCGCAGCCGTTCTGCACTTGCACGAAAGCGCGCCAGCGGCCGGTGAAACCCTCAATCAAATGCGCGGCCGTTTCCCTGACCGCCATGATGTCGTTGACCAGCGTCTTCGGCGCGTTCGCGAGGCCAAAAGTATGGGCCTGCTTCCACGCCGCTGCGTTGAGCTTTTCGGCGTTACCGAGGACGCCGTCGGTCTCGGGCATCGCAGCGAAAGTGTGCGGCTCGGTTTGCGCCGCGCAGCCGGTGACGACGATTTTAGCCTGCGGACGTTCGCGGCGGAGCGCCCGGATGGTCTGCCGCGCCTGCCGCACTGCTTCGGCGGTAACGGCGCACGTGTTGACCACGACGGTATCGGCAAAGCCGGCGCGCTCCGCTTCGCGGCGAATCACTTCGGATTCGGCAACATTGAGCCGGCAGCCGAAGGTGACCACCTCGACACTCATCGGATTACGCGCCCGCGCCGGCAAACAGCGCGGCGTCGAAACGTCCGTTGTGCTCGTATTCGGCCGGACCGGTCATCAGCACGTGATCGTCGGCTTGCCGCCATTCGATCGTGAGATCGCCGCCCGGCACCGTCACCGTCACCTTGCGGCCGGTCCGGTTAAGCCGCGCCGCAGCGACGGCGGCCGCACACGCGGCCGACCCGCAGGCCTTGGTCAGACCGGCGCCGCGTTCCCAGGTGCGAATGATGACGCGATCGCGTGCCGGTGTCGCCGCCAAGGAGATGTTGGCACGCTCCGGAAACAGCGGATGATGTTCGAGCTGCGGCCCGATCATGTGCAAATCGTAGGCTTGCGGATCGTCGACCCAAAAAATGGCGTGCGGATTGCCCATACTCACCGCCGACGGGGAACGCAAGATCGGCGAATCAGGCGGCCCGAATGAAAGGTCGATGGTGCGCGTGTCGGGTATTTCCTGCGCCAGCGGGATTTCATCCCAGCGAAAGCGCGGCCTGTCCATATCGACCGTAAACAAATCGCCGTTGCGCCAGCAGGAAACCAGCCCGGCGGTGGTCGCGAATTCGAGCTTCGCCTTGCCGGTCTCCGCGCTGATGATGGAAGCGACGCAACGCATCCCGTTGCCGCAGGCGCCGGCCTCCGAGCCGTCGTTGTTGAAGATGCGGATCGACGCGTCCGTCACGGCGGTGCCCGGATAAAGCGCCATCAGTTGATCGTAAGGCTCCTGGCGCGCGGCAACACGCGCTTCGTTGGCGGCGATCTCACCCGGCGAGCGGCGGAGATCGACAATCACGATCTCGTTGCCGAGACCGTTCATCTTGATGAAATCCTTGCCCGCCAATGTGCTCATGATAATGCCCGAATGTGTGGGACTTATATGAGGTGTTGGGGCTCCTGCGCCAGTATCCGTAAGGGCGGCAGCGCGGCGGCCGTGCTAGAATCAAACCGGGCGAAATACGCCCAGGGTCGGCATCAAAAACCGCCTCGCACACGGGAGAGTCTGAATGTTCCGCCGTTTTGCGCTCGGCATCACGCTCGTCGCCGCAACCCTCACCGCAGCCGCGTTGCAAACGTCCCAAGCGCAGAAAATGGCGCCGCCGGCGCCGTCTTCGACCGACAAACCCAACGCTGCACCGGCCGCGCCGAGTGCGGCAACGGCCCAGCCGGGAGATCCGTTCGGCGAGGATACAACGCTGACCGCCAGGCCAATGGTTTACGTGAAGGGCACCGGCAATTGGGACAACGCGTTCGAGACTATAACCAAATCGCTCAAAACGGTGAAAGCCTATGTCGATAAGGAAGGGCTAAAAGTCGACGGCCAGCCGATGACGCTGTTCATCGCCACCGACGACACCGGCTTTCAATATGAAGCAGCCATTCCGGTTGCCGAGCCGCCGAAGACTCCGCCGCACGGCGACATCGCGGTCGGTACGTCGCCGGAAGGCCGTGCGCTTAAATTCGTCCATCGCGGGTCGTATGACGGCCTCGACAACACCTACGAGGCGATCACCAATTATCTCGACGAGCACCGGCTCGAGGCCAAAGACATGTTCATCGAACAATATCAAACTGACCCGATGACGACGAACGAGGACCATCTGGTCGTCAATGTCTATGTGATGGTGAAGTAAGCCACCGGGCGGATCACAACTCCCACACTTGCCCAGGCTGCAAGACGCGGAAACGCTGGGCGGGAATTCCCGCATCCACCAACGCCTCGGACAACGCGTCGCGCGGCGCGTCGATTGCTTCATCGGTAAGCTGGAATGTTCCGTGGTGGTGTGCGAGTGCATGCTCGGCGCCGCAATCGATGAAGGCCCGCACCGACTCGGCGGGATTCATATGCTGATCGCGCATGAACCAGCGCGGCTCGTAAGCTCCGATCGGCAGAATGGCGAGACGCAACGGACCATAACGTTGGCGGACGGCGAGGAAATGCCGCCCCTCACCGTAGCCGGAATCGGCGACGAAATAGATTCGTCCGCTCGGTGTCTCGATCACGAACGATGCCCATAGCGCCATATTGCGGTCGGAGAGACTGCGCGCCGACCAGTGACCGGTCGGCACCGGTGTGACCGCAACGCCGCTCCCGATCTCGACCCGATCGTGCCAGTCATGACCTTGAACCGCGATAGCGGGATCGCGATTGCGCATGATCGTGTCGTTGCCGAGCGGCGTGATTACGCGTGGACGGTGCGCGGACGCAAGTCGCGAAAGCGTTCGCACGTCGAGATGATCGTAGTGGGCGTGCGACACCAGTACGACGTCGATTGGCGGCAGATCGGTAAAGGCGATGCCGGGATCATTGACCCGCTTCGGCCCGACGAAACGGAACGGAGAGGCGCGCGCCGACCACACCGGATCGAGCAGGATATTGAGACCAGCGGCCTGGATCAGAAAGCTCGCGTGGCCGATGTAACTGATACGCCACCCGGCGCCGGTTATCCGCTCCGGCGGGTGGTCGGCATAAGGCGAGGGCGCCCAGGACGGCCACTTGGCCCTGGTCCCGCGAAAATGCCGATCCCGCATCCAACGCAACAAGTCCGGCCGGCCTTTCGGCGGCGCGGCGTTGGGATCGAAAAACCGCTCGCCATCGAAGTGATCGGAGATGGGACCGTTGTAATAGCGCGACATTTACGCCCTTCTATACGGCCTGACGCCTCCGGCAAGGCAGCATTGGCGCGGTTGACGGAACCGGGCTCTAGACCTATTTTCCGTCCACTTTCGAATAAGACCTGACGTTCTTGGAATCGCCGACCGGCCCATGAGACCGGAGGCACCCGCCCGACAGCGCGATGCGCCCTCGGGCGTCATTCGTCATTGCCGGACTTGATCCGGCGATCCAGGCAGCGGTGAGGCTGCATGGATACCCGGTCAAGCCCGGGCGTGACGCAGACTATGGGAAGCGCATGTTCGACAGTCTTTCTGAGCGTCTGAATGCCGTCCTCGATCGCCTGACCCGGCGCGGTGCGCTGTCGGAAGGCGACGTCGATGCCGCACTACAAGAAGTGCGGCGCGCGCTCGTTGAAGCCGACGTCGCCCTCGACGTCGCCCGCGCCTTCACTGACGAAGTGAAAAAGCACGCCGTCGGCGTCGAAGTGATCAAATCGGTCACCCCCGGCCAGATGGTAGTGAAGATCGTGCACGATCAGCTGGTCGAGACGCTGGGATCGACTGCGCAGCCGATCGACCTCAATGCGCCGGCACCGGTCGTCATCATGATGGTCGGGCTGCAAGGCTCGGGCAAAACCACCACAACCGCCAAAGTCGCCAAGCGCCTCACCGACACGCAAAAGCGCAAAGCGCTGATGGTCTCGCTCGACACGCGCCGGCCGGCGGCCATGGAGCAACTCGCCATACTCGGACAACAGACCGGCATCGACACGCTGCCGGTCATTGCCGGGCAAACGCCGGTACAGATTGCCGCTCGCGCGCTGCAAGCGGGCCGGCTTGGCGGGTATGACATCGTCCTGCTCGATACCGCCGGGCGGCTGACGCTCGACGAGGCGATGATGAACGAAGCGGCCGAGGTGCGCCGCGCCGCGTCGCCCCACGAAGTGCTTCTCGTCGCCGACTCGCTCACCGGCCAAGACGCGGTCAATCTCGCGCGCAGCTTCGATGAGCGCGTGGGCTTGACCGGCATCGTCCTCACCCGCGTCGACGGCGACGGCCGCGGCGGCGCCGCGCTGTCGATGCGCGCAGTAACCGGCAAGCCGATCAAGCTCCTCGGCACCGGCGAAAAACTCGACGCCATTGAGGATTTTGACCCGGCGCGCGTCGCCGGCCGCATCCTCGGCATGGGCGACATCATCGCGCTGGTGGAAAAAGCGCGGACGACGATCGACGTCGAGCAAGCCGCGCGCGTCGCCGAGAAGATGCGCAAGGGCGCCTTCGATCTTGCCGATCTGCGTGGACAGCTGGCACAGATGAAAAATATGGGCGGCATGAGCAGCCTGATGAGCATGTTGCCGGGCGTCGCCAAGATCAAAAATCAAATCGCTGAAAAAAATCTCGACGAAACGGTGCTCAAGCGACAAATGGCGATCATCGATTCGATGACGCCGGCCGAACGGCGCAATCCCGATCTACTCAAGGCGAGCCGCAAGCGCCGCATCGCCGCCGGCTCCGGCACCCGGCCGGAGGACATCAACCGGCTCCTGAAAATGCATCGCACCATGGCCGACATGATGAAGGCGATGGGCGGCGGCAAGCGCGGACCAATGGCCGGGCTCGCCAACATGCTTGGCTTTGGCGGCGTGCCGAGTCCCGAGCAAATGGCGGACCTCGCCAAGAAGATGCCGGGCGGCGGCGGCCTGCCGCCGAATTTGCCCGGTCTTCCCGGCGGATTTCCGGGTCTCGGTCCTAAGCTGCCCGGCGGCCTGCCGCCGAATTTGCCCGGTCTTCCCGGCAGATTTCCGGGTCTCGGTCCCAAGCTGCCCGGCGGCCTGCCGCCGGGATTCCCGGGCTTTGGAAAGAAGAAGTGATGTACGCGCAACCACACGAAAGATTTTCTGCCGTGGTGGCACTACAGCCCGAGGCCACCAGCGCATTTGCACACGCCGTCGGCGATACAAATCCTTTGCATCATGATGCCGAAATCGCAGCCAATTCACGCTTTGGCCGGCTGCTCGCGAGCGGACCGCAGACAACGGCACATCTGCTGGCGCTGACCGCGTCGCACTTCTCCAAACGCGGCGCGATGCTTGGGTTGGAATTCTGGGTCCGGTTCCGACGGCCGGTTTATGCCGACGAAACCATCACCCTGGAATGGCTGGTCGTATCGGTGAAGCACAATCCTCGGCTCGGCGGCGACGTTATCGATTTGCGCGGCCGTGTCCGCAAAGAAACCGGCGAGACCGCCGTCGGTGCTAAAGGCCGCGTTTTAGTCCGCGAGAAATTCTGAATTTAATCAGCGAAAGGAAAAGACAATGCCCGTTGTAATCCGTATGGCCCGCGCCGGAACCAAGAAGCGGCCGTTTTATCATATCGTTATCGCCGACAGCCGCGCGCCGCGCGACGGCCGCTTCATCGAACGCCTTGGCTATTTCAATCCGCTGTTGCCGAAGGACAAGCCCGAGCGTCTCAAGCTCGATCTCGACAAGGTCAAGGCCTGGATGGCCAAGGGTGCGCAGCCGTCCGACCGCGTGATGCGCTTCCTTGATGCCGCCGGCATCGCCAAGCGCGAGAAGCGCAACAACCCGCAGCGCGCCGTCCCGCGCAAAGAGCGCAAGGCGAAAGAAGAAGCGGCCAAGGCCGCGGCAAGCGCTGCTCCCGCCGCAGCCGCAGCGCCGGCAGCAGGCGCTGCTCCGACCGCGGACGCCGCACCGCCGGCCGCCTGACAAAACGAGACATGGCGGTCGCGCGCATCTGTCTCGGACAAATCGGCGCCGCTCATGGCGTGCGCGGCGAGGTGCGGTTGCGCTCGTTCACCGCCGAGCCGGAAGCGATCGCGCGCTACGGCCCGCTCGCGACCGAAGACGGCCGCGTGTTCGAGATCGAGACGATGCGCCCGGCCAAGGATCACTTCGTCGCCAAGCTTGCCGGCATCGGTGACCGCGATGCCGCGGAACGACTGGCGAACCTCAAGCTTTATGTCCCGCGCGAACGCCTGCCCGAGCCGACCGAGGCCGACGAGTTCTATCACGCCGATCTGGTCGGGCTTACGGTTGTCGACAGCGACGGCAAGACGCTCGGCACTGTCGTCGCGATTCAGAATTTCGGCGCCGGCGATTTGGTCGAGGTGAAGCCGGATAACGACGACCGGACACAGCTCGTGCCATTCGACGCCACCAACGTGCCGGC
>DATKRE010000257.1:0-11121 GCA_035532335.1 Xanthobacteraceae bacterium | reverse complement strand
TGTGGGGCGCCGGAACCCTGCCGGAGTAGAGCCGGCCGTTCTCCTCCTCGTCATTGCGAGGAGCGGCAGCGACGAAGCAATCCAGCCGGAAGCACCGATTGGATTGCTTCGCCCTTGTGGGCTCGCAATGACAGGGAATCGCTTCGGCAACAACAAGCCTTGAACCCCCCTCCGCCAAAACGCCGCTCATGGCTCGGCCTGCTGATCCCGGCAGTGCTGGTGTTCGCCGCTTTGCTCGCGCTCGGCACCTGGCAACTTCGGCGCAAGGCCTGGAAGGAAGGCTTGATCGCGACGCTGACCGAAAAGCTCGACGCGCCGGCAATCGCGCTGCCGCCGCCGGTGTCCTGGCCGCATCTGGACGAGGCGCGCGACGAATATCGCCGCGTCAGATTCCATGCCCAGTCCGAGAGCGGCGGCGAAGCTCTGGTCTACGCCAGCGCGGCGGCCTTCCGGCCCGACGTCAATACACTCGGCGCCGGCTACTGGGTGTTCGTACCGGCAAAGCTTCCGGACGGCGCGGTCGTCGTGGTCAACCGCGGCTTTGTCCCGAACGATCAGTGGAACGCGGCGGCGCGCGCGGCCGCCGAGATATCCGGCGACGTCGAGATCACCGGCGTGATGCGCTGGCCCGACGCGTCGCATTGGTTCACGCCGAAGGCCGAACCGGCTCACAATCTCTGGTTCCTGCGCGACCCGGCGGCGATTGCCGCCGCCAAGGGCTGGCCGAAGGTGGCTCCATTTTATGTCGAACAGGAATCGCCGGCGCCGTCAGCGGCGTGGCCCAAGCCCGGCAAGCTTGTGGTCCACCTGCCCAACGATCATTTGCAATACGCCGTCACCTGGTACGGCCTGGCGCTGATGCTGGTCATTGTGTTCGTCGCCTTTGCAGTCAAATCGCGCCGCGAGGCTGCCCGCCAAGTTGTGGATTAGCTAACGCGCACCCTGTCACCGGCGCGTCGTGCGACATTTTCGCGAAAGAAAAATATAACTTTTAAAGATCGATCAATTCGATTTTACCGCCGCACTTCGTGCGTTGACGCCACCGGACAAAAGAGCCCTATTCGATTTGTACATTGGAACTGCCGCCGTACATGTTTCATCGTCGCAACATCCAACGTGGAGGTTTTATGTTCCACAGTTCGATCCTCCCTGCTTTCAAACTTTTGTGGTCCCCGGCGATAGCGCGCGTCGCCGTATTTTTCGCCCTGTTTTGTGGCGTAGCGATTGCCGCGCAGGATCGCTACACATTGAAGTTGGGCAAACTCGAGTTTGCCGATTTCAGAGGATACGAAAACTGGAAGGATGTCGCGGTCAGCCAAACCGAAACGTTGATGAAAGCGGTCCTGGCCAATGACGTGATGATCGACGCCTATAAGCAGGGCCTTCCCGCCAAGGGAAAGATTTTTCCTGACGGCGTCAAAATTGTGAAAATTGAGTGGTCGTTTAAACGGAATACGGTGGCGCCCTATTTCGTCAACGTGCCGGATAAGCTCAAAGCGATTGCGGTGATCGAAAAAGACACCAAGAGATTCCCGGACACGCACGGATGGGCCTACGGCAATTTCAACTACGACGCCGCAACCGACACCTTTACGCCTGAAGGGACCGAACCCAATTGCGGCTACGCGTGCCATACGGTCGTAGCCGACCAGGATTATATTTTCACCGCGTATCCCAAGCACTGAACGCGGGCCGGCTTCGTCAAAAGGGTTGAAGCCGCCGCGCTCCGCTTGGGGAAAACCCGATCTACGCCGCAAAATTTGCTGCCCCTAGCCTTCCTTGTGAAAGACCCCGCGCTTCTATAACTGTGACGTTGGTCCGGGACGGGTGGCCATCAGCCTCCCGCACGAACATCCTGGAAAATCAACGGTTTAGCGTCACGGAATAGCCGGGGCGCAAGGAAGGCGTCGGTTGCGGCACATCTCGACCAGAGGCGAAGCTCCGGCACTCGGCTTCACCGAAGTCATGCTCGCGGGCCTGGCCCGCGACGGCGGCCTTTACGTGCCGGAAACCTGGCCGCGGCTGACGCGCGAGACCATCGCCGGCTTCGCCGGGCGTGCTTACGCCGACGTCGCGGTCGAAGTGATCCGCCATTTCACCGGCGGCGCCGTGGGCGAGGCCGATCTCGCGCGCATGGCGCGCGAGGCTTACGCGACCTTTCGCCATCCGGCGGTGACGCCGCTGACCGAGCTTGGCGTCAACACCTTTGCGCTTGGGCTTTTTCACGGCCCGACGCTGGCGTTCAAGGACGTGGCGATGCAGCTGTTGGCGCGGCTGATGGACCAAGCACTTGCCGCGCGCGGCGAACGCCGCACCGTCGTCGTCGCCACCTCCGGCGACACCGGCGGCGCCGCGGTCGAAGCCTTTCGCGACAGCGGCCAGATCGACGTCGTGGTGCTGTTCCCGCACGGGCGGATCTCGGACGTGCAACGGCGGATGATGACGACGGCGAAGGCGGCAAACATTCATGCCGTCGCCATCGACGGCACCTTCGACGATTGCCAGGCGATCGTGAAGGGAATGTTCAACCACCCGGCCTTCCGCGAGCGCGTGCGGCTCTCTGGCGTCAACTCGATCAACTGGGCGCGGATCGTGGCGCAGACCGTCTATTACTTCACCGCCGCGGTGGCGCTCGGCGCACCGCAGCGCAGAATAGCCTTCACCGTGCCGACGGGGAATTTCGGCGACATCTATGCCGGCTATGTGGCCGCGCGCATGGGCCTGCCGATCGACCGCCTGGTCATCGCCACCAACGTCAACGACATCCTGGCGCGGACGCTCACAACCGGCAGCTACGAATTGCGCGACGTGGTGGCGACCTCATCGCCGTCGATGGACATTCAGGTCTCGTCGAATTTCGAACGGCTTTTGTTCGATGCCTATGACCGCGACGCCGGCGCGGTGCGCGCGCTGATGGACTCGCTCGCACAATCGCGGCGGTTTTCGCTCTCCGCGCCGGCGCTCGCGCACATTCGCGCGCTATTTGCCGCCGGCCGCGCCGATGAAGACGACGTCGCCGCCACCATCCGCACAGTCCGCCGCGAGACTGGCACCTTCGTCGATCCGCATACCGCGGTCGCCATCGCGGTGGCGGCGAAAGAACCGCGCGATCCGAGCGTGCCGATGGTCGTGCTCGCGACCGCGCATGCGGCGAAATTTCCGCAAGCGGTCGAGGCCGCCTGCGGCGAGCGGCCGGCCCTGCCCGACTGGCTCTCCGATCTCAATCAGCGGCTGGAGCGCGTCACCGCGCTGCCGGCCGATCAATCCGCCGTGGAGCGTTTCGTCGCGCAAGCGAGCCGCGCTGCGCAAGAAGGAGCGTTGGCATGAGTGTTGCGGTGACCACCCTGAAATCCGGCATCCGCGTGGTGACCGACAGCATGCCGCATCTGGAGACGGCGTCGCTCGGCGTCTGGGTGGGTTCCGGCAGCCGCGACGAGAAGCCGAACGAACACGGCATCTCGCATTTCCTTGAGCACATGGCGTTCAAGGGCACGCGCCGGCGCACCGCGCGGCAGATCGCCGAAGAGATCGAGGCGGTCGGCGGCGATCTCAACGCCGCGACCAGCGCCGAAAGTACCGCCTATTTCGCCCGTGTACTCAAGTCCGATTTGCCGCTCGCCCTCGACGTGCTGGCCGACATTCTTTCCGAGCCGGCCTTCGACCGCGACGAGATCGTCCGCGAGCAGAGCGTGATCGTGCAAGAGATCGGCGCGGTGGCCGACACGCCCGACGATCTGGTGTTCGAGCATTTGCAGGGCATTGCTTTTCCCGGCCAGCCGCTCGGCCGCTCGATCCTCGGCACGGCGGACACCGTGCGCACCTTCGACGACGCCAAGTTGCGCGTTTATCTCGGGCGGCAATATCGCGCGCCGAGCATTCTGATCGGCGCCGCCGGCGCCGTCGATCACGCGACGGTGGTGGCGGAAGTTGAAAAGAATTTCGGCCGCTTCAACGGACCGGCCGGTGCTACGCCGGAGCCGGCGCGCTTCGGTGGCGGCAAGCATGTCGAGCGGCGCGAACTCGAACAAGCGCATATCGCGCTGGCGCTGCCGGGCGTGAAGCAGACCGATCCGACGCTTTACAGCTTGCAGATGTTTACCAGCATCGTCGGCGGCGGCATGTCGTCCCGGCTGTTCCAGGAGGCCCGCGAAAAGCGCGGCCTGTGCTATTCGATCTACGCCTTCCACTATCCGTATTCGGATGTCGGCATGTTCGGCCTCTACGCCGGCACCGACGCCAACGACTCCACCGAACTGATGCGGCTGGTGGTCGACGAGATCGCCGATGCGGCTGAGACGATTTCCGAATCCGAGGTCGCGCGGGTCAAAGCGCAGATGAAGGTCGGGTTGCTGATGGCGCTGGAAAGTTCGGGCGATCGTATCGGGCAACTCGCCCGGCAAATGATCGCGTGGGGACGGCCGTTGCCGCTCGACGAGCTGATTGCGAAAGTCGATGCGGTGACCGTCGACAGCGCTCGCGCAGCCGGCCGCGCATTGATCCGCCGCGGCAAGCCGGCGATTGCCGTGATCGGCGTGGGCTCCGGGCTTGAGAACGCCGCAGACATCGCCGAAACGCTGGCGCGTCAGGCCGCATGAATCCGGGATTACACGCGCGTTCCGCTCGTCCTCACGGCAGCGGAAAGCCGGCTATTCGGCTAATATGGATTCCCGCTGGCACGAGAATGAGCGGTTACGCGGCCTAAACGAGCGATGGCGTTCTTCCGCACCCTTAATTTTTCCGACCCGACGCCCTCGGTCGCCGGCGACGGCGTGCTAATGCGCATGCCGCAAGTCACCGATTACAACGAGTGGGCGGCGCTGCGCGAGGAAAGCCGCGACTTTCTCACGCCGTGGGAGCCAACCTGGCCGGTGGACGATTTGACCCGTGGCGCCTTCCGCCGCCGCATCCGCCGCTACGCCGAGGATTTGCGCACCGACCAAGGCTACACCTTCCTGATCTTCCGCAGCTCCGATCTTGTCATGGTCGGTGGCTTGACGCTGGCCAATATCCGCCGCGGGGTCGCACAGGCCGGTAGTCTCGGTTATTGGATGGGCCAGCCGCACACGCGTCAGGGCTACATGACCGCCTCGGTGCGCGCGCTGATTTCCTTTGCCTTCACCACGCTTCGCCTGCATCGGCTTGAAGCCGCCTGCATCCCGACCAACGTCGGCTCGATCCGGCTTTTGGAGAACACCGGCTTCGTCCGTGAAGGCTATGCGCGCGACTATCTTTGTATCAACGGGCTGTGGCAGGACCACCTGCTCTACGGGCGGCTAAAGGAGCGCCCGTAGGCTTTAACCACGCTTGCGCGCCGCCTTGCGATGGCCTTGGGATGGCCACTCTTCCCTTGATATAACAAGGGCATCGGGGACTTCGGGCACATGAACCGCTGGGGAATGACGGGGAGCTGTCGGCAGATAGCAGTGCACGGTCGCGGCGGCGCCGCGGGCGTGCTTTTGCTGGCTTTGCTTCTCGGCGCGTGTTCAAGCGGCAGCAAGTTCGGCGGCCCGGCCGCATCGACGCCGGAGACCGCGGCGGCGTCCGGCGGGCTTAGCCCGATCACCGGCTTCCTCTCCGGCTCATCGGCGAAAGGGCCGCAAACGACCGCGGGCGCGCCGGCCAACGTCGATTGCCCGACCGTCGAAATCCGCCGCGGCGCCGGCACGATGGCGATCGGACCGAGTGGCGATAAATCCACGATGGAACTCAAATATCAGGTCGAGTTCACCCGCGAGGCGCGCGAGTGCTCCGTCGTTGCCGGCAACATGGTCATGCGAATCGGCCTTGAGGGCCGCGTCGTCGTCGGACCGGCGGGAGGCCCCGGCCGGGTCGACGTGCCGCTGCGCATCGCGGTCGTGCATGAAACGCCGGGTGGCGGCACGCGCTCGATTCAGACCAAGTTCCTCGTCATTCCGGTCGTCATCGCCTCCGGCCAGGGCGGCGCTCCGTTCTCTCATGTCGAAGATGCGCTCGCCTTCCCGATGCCGACGCCGGTCGCGCAGCTTGACGACTACATCGCTTATGTCGGCTTCGATCCGCAGACCGCGGAGGCGCAGGCCAAGCCGGCCGCACCGGCCAAGCGGCCGAAACATAAGCCGCATCCCCCGGCAAGCACCGACTAAAGCTGCATCATTGCGAGGGGCGCGCATCCGCCCGTCAATTCCGGCCGAGCGCCAGCGAGAGCCGGAATCCATAACCGCAGACCGCGCAGAAGAATTCCCAACCCGCCGGGATTATGAATTCCGGGTTCCGGCCTCTGGCCGGCCCCGGAATGACGACGTAAAGAATTGCGCGGGGACGAGCGGGTTTAACCGATCACCAGCCGCGCAGTTCGACGATTGCGCTCTTGAGCGCGCGCAGGTCGGCGATCACGCTGCCGGCGCCGGCGGCGCTCAGGTCGCGGGCGAGCCGCCCCTCGGAGGGACTGCTGCCGACAAAGCCGATCGGATGCATGCCCGCAGCCTTGGCCGCGCCGACGCCAGCGACCGAGTCCTCGACCACGATGCACTCGGCCGGAGCGACATTGAGCCGCTTTGCGGCCAACAAAAACAGGTCCGGCGCCGGTTTGCCTCTGGCCGCCTCACTGGCGGAGAACAACCGCGGCTCGAAGTAGCGCAACAGGCCGGTGACTTCGAGGCTGACGCGAACGCGATCAATCGGCGATGAGGACGCCACCGCCTTGGGGCCGCGGATCCAGGTCAAGGCGTGCGCCGCGTGCGCGACTGGACGCAATTCCGCACGTAGCCGCCGCAGCGTCTCGGCGGCGACCGTGGCGGGGAAATCAAGCGGGAAAGTGCGCCGGCCGCTCCGCGCGAGCATGGCAAACACGTCGGCCGGGCGGCGGCCATGAAACTGCTGGGCCAACTCGGTTGCCGAGGACGGCATCCCGATCCGGCTCAACGCATCGGCGAGCACCGCGAAGACGATCGGTTCACTGTCAACAAGAACGCCATTGCAGTCGAAAATGACCACAGGCCGCCCCATAGCTCCGGCCAACTTGCGTCAGGCCGGCGAATCACCTCCAGCGAAGAAATACGGTTTGGCGCAGCTAGTCAAAGATCGGCGCCGCCGCCGCCCCCGCTATCAACAATCCGGCGGGCATGAATTCCATTCCCTCGCCCCGCGTGCGGGGCGAGGTGAAGACAGCCGAAGCGCAGGCGTCCGCCTAGTTGAACTTGTTCTTGATATCTTCGATGCCCTTGGCCAGCAGGCCCTCGGCGACCTTGCCCTTGGCGGCGGCGGCCAGAATCGTCTCGGCGGCGGCGACCGCGGTATCGGCGGCGGCGGCGCGCACGTCGGCCAATGCCTGCGCCTCGGCCTGGGCGATCTTGGTTTCCGCCATCTTGGTCCGCCGCAGGACAAAATCTTCCATCCGCGCCTTAGCCTCGACGGCGAGCCGTTCGGCCTCCGCCGTGGCGCCGGCGACAATGGCGACGGCTTCGCTCTCGGCGTCGCGCGCCTTGCGCTCGAATTCGGCCAACACCGCCTGCGCCTCCTGGCGCAACCGCACCGCCTCGTCGAGCTCGGCCTTGATCCGCGCCTGCCGGGCATCGATCCCGCCGATCACCCGGCGATGGGCGCCCAGGTAGACGAGCAGTGCGAGGAACAGGACGAAGGCAATGGCGACCCAGGCTTCGGCTTCCGGCATGGCCATGATGAAATCCTATCGCTTGCTCGCGTCGCCGACCGCGCGAGCCACGTCCGGCGCGCTCGGGGCAACGCCGATCAGGCGTTCGACAATCGCGGCCGCGGTGTCTTCGGCAATCTTGCCGACATTGCTCATCGCGGCGCTGCGGGTGGCGGCGATCGAGCGTTCCGCCGCCGCAAGTTTCTGGTTGAGCTCTTCTTCCAGCCGTTGGTTGTTTGCCTTGGCCTCGGCTGCCTGCCGCGCCCGGGTTTCATTGGCGATCGTTTGCGCGCGGGCGCGCGCATCGGCGAGCGACTTCAGATACGCCGCGTTGGCCGTCTCCGACCGCTCCTTGAATCCCTGCGCGGCCGCCAAATCGTCGCCGATACGCTTTTGCCGCGCCGCGAAGATCCCGGCGACGCGCGGCAACGCGATCCGCGACATCAGCACGTAGAGCAAGACGAAGGTCAGCGTCAGCCACAGCAGCTGCGAGGGAAAATGCTGCGACTCGAACGGCGGGAACGCATGGTGTCCCGCGGGCGCTTCGGTATGGGCGGTCGGCTTGGCCATGACGACTAAGTCTTACAACCCGAACAGCAGAAGAAGCGCGATCAGGAGCGAGAAGATGCCGAGCGCCTCGGTAATGGCGAAACCGAAGATCAGGTTGCCGAACTGGCCCTGTGCGGCCGACGGATTGCGCAGCGCGGCGGCAAGATAATTGCCGAAGATGATGCCGACGCCGATGCCGGCGCCGCCCATGCCGATACAGGCAATACCTGCCCCAATGTACTTTGCGGCGGTCGGATCCATGAGAAAACTCCTTTTCGAGGTTGCAACAGTTGAAAGCCGTCAGTGGCCCGGGTGGATCGCATCGTTGAGATAGATGCAGGTGAGAATGGCGAAGACATAGGCCTGCAGGAAGGCGACCAGAAATTCGAGCGCGATCAGCATGACTACCAGAACGAACGGCAGCGCGGCGCCGAACCAGCCGACGACACCGAAGCCGGCCAGCATGATGATGAAGCCGGCGAACACTTGCAGCGTGATGTGGCCAGCCAGCATGTTGGCGAACAAGCGGACGCTGTGTGAGATCGGGCGCGACATGAACGAGAGAATCTCGATCACCACGATCGCCGGCAAGATGTAGACCGGCACGCCCTTCGGCACGAACAACTTGAGGAAGCCGAACCCGTTTCGCCAGAAGCCGTAGATCACCACGATGAAGAAGACGACCAGCGCCAACGTCGCGGTGACGATCAGCTGGCTGGTCACCGTGAATGAATATGGAATGAGCCCGATCATGTTGGCGAACAAAACGAACATGAACAGCGTGAACACGAACGGGAAGAACTTCATCCCCTCGGTGCCGGCCGAGCTTCGCACCGTGTTGGCGACGAATTCGTATGACATCTCGGCGGCCGATTGCAACCGTCCGGGCACGATCGCCCGCGGTAGAGTCGCCGCGATCATCAGCCCCGATACCAGGACCACGATGATGAACATGTAGAGCGCGGAATTGGTGAAGGCGAAATGACGGCCGCCGACGGTGAACAACGGCGCGATGTCCTGGATCGCAAATTGATGGATCGGATCGACTGTCATGGTTCCATCGCCATTGTCACTGTTTCCGGCTTGGTTTCCCGCTTGCCGATGGCCCGCCGTCCGGCTTGGCGCCGGGAACGACCCCGGCGGAGCGCATCACGTTGAGCACGCCGGCGACAAAACCGAGCAAGAGACAAACGATGAACCCCCAGGGCGAGATTCCGAGCAAGCGGTCGATGCCCCAGCCGAGGCCGGCGCCGACCAGCACGCCTCCAACGAGTTCGCTCGAGAGCCGAAAGCCCCTGGCGTAACCCGATGCAGTCGCTGCCCGGTCCCCGCTGGCGTCATCGGAGGGCCCGACCGAGCGCCCTTGCGCTTGACCGAGGCCTTCGCCGAGACGCCGAAGTCTCGCAGAGAGGGCGGCTTCATCGGCGTGCGCCTGATCGTGATTGCCGTGCTCGCGTGTGCCGCCGCTCATCACTTCGACACTCGCGGCTTGCCGGCAATCGAACCCGGCGCGCCCCCCTAAAAGCCGCGCGGAACATACGCATTGGGTTTTCCCAAGTCAAGAAAAGCCCGTGAATACGACCCAATCCTAATCTATTGATAAGGCGGGATTTATCGGCTGCTTAGACGAGCTGTTGATGGACGATCGTGCAGCGCGAAGTGGATATCGCTACTATGTCGACAGGCTCGGTGCGGGATTGGCGTTGCGCCGCCGCCGTGGTCCGAAGGTGGCCGCGCACGCGGCCGACGAAGGATGACGGCACCGGAACGACGCCGGAATAAGCGATGTGACAAGGAGACCAGCATGCTCGCCAAAGCATTTGCCGCCTGCGTCGCCGGCGTTTGTTTGATCGCGCCGGCGTTCGCCGACGAAGCGCCACCCGGCACCGGCGACGCGCGTTACACCTTCAACAAAAACGCCGACGGTTTCGTCCGGCTCGATAGCCAGACCGGCGACGTGTCGTTGTGCAGCAAGCGCGCGGTCGGCTGGGCCTGTCAGGCTGCGCCCGACGAGCGCGCCGTGCTGGAAAGCGAGATCGCCCGGCTGCGCGCCCAGAATGCGGCGCTGAAAGGGGATTTGCTGTCGCGCGGTCTGCCGTTGCCGCCCGGCGCCCTGGCTGAGCCGCCCGCAGCGGGCGGCAACGATCTGACCATACGTTTGCCGAGCGACGCCGACGTCAACCGCTTCGCGACCTATCTCGGCAGGGTCTGGCATCGCCTGGTCGAAGCGATCACGCAGGCGCAAAAGCAAGTCCTCGACAAAAGTTGACGGCGTAACTGTCATGCGTTCGGATTTGTCCGCCATTCACTCCGCCCGGATCGACACGGTTTCGACCGCGGTGCTGACGCTTGCGACTTCCGGCGAAGGTTTTTTGGAGATCACGCGCGAGGCGGCGGGTTTCCTCGATGGCGCCAAGGCGAGCGACGGCGTGTTGTTGCTGTTCATCCGGCACACGTCGGCGTCGCTGGTGATTCAGGAAAACGCCGACCCCGACGTGCGCACCGACCTCGTCACCGCACTCCGCCGCATCGCGCCCGCCGACGCTGGCTGGGTGCACGATACCGAAGGACCGGACGACATGCCGGCGCACGTCAAATCCATGCTCAACGGCTCGACGCTCAGCGTGCCGGTCGCCGGCGGCAAAATGCTGCTCGGCACCTGGCAGGGCATCTATGTCGCCGAGCACCGCGCGCGGCCACACACACGCGAAGTGGTGTTGCAGTTTATTGGGGCGGCGTAACCGCTGCCGCGCTGGAGCTTCGGTCGCTTGAAATTACTCGGAGTCGCCGACAACCAACGTATCTTCTAGCAGGCTGTTGAAGAAATAGCTCGTCTGTCAGGTTGGCTCGTGATTCAATCTCCTTTTTTGGGAGGCTGATTTGCGCGGGACTGACGAGAGAACGGGATCGCTGTTCAGCTACGTGGATCTCGAGGCCCGGGTGCG
>DATKRE010000256.1:0-9863 GCA_035532335.1 Xanthobacteraceae bacterium | reverse complement strand
CGCGCCGGCCGCACGCCAGACGCACACAGGAGAACAGCGAAAAGCAGAAAGAGAGAGCGGATCATCGCCGGCGACACAACGGTGCGAGGAGGTTCCCTACCATAGCTGATGCTGCGTCCAAATTGTGACTAGTGGTCCGATTCTAACATTCGCACGAGAGGGTTCCGAATACGGATGCGAATGTTAGAATTGGACCACTGGACGCCATTCGGGCGAGCTTTTACGCCAATCCGCACCGATCGCAACCGGCATCGCCGCGCAAAAGCAACGAAGCAACCTAGTGGAGCGGATTTGACATTCGCTACCCACCTGGCGGCAAACTCGAGAAGCGAATGTCAAATCCAAAGCTCCACTAAGCCGCAAATTTGCTAGTGGTCCTTTTGATTCCAACATTCGCATGAGAAGCTGCCGAATACGGATGCGAATGTTAGAATCGGACCACTAGCTTGCGCCGGATTGCTTTGCGCTTGCTCAGACTTGCCGCAAAAACTTGCTATGAACCCTGGTTGAGCACGGTCACCGCACGACGGTTCTGCGACCAGCATGATATGTCGTTGCACACCGCGACCGGCCGTTCCTTGCCATACGAGATCGTGCGCATGCGCTGCGCCGCAACTCCGCGCGAGACCAGATATTCGCGCACCGTCTGGGCGCGGCGCGCACCGAGTGCGATGTTGTACTCGCGTGTGCCGCGCTCGTCGGCGTGGCCCTCGATGGTGAACGCATAGCGGCCGTATTGATTGAGCCACTGAGACTGCTTATCGAGCGTCGCCCGCGCCTGCACCGAAAGCTCCGAGGAGTCGGTGTCGAAGAACACGCGATCGCCGACATTGACGATGAAATCCTGCTGGCTGCCCGGCGCGGCGGCGCCTGCCATGGCGGCCTGATCGGGCTCGTGTTTGGCGCAGCCCGCGATCGCCAGCGCACCCAGCACGATGGCTGCAAATTTCGCGCTGCGAATAATACTCATCGCATTCATTCCGGTGCCTCCATTGTTCCGTCATGTCCGGACATGGTTGGTCCCCTGGTGCGATCTAGCAGCGCCTTCGTTAAACGAACGTTCCGTCAACCTTGATGCAGCCTTGCAAAGAAGGCTCAAACCTGCCGACGCCCCGTAAAGCTTTTGCGGTGGTTAATAGGGCGTGAATACGGCGAGGATGTGGGACGGCCGTCGCGCTTATGAAAGCAACGGCGACCATGCGGGATCCGAGGCGAAACTCGGCGTGGGAACCCGCAGTTCATTGCGGCCGGCGGTGTCGATGGTGAACAGCGAAGGCCCGGAAGTACCGCCCGGATCGCGGAAAAACATGATGACGCGGCCGTTGGGCGCGAATGTCGGTCCCTCGTTATGGAACCCTTCCGTCAAAATGCGTTCGCCGCTGCCGTCGGGCTTCATGACGCCGATCGCGAATTTACCTCCGGCCTGACGGGTGAACGCAATGTAATCGCCGCGCGGCGACCAGACCGGCGTCGAGTAAGTGCCGTCGCCAAAGCTGATGCGCTGCGCCGCCCCGCCGGTCGCGGCCATGACGTAGATCTGCTGATGACCGCCGCGGTCGGATTCGAAACAAAGCTTGGCGCCGTCGGGCGAATATGACGGTGAGGTATCGATCGCCTGGGTATCGGTCAGACGCGTCATCGCCTTGGAGCGCAGATCCATCACGAAGATGTTGGAGTTGGTGCCCTCCTGCAAGCTCATCACCACGCGCTGTCCGTCCGGCGAAAAGCGCGGCGCAAAGCTCATGCCGGGAAAATTGCCGACAACTTCACGCTGACCGGTTTCGATGTTGAGAAGAAAGACACGCGGCTCGCCCTGCCCGTAGGCCATATAGGTGATCTCTTGCGTCGATGGTGAAAAGCGCGGCGTCAGCACCAATTCATCGCCGCGCGTCAGATAGCGGACGTTGGCCCCGTCCTGATCCATGATCGCGAGCCTCTTGACGCGACGCTCGGCCGGTCCGGTCTCGTCGATGAACACGACGCGGCTATCGAAGTAACCCTTCTCGCCGGTCAGCCGCTCATAGATCGCGTCCGAAATAATGTGCGCGATGCGGCGCCAATTGTCCGGCGTCGTGAAGTATTGCTGGCCGGCAAGCTGCTGTCCGGCAAAAACGTCCCAGAGGCGAAACTCGGCTTTGAGGCGTCCGTCGTCCTGACGCGTTATCCGCCCGGTCGCCAGCGCCTGCGCGTTGATGGTTCGCCAATCGGCAAAGCGCGGCACCGCATCGACGCTGGCGATTTTCTCAAGAAACGCGGCCGGATCGATCGGCGCGAACAGGCCACTGCGTTTGAGATTGGCGGAGATGATTTGCGAAACGCCGACCGCGGTCTCGGTGTCGGCGGGCGTACCGCCGAGGAAGTCCGGAATCGCAATCGGCATCGGCTGAAAATTGCCGGGAGTGACGTCGAGCTGAAGAACCGCCGCAGCCCGCCGGGCGGACAGCGTCAAACCGGCGGCCAACGCGCCGATCGCAACCACATGGCGGCGAGTGAGATTAAGCGAAGCCGGGCGCGTAGGCGGGGAATTGCGCGAATGAAAGTGGTCAGCCACCGAGCAGCTCATTGTTGAACTTGATTTCAATGTCTTTCCAGAGATCATAATGCTCCGGCCGCAGCATCGTGAAGGGCTGGCACGACATCAGCGCGCGTTTAGCGCTTTCGGCAAGCGCCGGGCCGACAACGGAGGCCGAATCCTCGACCACCTCCGGTTCCTGCGATAGCGAGGCATCCGCCTTAAACGCCACGTGGAGCGTTACAAAAAGCTTTGAGTTCGCATCGATGCCCGGCGGCGGACTCCAGCATTGGCTAAGCCGTGCCCGCAACGCGTCGAGTTCGCTTTGTGACAGCCGTCCGGCGTTGCCGGTGGGCGCGCCGAGCGAGGCTGTGTCGTTGAGCGTCGCCGCGGTCGCGAATTGCCGTTGCGGCTCGCGATGATCGAGCAACGCCGCGATCTGATTGGCGTCATATTTGGGCGACGGCTTTTTCGGTTCGTCCTTCTTGAGTTCCTGGGCGATTTGATCCGGCTTGAACGCCGGAGGCTTCTTCGGCGGCTTTTTGGCCTGATCTTTTTTCAAAGCCTCGGCGATCTGATCCGGCTTCGGCTTATCGTTCGGCTTTTCAACCTTCTCCGGCTTGGATGCGGCGGGTGTCGACGTGGTCTTGATCTCCGGCTTATCCGCAACCTTGGGCGCAAGCTCTTTCACCGGCTTCGGGTCGCCAATCTTGTCGGCCAGGGGTTTGGCGTTCTCGATCGCTTTCGGCGCGTTCTTCACGCCGGCCGTCAGCTGGGAGAATTCGGTCGCCGAAACGAACTCGACCGGCAACGGCTCGGTCGGCGTCGCATCATTCGGCCGGGCGGCAAACGCAACCAGCCCGCAAGCCAGCACGACCACGTGTGCAATCGCCGATATGATCAGAGGCCGCTTCATCCCCCGCCCTGTTCGACCTCGGTGACCAGCGCGACGCGGTGGTAACCCGCAGCCGACAACCGGCCCATGACCCGCATCATCGTACCGTAATCGACCTTCTTGTCGCCACGCACATAGATGCGCTCGTCGGCGCCACCGCGCGCGTCGGTGATAGCTTTGAGCTTGGCTACCAAATCGTCGATCTTGATCTCGCTGTTCTGCAGAAAGACCTGGCCTTGCACGTTCACCGAAAGAGTGAGCGGCTCGCGGTCCTGATCGAGCGACTTGGCCTGGCTCTGCGGCAGATCAAGCGGGACGCCGACTGTAAGCAAGGGTGCCGACACCATGAACACAATCAGCAGCACCAGCATGACGTCGACAAATGGCGTGACGTTGATGTCGGCCATGACCGGACGCCGGCGGCGCCTTTTTCGGCCGTCGGAAGTCGCACTCACGACATTCGCCGCCATAACTACCCCTCACCCGCGCTCGTCGATCTGCCGCGACAGGATCGCGGTGAATTCGTCGGCAAAGCCTTCCAAGCGTTGCGCCTGCCGGTTCACCTCGGTGATGAACTTATTGTAGAAAATAGTCGCCGGAATGGCGGCGATAAGGCCGATTGCGGTCGCGAACAATGCTTCGGCGATGCCGGGCGCAACCACCGCCAGCGAGGTGTTCTTCGAGGCGGCGATCGACTGAAAGCTGGTCATGATCCCCCAGATCGTGCCGAACAGGCCGATAAAGGGTCCGGCCGAGCCGACTGTCGCCAGCACCAACAGCCAGCGCTCCATGTGTTCGATCTCGCGCGCGATGGCGACATTCATGACTTTTTCGATGCGCATCTGCAAACCGGCGAAGGAGCGGGCATGGCCCTCGAAGCTTCGCTTCCATTCGCGCATGGCCGCGACAAACAGCACACCGGACGAGTGGCCGGGCTTGGCGGCAAGCGAGGTGTAAAGTTCGTCCAGCGACTGGCCCGACCAAAACGCCTGCTCGAAGTTTTCGCCACTCTTGCGAATGCGTCTGAACAGGAACGTCTTGTCTATCGCGATCGCCCAAACCCAGACCGAACACACCATCAAACCGGTCATCACCGTTTTGACCAGCCAATGGGCCTGCCAAAACAGATGGAACATCGAGAGATCGGAGGAGGTCAACGGCAGGGCCGACGTGGTGAGGTCGGCAGCATTCATGGGCGCGTCCTTTCCGGCGATCCAACCGGGCCACCAATGACCGAAAGTGCCGCGCCGGCGCTGGGACCAAAGACCTGACGGCGGCTTTGCGCGCGCCGACCAAGACCTGAGAATCTCGCGAGGACCCGAGCCGGACCCGTCCACCGGCCTGATCGAAATCTTCGCCAAACGTGTCCAAACTAGGGCGCAACACCGGTCGTTCACGCCTACGAAGCCCCGGTTGTCCTTAATGCGGCGTTAATGACGCCGACGACGCCCCGCCATTGCCGGCGGCGCGGCCCTCTAAATGCCGCGGGCCGTCCACCTTACGAAGATGGACGGCCCGGAGGTTTTGCTGCCTGACAGGAAGCTCAGGCGTGCGGTTGAGGCGGTGGACTGCCGTCCTGCGGCTGATCACGCCGCTCGTTCATGAACTGGTCGAACTCCGCCCGGTCCTTGGCAAAGCGCAACCGCTCAAGAAATTCCTTGAACTGAGTCTGTTCGTCCTCAAGCCGGCGCAGCGTCTCGGTGCGATAGTCGTCGAAGGCTTTGTTGCCGCTCGTCGGCGGGGTGCCCCACCAATCGCCGCGCCTGCCATCCATTCTGGTCCGCATGCGATCCATTTTCTCCTGCATGCGTTCGATCTTTCCATGCCAACGCTCCTGCCACTCTTCGCCGTGGCGGCCGTGCCAACATCCCATTCTTCCGCTCCTGAATCTGCCGGTGCCAATTGAAAAGAGCAGCACGCCGAGGCCGATCGGCCACCAGGCGACGAAGCCGAGGATCACAAGCGCAACCCAGGCCGGCTTTCCGAATTCATCCAGTTTGTCGACGAGGACCATGAGGGACCTCCCTAGTGTGAATGTAAATAACATTAACATCGGACCTTTCGAAGTCAAGGGCCTCTCAGTTTCGTGATGTCGGGGGCCGAACTTCCTTGATTCGAAGGCTTTTCGTAGCCGCTAATGCGGAGCGGGCGACTGTACTTCCGCAACGCCCAACCCGCGCAAATAGATCAGCATCTGTGCCTCAAGTAGATCTTCCGGCGACATTGGCAAGGTGCGCCGCGCTGCGTCGCCACGGCCGAAGAGCGACGCGATGCCGTGCGAAACCGCCCAGATGTGCAAGGCGACCATCAACGTCGGCGGCTTGGTTTGTCCGGACGCTCGCGCACAAATCTTTTCCGCAGCGGCGCGCAATACGGCAAAGGCGCGATCTCCCGCCTCACGCAATTCCGGATTGGATGTCAGCGAAATACCGGCTTCGAACATCGCCGAATAGTAAGCCTGCTCGTTGCGCGCGAAATCGAGATAGGTTTTGCCGAGCCGGTCGAACGCGACGAACAACTCGGGCCGGCCGTCGTCCCACGCGCGCGAAAGTGCTATTTCAAATTGATTGAAGCCGCGGAGCGCCACGCTGGCGAGAAGCTCATCGCGGTCGCGGAAGTGCCGGTATGGCGCCGCCGGACTCACACCGGCCCAGCGCGCCGCTTCCGCAAAAGTGAATCCGGCCGGGCCCTTCTGAGCGATCAACTCGAGTGCGGCGCGGACCAATGCTTCTTTCAGGTTGCCGTGGTGGTAGCCGCGCGGCCCGCGCTTGTCGTCCTTCGACCACTTCATGTTAATAGTGTTAACATGAGTCTGGCCGTCACGTCGATTGCCGATTGCGGCGCCTAGCCCCGGCGCGGCACCGCTTGCAACGGAAGATCGGCAAATAAAGTCGGCCCGGAAGGCTGCGCGCCTTCGATCGTGAGGAGGCGGAGTTTGGTACGCACGCCACCTGGGGCGGAGAAACCGCCCATCTTGCCGCCGGCAGCCATCACCCGATGGCAAGGCACGACGATCGGGAACGGATTGTGCCCGAGCGCCTGCGCCACCTCGCGGGCGAGAGTGCGATCGTCCAACCGCTCGGCAATCTCACCGTAGGACAGGGTGCCGCCGGCCGGGATGGTCCGCGCAACGGCGTAAACCCGGCGCTCGAAGTCCGGCACACCCGCATAATCCAGCGCCACGCCGCTTAAATCTTTTCGCTCACCGTCAAGCAATGCGACGATGTCGTCGATCGTGCGGCGCACGTTCTGGTCCGGCGCCGCCTCGCGTGCCGCAGGGAATCGGCGCCCGAGCCGGCTCCTGGTCGCGTGTTCGTTCGTCTCGGGAAGTTGCACGCCGGCAATGCCGCGCTCGTTCCAGACGATGCCGCAGCGGCCGATCGCAGTGTCGAACAATGCAAAAGCGGGGACGTCCATGATCCGTCCAATATAAGGCTGCGTATCGCGCGCCGCAGCCCGATTACTACGTCCGGTCCAGATCGGCCTTCATGGCGACGCGCAGCGGCTTTGGGATCGGCCGCGCCCGGCCGGCGCTGATGAAGGCAACGCGTACGCTCGCGGTGCACAGAAGCTCTTCGCCGCGCAAGACCTTCTGCCGCAATGTGACCGAAGCGCCCAGCACTTCCTCCGGCTCGGTGAGTACATCGAGAATGTCGTCCATGCGCGCGGGCCGGAGAAAATCGATATTCATCGAGCGCACCACGAAGGCAAACCCTGGCGCCTCCGCTTGCGCGGCCTCAAACAGCGCCCGGTGATCGGCACCGATTAGCCGCAAATAATTGGTCCGCCCACGTTCCATATAGCGCAGGTAGTTGGCGTGATAGACGATACCGGTGAAGTCAGTATCCTCGTAATAGACGCGCACAATCAGCGTGTGCCGGCCGTCGTGAATTTCGCCATCAAGCTGGATAGCGCCGGGATCGTTCATCGACGGTTTCTTCTAACCTGCGTTATCAGGACGTGCGCCAGCCGCTCGCAGGTTTGCAGTGTCACCCGGCCCGCGCCAAAGGCGGCGATGGCTGCGGAACCTCCAGTTTCCATTCTTTGGCTGCCTCGATCCAGGACACGATCGCTTCCTGAACGTTTCTCAGCGCGTCCTCAGGGCTCTCGCCGTCCGACACGCAACCCGGCAGGTCAGGAACTATGGCGAGATATCCGCCGCCGTCGCTCTCCGCCAATCGTTCGATACGCACGGCGTATTCGAGTGTCATCGATTGCCTCCGTACGTATCAATATAGCGAACCAACTTACGAATGTAGACCGGTTTGATCGGCCGATGTGCCGGAATGGTCAAGATTTCGCGGGCGGCAGGATGGCGAGCATGCGCATGCGAGGTGCCTTTGCCGAAGCGAAAACTGAGACCGAATTCGCGGCATATCACTTCAACGTCCCGGATCCGCCAATCACCAGCCGGATTCCGACGCATGCGTTCCAAAAGATCGGATGACATCACTCATCCGCATCCGAGGCGAATAAGCCGAATTGGGCCGGATCGCGCGCCGGTTCAGCCAGGCCCAAATGCCGGAAGGCATGGCCGGTGATCAGCCTGCCCCGCGGCGTGCGTTGCAAAAGCCCGCACTGGATCAAATAGGGCTCGATGATGTCCTCGATGGCGTCACGCGGCTCCGATAATGCGGCCGCAAGCGTCTCGACTCCGACCGGACCGCCGCCATAGTTCAGCGCGACGGTAGTGAGATAGCGCCGGTCCATGGCGTCGAGGCCGGCGCTGTCGACCTCCAGCGCGGCCAAAGCCTTGTCGGCGACGGCGCGATCGATTGCCGCCGCGCCGGCGACCGAAGCGAAATCGCGCACCCGGCGCAGCAAACGGCCGGCAATGCGCGGCGTGCCGCGCGCGCGGCGCGCGATCTCGTTGGCGCCGTCGGCGGTGACGCCGATGCCGAGCACCCGCGCGCCACGATTGACGATCAGCTCGAGTTCGCTTTCGGAGTAGAAGTTGAGCCGCACCGGAATGCCGAAGCGGTCGCGCAGCGGATTGGTCAAAAGGCCGGCGCGCGTGGTTGCGCCGACCAGGGTGAACTTGGCGAGGTCAATTTTCACCGAGCGCGCCGCCGGCCCGGTGCCGATGATGAGGTCGAGCTGGAAATCCTCCATCGCCGGATAGAGGACTTCCTCGATCGCCGGATTAAGCCGGTGGATTTCGTCGATGAACAGGACGTCGCGCTCCTCCAGATTGGTCAGGAGCGCAGCGAGATCGCCTGCTTTGGCGATGACCGGACCGGCGGTGGCGCGAAAATTGACACCGAGTTCGCGCGCCACGATTTGAGCCAGCGTCGTCTTGCCGAGGCCGGGTGGACCAACGAACAGTACGTGATCGAGCGCCTCGTGCCGGCCGCGCGCCGCCTCGATGAATATGCCGAGGTTTTTGCGCGCCTGCTCCTGGCCGATGAATTCGGACAGCCGCTGCGGGCGCAGACTTGCTTCAGCCGCGTCTTCGTCGCGCCGCTCCGCCGTCACCAGCTTGTGTCCGGCGTTTGTGCTCACCCTTCCGACCCTCGCCTGTATTTGTTCGGCAATAAATCGCCGATCGGCACCACCGCCGGCGACTTGCCGTTCGGCACGATCACCCGCGCCAGCGGATCGTAGTCGAAAATCAATTCACGGCAGGCGCCGCACGGCGAAACCACGGCGATCGCCTGATCTTTCTCCGTGGGCGACGGATGGCGCACCGCGACGATCGTTTCGATCCCGGCTTCGCCAAGATCGACCACCGCACGGCCGAGCGCAACCGCCTCGGCGCAGACCGCCATGCGTCCGAGGTAAGCGTCGAGATTGACGCCGGTGAAGATTTTCCCGGAGCGGGTGCGCAGCGCCGCACCGACTTCCTGCCAGTCGTCGCGATAGCGCTTGGTAATGGCGGCATGCGCGGCCGCAATCAATTCGCGATCCGCCGCGCCGAGTTTGGCGGGCCGTTTCACCTCGCCAGCTCCTTCAGGCCCAGCCGGATCAGCGTTTTCACTTCGGCGGCCTCACCGGCGCTGCGCACCGCCGCGGCAATGGCGGCGGCGGCTTGCGGCTGCGCGTAGCCGAGATTGATCAGCGCGGAGACGGCGTCGCTGATCGGCTGCGGCGCGCGGTTCTCGTCGAGCGCTCCGGAGAGCCGCACCAGCGCCGGATCGATGTCGGTGTAAGCCGGCGCCTTGTCCTTGAGCTCGGTGACGATCCGTTCCGCCACTTTCGGCCCGACGCCGGGCGTGCGCGCGACCATCGTCTTGTCGCGCATCGCTATTGCGGAAGCGAGTTCGGAGGGCCGCAGCGTGCCGAGCACCGACAGCGCGACCTTGGCGCCGACTCCTTGCACGGTTTGCAGAAGCCGGAACCATTCGCGCTCGATGTCGGTCAAAAACCCGAACAGCTTGATCTGATCCTCGCGCACGTAGGTTTCAATCGACAGGGTTGACGCCTCCCCGACCCGCGGCAGGTCTTGTAACGTGCGGC
>DATKRE010000255.1:0-6322 GCA_035532335.1 Xanthobacteraceae bacterium | reverse complement strand
TGCCGATCATGGCGCAGACCGGCTATCCGGTGGTGTTCGACGCCACCCACTCGGTGCAGCAGCCGGGCGGGCAGGGCGACAAGAGCGGCGGCGAGCGCCAGTACGTGCCCATGCTCGCGCGTGCCGCCGTCGCGGTCGGCGTCGCCGCAGTGTTCATGGAAACGCATCAGGACCCCGATCACGCGCCATCGGACGGACCCAACATGGTCCACCTGAAGGACATGCCGGCGCTGCTCCGCCGCCTGATCGAATTCGACAAACTGGCAAAAGCCACCGCCAACGGCTCAGCGTGATGCTTCGAGAATTTGCGTCATGGCCGGGCTTGGCCCGGCCATCCACGCCTTCGGCAAAGACGTGGATGCGCGGGTCAAGCCCACGCATGACAAGGGAGTAATTCCATGACCGCAATCGCCGACATCACCGCCCGCGAAATCCTCGACAGCCGCGGCAATCCCACCGTCGAGGTCGACGTCACGCTCGAAAGCGGCGCCAAGGGCCGCGCCGCGGTGCCGTCGGGCGCCTCGACCGGCACGCATGAAGCCGTCGAATTGCGCGACGGCGACAAAGCGCGCTACGGCGGCAAGGGTGTGCGCAAGGCAGTCGACGCCGTCAATGGCGAGATCTTCGATGCGGTCTCGGGCCGCGACGCATCCGACCAGGCCGGGCTCGACCGCGCGCTGATCGGTCTCGATGGCACGCCCAACAAGGCGCGGCTCGGCGCCAATGCCATTCTCGGTGTGAGTCTCGCCTGCGCCAAGGCGGCCGCGGCCGAGCTCAACTTGCCACTCTATCGCTACCTCGGCGGCGTCGATGCCGCGGTGCTGCCGGTGCCGATGATGAACGTCTTGAACGGCGGCGTGCACGCCGACAATCCGATCGACATCCAGGAATTCATGATCGTGCCGGCAGGCGCGCCCAATTTCGCCGAGGCGCTGCGCTACGGCGCCGAAGTCTTCCAGGCGCTGAAAAAGGCGCTCAAGGACAAGGGCCACAATACCAATGTCGGTGACGAGGGTGGCTTCGCGCCTAACCTACAATCGGCCGACGAGGCGCTCGGCTTCATCGTCCGCGCCATCGAGGCTGCCGGCTACAAGCCGGGCGAGCAGGTGGCGCTGGCGCTCGATCCGGCGTCGAGCGAGTTCTGCAAGGACGGCAAATACAAGATGGAAGGCAAGACGCTCGACGCCGGCGCGATGGTGAAATTCTACGAAGGCCTGGTCGTACGCTATCCCATCGTCTCGATCGAGGACGGCGTCGCCGAAGGCGATACCGCGGGCTGGATCGAGCTGACGAAAGCGCTCGGGAAGAAGATCCAACTTGTCGGCGACGACAACTTCGTCACCAATCCGCAGCGCCTCGCCGACGGCATCAAGCAGGGCATCGCCAACGCCGTCCTGATCAAGCTCAACCAGATCGGCACGCTCAGCGAGACGCTCGAGACCATGGCGCTGGCGCGCGGCGCCGGCTACGGCACCGTGATCTCGCACCGCTCGGGCGAGACCGAGGATGCGACCATCGCCGACGTCGCGGTCGGCACCAACGCGCGCCAGATCAAGACCGGTTCGCTGTCGCGCTCCGACCGCCTCGCCAAGTACAACCAGTTGCTCCGAATCGAGGAGCAGCTCGGCGCCGCGGCGCGGTTCCCCGGCCGTGCGATCTACCGGCGGTAACTCACCCTATACGCCATCCCAACGCGCCGTCCGCCCAGCTTTTGGGCAGAGTTCGGCTTTGCCTCGCTAACCCATACGAAATCACGGTCTCGCCCCGGTGCGGGATTGTTGCTATGAAGGGATGAATGGCGCTGTCGCCGCCTAGGTTATCGTGAGTGCGTCCGTCGCGCGCTCGTCACTCCAGCATACGCATAGTTCGGTTTCGCCGTTGATTCGATCAGGGGGTGAGCCATGCGTGTGATTTATCGCCTTGCCATCATTGGGATTATTGCCGCGATGACCCTGGTTGGGTCCGGCTGGATTCCGGCGTCCCAGGCCGGCGCACCCGGCACGGCGCCGCCGGTCGCAACCGATTCCATTGTCCATCTGCTCGCATCGCTGGAGTCACATCAGGCGCCGCCACAGATGTCCGTCCGCGGCGGCGCCGTCGCCCAGAGCTGCATCGCGCAGGGTCAGGCTTGCGTCATTAACGGCACGCCGTGCTGCGGCACCGCCACCTGTCAAGGCAAGTTCCCGAACACGACCTGCCAGTAGCGGCACCCTTGGGGGCATCGATGACGAAATCGCGACTGATCCTACTCGTGGCGGGCGCGTCGCTCGCCTTCGCAGCGGTCGTCGTACCGGCCGCCGCCCAAAACTGCTGGACCGATGTAACGGTTCCGCAATCGTGCGCGCCGGGCGTCTTTCATCTGCTGCAGTTCAAGAACAACTGCGCGGGCGGGCAGAGGACGGTCAACACATGCGTGAAATGGATCACCGGGACCAGCGCCGGTCTCGTAAACCGGCTGGGAGGTTCCGCCGCCGGCGGCCAGGTCGCGACGATAACGCCCGGGCTCTGCACCGCGGGCGACATCCGATACACCTATCG
The DNA here is from genome assembly GCA_035532335.1 of Xanthobacteraceae bacterium. Lineage (GTDB taxonomy): Bacteria > Pseudomonadota > Alphaproteobacteria > Rhizobiales > Xanthobacteraceae > BOG-931. The sequence goes on along the minus strand of DATKRE010000255.1, from coordinate 3,784 downwards.
AGCCGATGGCGCGCCCCCGGCCTGCCCATGATGATCGAGAGCATCGATCAGGTTCTTGGCCGGCACCACGAAGGAGCGAGCGAATGACCCGGAAACTCGTTGTCGTCCGACTGGCCGCAATCGTTTTTGTTGCGCTCATGTCCGCAGGCCAGGCGCGCGCGCGAATTCTCTCGCTTGATTGTTCCGATGGCGCGGGGGTCTACGACAAGATCTGGGTGGACTTCGACAAATCCACCATCACGCAAAGCGTTGTGCGGATTGGCAGCGGTTTTGAAGGTGCTCCACCTGTGACATTTCCGGCGCAGATCACGGCGACAGCAATCAAGTGGACGACCCGGGGCGAAGGCGCCCCGTTTTGGTTTAACGTATCCATCGACCGCACAACCGGAATTTTGACCCAAATCGGAGCGGGGGTCGGGACCGGCTATTCGACGCGTCGGTGCGTCAAAGGCACGACGCCGTTTCCGGCGACCAAGTTTTAGATCGGCGTTTCATCTCACGCAGGGTTGGAGCAGGAGACACGACATGACCGGTCCAAAAAGATTTCTGGCCACATTCCTCGTCCTGAGCTTGGCGCTGTCGGTTACGCCGACGAAGGCGAAAACCGCCAACGTGATGGTCGGCGTCAAGCAGAACATGCACGCCGAACTGATCGCGCCCGATGCCGGCGGTCCCTATCCGGGAATCTTGCTGCTGCATACGAGCGGTGGCCTGGAGCAGGCCGACATCGATTACGGTCAGCGCCTGTCGCAGCAAGGCTATGTCGTTCTGGTGCCGGCATTCCTCTCGACCTACGGGATATCGCCGCGCTATCGCGCTACGACCTTCACGACCGACGCCGAGCCGATCTACGCTGACTTTGTCGCGGCGCTCGACATGCTCGCGCACAATCCGCAGGTCGCCGGCAGCAAGCTCGGCGCCATCGGCTTCTCGAATGGCGGATACTTCGCCATGTGGCTCGCCGCCACCGGCAAGGTGCAGGCGGGCGTATCCTATTACGGCGCGGTCAGCGGCGCCGGGACGGATCGCAGCCTCAGCCGGTTTAAAAGCGCCTTCAACAAGAGCAGCGCGCCGGTGCTGATTCTGCATGGCATGGACGACGGAACCGTGCCGGTGATCGCGGCGCAGCATCTCGGCAGCATCGTCGCCTCGGCCGGTAGTCCGTACGAGATCAAGCTCTATGACGGCGCCGGCCATCTCTTCGACCGCACGCCGGGCTCGCCGCCGGACAGCGCCGCCGCCAATGACGCGTGGCAGCGCACCGTGGCGTTCTTCGGTAAATATCTGAAGACGAAGTGAGATTGAGGGAGGGTCGATTGCCGGAGTTCGGATCGCGCATTTCGTGCCGCGCTAAGGTTCTTTGCGCCGTGGCGATCGTGGCCGGTGCGCTGCTTGCGCCGACGACGTCCTACGCCCAGGCGAACCAGCCAATCGTGATGGTGTGCAAATGGGATGGCAACCCGGCGTTCCAACACGTCATCACTCTCGATATGGCAAGAAAATCGGTGGTGATAGAGCAGATTGTCTACTGCGCACCAAATTGCTCACCGAGTCCACAGCGCTCCGTATTCCCGCAAGGAACCGTGACACAGGTTACGGATCAACAGATCATGTTCATTGTACCGGCGAATATTAACGATCCGTCTCAGACGCTGACTGGATCGCTGAACCGATACACTGGCGCGCTCTCGGAAGAGAGCAGCACTCCTTCTCCTCAAGGAATCAAGACTTCAGAGTATGCCTGCCAGAAACAGCAGAAGCAGTTTTGACCGGGGCTTGGATGAATCGCGATACTAAGCTCAACCTCATCGCTTTTTGCCTTCTGGCAATGGCATTGACGGCATCATGGCCGGCGCTTGCCTCGACAGGTTGTAGCGCCTTCCAGGGCAGGGTGGACGATCAAACCAGAGGCGAGGGCGGCAACCGGGTCGGCGCCGGGTTCAGCAAGGGCGATATGCTCACGGTCACGATCCATCAAGCCCCAGGCCAGATGAAAGAGGACGTCAACCTGTTGGAATATGCCTCGCCGGACGGCCCGTTTCGCGCGCTGACAGAGGATACACCCGAGAGCTTTACTTACACGGTGCCTGCGAGCACGAGCGATTTCATCTATCTGAATTTCGGCGGAGCGCGGTCGGGAATGGTCGTGACGTGGCGTTGCACGCCGGCGACATAGTTTTGGGCCAGCACCGAGGGAGGACCAGATGATGGAGTTTGGATTACGCGTTTCGTGCGTCGCCAGGGTTTTTTGCGCTGCGGCGATCGCGGCCTGCGCTCTGTTTGTTCCAGAGAAATCCCACGCGCAAACGGAACCGGCCATTGTTGTTGAGTGCACGCTTGATTCCAATCCCGTTCCAGCGAACCGCGTGACGATTTCGATCGACCCGGTGAGCAAAGCGGTTGTGCAAAAAAGCGTCGTTATCACCCCAAACGCGTCGTTCGATGTCGTCACGAATGGAACCGTGACGAGCTTCTCGGATGAGGAAGTGACATGGGTCAATCCTGCTCCCAATACGACTGGGCCTCATACCCTGAACCGTTATACGGGTCACCCCTGACGATCGATCTCGGCTCCAACTTCTTGGCTCGCTACACCTGCCAGAAGCAGCAGAAGCAGTTTTGACCGGAGCGTGGATGACCCGGAATTGGCATCGGGCGAATTTCGGATGAAATGGCTCTCGTGGCTCAAACTGGGACATGCGCGCAAGCCGGCATCGCCGGCGTCTCAATCCACGTGCCCGACGTGTGGTGAGCAGATGGACCTGGTGGATAAGAGCACGATGTCGGGCGACGACATGCGGACCTACCATTGCGCGCGTTGCAACAAATCGCACGTGGTGAATTTCGGAATTGCGACCTGGAAGGCGATGTCCGGCGGATAAGTCGGACTCTGCCGATGGGTCAGAAGTTCCGCCGCTTCGCCGGCCGCGCAAGCTCACAAAGCGCCGCAGAGTCGGCCGGCGACTCGTTGATTCAAAATGCGGGAATCGGAATTGATTTGACGCGGCGACTCGGCCGTGATTCAAACGAGTCATGGACGTGCTTTACGCGCTGCGCGCGCGCGCGCGCCAGATCGTCGGCCCCGTGCTCGGCTTCACGCTCTGCGCCTACTTCGCCTATCACCTGGTCGAGGGCGATCGCGGTCTGCTCGCACTGTGGGATCTGCAGACGCAGGTGCGCGATGCCAAGGTGACTTTGGCCAAGCTCCGGGCCGAGCGCGACCCGCTGGCGCGGCGTGTCGCGCTGCTTCAGGGCAACCACATCGACCGCGATTTCCTCGACGAGCGTGTGCGCGCCGTCCTCAACGACGGCGCGCCGGGCGAAATCGTCATCTATTACCCGCACCCGGAATAGCCCGAGCCCGACTCGTTAGCCGGATTGTCGCAGACGGAATAACCGTCGGCGGCCAGCGACGGTCCGATATGCGCGCGATCGGAATACGGCCGTAACGCGACTATCGTCCAGCAGACTTTTCAGGCTACTTAACGTGAATTCAGTTAAGTTTCATTTTGCTTTGCAAAACAATCTCTTGCAAAGAGTGTGGTTGCATTGACGGCCGTGCGTGAGTACGCATATTGGAATAATATTTCCATGGCCGCCGCGCGGCGACCGAGGATCTCCGGGAGACACCATGGCCGTAGCTGCCAAGCGCAAGCCCAAGTCCCGCCCCGACGAACCTGCCGAAGCCGAAGTTTCCGCCGAAAGGCTGCTCGATCTCTACCGGCGCATGCTGCTAATCCGCCGCTTCGAAGAGAAGGCGGGCCAGATGTACGGCATGGGTCTG
>DATKRE010000254.1:0-3774 GCA_035532335.1 Xanthobacteraceae bacterium | reverse complement strand
GCGAACGAGTAAGTGACGTTGCCGACATTGGCGGTGATCGTGGCGACTTGCTCTTGAACGAAACCGGTGGTGCCGCGGATGCCCATGGTCGCGACCGGCGTTTCGATCTTCATGTCGCCGGTATGGGCGACCTTGCCGGCGACGAAGGCGAACGTGCCCTGCACCAGGCTGAACAGCGCGTCGTTCGAGTTGCTGTTCGGATCGTAGGAATAGTCATTCAGCGCCATCCGCGTATTGGCGACGAGATTGAGGGCGGTGCCGTCGGGGAAATCGACGCCGCAGGACGAATTCACTCCGGTCTGGATGACGTCGCCCTTGTAGACCGCATCGCCGACATTGAGCGCGACCTCGACGCCGTTGCGGAAGACGACGACGTGGCCGACGATCTTTTCCACCTTGCCGATCGGATTGGCGGGAGTGGTCGATGCCGCTTGTGCGTATTGGCCGGGCGCCGGCGAGCCGGCGAGCAGATCGACCAGCGCGGCGGAAAGGCTTGCGCCGTTGGGCGCTACCAGGGCCGGATGCTTTTCGCCGGAGAAGTAGCCGGGTACCACATGGCGCTGGCCGTCATGGCCGGTCAGAACGAGATCCGGACCGTGCCGCTTGAACGCGCCGTTGAACAGAAGATCGCCGTCGGGGATGACAATTGTGTCGGCATGCGATGCGTCGGGGTGAAATACCGACGCACCAGCACCATAGCCGCTGTCCGCGGACCCGTAAGCCATTCAGCGCTCCCGTCGTGCGCCCTCAAGGCGCACACGAATAGGCCAACCCCAAGACGGCTCGCGCGTGGCAGGTCCCCGTGCCGACGTGCGGCCGGACCATGCGATAAATCGGCGTTTGCCGCAAGAACATCGTCAATGAAAGGTGAACGTATCCCGGGAACTTGATGGCAAGCGGTCGAACGAACCACTGCATGTTTGTTGCGCCCTCGTTGCTCGCTCTGGTTGAGTAAGCAGCGAAAGCTACCGTCCGCGCTGGCCGTGCCGGGTGCCCCGCTAACCCCAAAACAAATGCTAAACCTTCGCAGCTGTCCGCAACGCCGGGCGAGCGCAAGAGCGGCCGATGCCCGATATCGCAAATGCAGAGTCGCGACCGGCGCAACAGGCGGCGCCGCAACCTTACCGGCCCATTCGCGCCCTGCTGCGCGCCGGCAAAAACGACGAAGCGATCGTCGCATTGTGTGCGCTCGCCGTTACCCGGCCGGACGATCTCCTCGTCAAAGAGCTGTTGTTCGACGCATTCTTTCAAAAGCGCGACTGGCTGCCGGTGGTGCGCGACCACGTGCTGCACTCAGAATTGATGATCGGCTGCTTGTGGGCCGGCCGCACCGATTGCGGCATCGACATCGTCGACCTGATGCGCCGCTATTTCGCCGGGCAGCCGACGGCGCGCTACGGGCACGATCAGTTCATGCTCGGCCGCATGCTGTGGCCGCTGATCCGCGGTCGCGCTTTGGTGCACGACAAATATTACCGGCTGCCCGGCGTTCACACCGTCCCGCTCACCGACCCGAAGAATCATTTCGGCGCCGGTCATCAGAATATCGGCCGCGTTTTGGCCGAAGCCGAGCAGTTGGGAATTCCGCGCGTGCTGTAGCCTTTTATCTCGTCGCCACCGGCTCGACCGTGCCGCTTGAAATCGCCGGTGAACAGCAATTCTGCGTCGGGAATGACGATGGTGTCGGAATGCGCGGCGCCAAAATGAAAGACAGAACCACTCTCCCCGTAGCCGCCTTCGGCGGTCGTGTAGGCCGGGCCGAAAACGCGGGCGAAGACTACCGCCGGTTGCAGCTAAAATACATGGTTGCGTGGGGACTTAACCCGTTAATCTGGGTTCGGGAGCGGGAAGCAATGGCCGTGAACGAACGCCCGGATGCGCTACTGACCGACCTCTACCAGATCAACATGATCCAGGCCTATCTGGACCATGGGGAGACGGAAACCGCTGTATTTGAACTTTTCTTCCGCAACCTGCCGGCGCGCCGCGGCTTCCTCGTCGCCGCCGGGCTCGAGCAGGCGCTGGATTACCTCGACACGCTGCGGTTCTCCGACAGCGAGGTCGACTGGCTGAAAAGCACCGGTCGATTCCGCGAAAACCTCATCGATTATCTCGCCGGCATGCGCTTTACCGGCGACGTGCACGCTATCCCCGAGGGGAGCGTGGTCTTCGCCAACGAGCCGATCCTGCGCATCACTGCGCCGATGCCGCAGGCGCAATTCGTCGAGTCGCGGCTGATCAACATTCTGCATTTCCAGACGCTGATTGCGTCGAAAGCTGCGCGCATGATGCTGGCCGCGCCTGGCAAACTCCTGGTCGATTTCGGATTCAGGCGCGCGCACGGCGCCGAGGCCGGTGTGCTCGCCGCGCGCGCGAGCTATCTCACCGGCTTTGCCGGTACGGCGACGGCGCTCGCCGGCGAGCGGTTCGGCATTCCGCTATATGGCACCATGGCGCATTCCTTTATCGAGGCGTTCGATGACGAAAGCGCGGCGTTCGAAGCGTTCGCGCGCGCCCGCCCCGATAATCTCGTGTTGCTGCTCGACACTTACGATACCGAAGCCGCGGCGCGGAAAGTGGTTGCGCTGGCGCCGAAGCTGAAGGCGGCCGGCATCGCTATCGGCGGGGTGCGTCTCGATTCGGGCGATCTCGCTGCGCTGGCGAAGAGCGTGCGCGCCATCCTCGACGCCGGCGGATTGCGCGACGTCACCATCTTTGCCAGCGGCGGGCTCGACGAAGACTCGCTCGCGGGCTTCGTGCAAGCCGGCGCACCGATCGACGGGCTCGGCGTCGGCACCAGTCTGACCACGTCGTCGGACGCGCCGACGCTCGATTGCGTTTACAAATTGCAGGAATATGCCGGCCTGCCGCGGCGCAAGCGCGCGGTCAACAAAGCCACGTGGCCGGGCCGCAAACAGGTGTGGCGCCGTTACGGCGGCGACGGCCGCATGGCCGGCGATCTGCTGGCGCGCGAAGGTGATGCAAAACCGGGCGAGCCGCTGCTCGAGCTGGTGATGCAGAACGGCAAACGGCTGCGCCCATCGCCGTCACTCGACGATATCCGGCGCCACGCCCGGCGCGAATTCGAGCGCCTGCCGGAGCCGTTGCGCGCGCTGCAGCCGGGCGCGGCTTATCCGGTCGAAGTCGCCGCCGAACTCGTCGAGCTTACGGCAGCGTTCGATCGCCGCATGCAAACCCAGAACGCTGGCGCCAAATCAAAGACGCAGCCGTTGCAACGCCGCTCTGGCGGCCGCCTGAAACGGCCAAAACCCGAATGAGGCCTGAGGGTTATTGCGATGCACCGAGGAGTGTGTGCAATGCACAAAAATCGTTGACACGGTGCAAAAGTGCGCAGAGATTACAAAACTGCAACAACCGGATAACGCAATGCGTCATCAAGCGGTCGCACCATCGTCAAGCCTTCCATCGCTGATGATGCCGTGCCCCGTTTGCGCGGGCCGGATGGTGTACCAAACGCGCCACCCGATCAGCGCCGAAATCGAAGACACCATTTATGCCTGCGGCCGCTGCGGTGGCGAATTGATCCGCACCTCGGCAAGGCGGCCAGCCGGCCGCAGCGCCGAAGCCGCGTAGTCATTCCGGAGCGCCGCGCAGCTCCGAGTCCGGAATCCATAACCACCATCGTCTGGAAAGAAGTCTGCGGCGCTGACCGCGATCGCCGGGATTATGGATTCCGGGTTCGCACTTGCAGTGCGCCCCGGAATGACCTCACCCCAAATTCAGTTGCTGGAAAAAGTCGTTGCCTTTGTCGTC
>DATKRE010000253.1:0-2495 GCA_035532335.1 Xanthobacteraceae bacterium | reverse complement strand
AGAACCGCGCCGAGGCGCTGGCGATCGCCGAGGAAGTCACCAAGCAGAAGCCCGCGGACCTCGCCTACGCTTTCACCAAGAAGGACTTCTACCGCTCGCCCGACTGCGTGCCCAACATCAAGGCGGCGCAGGAGGACATCGGCGAGGCGGTCAAGCTTCACGTCCTCCCGAAGGCGGTGACGCTTGAGCCGAAATACGTCGACCTGTCGCTGATCGCGGAGGCCAAGCGCCGCATCGACGAAGGCAAATAGCCGGTTTGCGTTATTGTCGTGCCGCGCCCATCACGCGGGCGCGGTATCTTTTTGACCGCCGCCGCTCAGCCGAGGACCTGCGCCGATCATGCCCGCCCAAGCCCACAATATGAAGCTACTCGCCCATCACGATCTCGCCGGCTTCGGCGGCATCGGCGAGGGCGTGAGCCTGCAACTCGCCGGCGACGGTCGCCGCATTCTCTATATGGCGCACGAATCGGCGCCGAAGAACTTCACGGCGATCGACGTCAGCGATCCACGTCGGCTCAAGCTGGTGGTGCAGACCGATTTGCCGCACAAGCAGGTGCGCTCCAACTCGCTCGAGGTCTGCGGCGACATCCTGGCGGTTGCCTACCAGACGGCGCAGCACGGCCTCAAGCCGGCAGGCGTCGAGCTGTTCGACATCGGAATTCCAGAAAAGCCCAAGTCGATCGCCTTCTTCGACTGCTCGGGCGAGTTCTCGCGCGGCGTGCACCAGGTCTGGTTCGTCGACGGCAAGACCGTGCATTTCTCGGGCGGCGCGCCGGACTTCAAGCCGCGCAACAAGCTCGACGATCAATTCTACCGCGCCATCGACGTGAGCAGCCCGACCAAGCCGCGCGAGATCTGCCGCTGGTGGATGCCGGGCCTCTCGACAACCGACAGCGCGCCGCCGCCGCCGCGCCATCCCAAATTCGATTCCGGCTTCCGCACCCACAACACCAACGTCTATCCCGACCGGCCCGACCGCGCCTATCTCGGCTATATCGACGGCGGCGCCTGGATTCTCGACATCGCCAACCTGTCAAAGCCCAAGCCCGTCGGCCACTGGAATCCGCATCCGCCCTTCCCCGGCTTCACCCACACGGTGATGCCGCTTTTGGATCGCGACCTCCTCGTGGTGAGCGACGAAAGCGTGCGCGACAAGGCGGCCGATTGGCCGAAGCTGGTTTGGCTGCTCGACATGCGGCGCGAGGACAATCTGGTGAACATCGCGACCCTGCCGCTACCGCCCGTCGAGAAGCAACGCAACGTCGGCGGCCGCTACGGCGCGCACAATCTCCACGAGAACCGGCCGGGCCCGGCATTCCGCTCCAGCAGGCTGATCTTCGGCACCTACTTCAACGGCGGCGTGCGCGTGCACGACATCAGCGATCCGTTCCAGCCGAAGGAGATTGCGTATTTCGTGCCCGAGCCGCCCAACGGCTCGCCTGCCGGCGCGGCGCAGATCAACGACGTCTACGTCGACGAGAACGAGATCGTCTACGCCGTCGACCGGTTCGCCGGCGGACTCTATACGCTGGAAGCGAATCTCTAGCGCGCCGGCTCGATCGCCAGATCGCGCGCGCCGAAGGGGCTCGGCGGCAGCTTCAGGCTGCGCCAGAAATCGCGGAACGCCGGCGGCAATCGCACGGCGAGCGCGGCCGCGTTGGCGAGATCGGCCGGCGCGAGTTCGATCACGGTGACGCCCGCCGCCGCGAGCCGCGCGAGCTCGTCGTGTCGCGTCGCGCGGCGGCCACCCGGCAGCTCGATGACGACGAAACCGACGCCAGTCCAGAAGGCGAAATCGGTGCGTACCGCGCGCTCGCCCGCCGGCAGCAGCGCCGAGGGCAGCGGCCGCAGCGCGGCGAAGCTCCAATCCGCCGGCGCGAATAGTCCGCCGCCCACAGCGGTCAAGTCGCTCCGCGCCGGCTCGCTGGCCAACGCGGCCGATATCCAGGCGAAATAGGCGTCCAGGAATTGCCGCGGCAGCTTGGCCCAGAGGTCGCACAGCGACTGCAGATGCTCGCGCAGGAAATCGAGCCGCGCCGCCGTCGTGTCGAGACGGATGAGATCGGGCGGCTCGGCGAAGGGATAGAACCCGTCGCTCAGGCGGAGCGGCCTGCCGGCGCGCAGCTCGATCGCCTGCGCGTCCTCGCGCGTCGCCGCGCCGTAGAAAATCGTGATCGCTTCGGCCACGCCCGATTAAGGCCCGGGCTTGGCAGCGCTGGCAAGCGCCGGCGCGGCGTCAGTCCGCGTCGTCGTCGTGCCGCACCTCGAGCCACATGGCGTTGAGCACGGCGAAGGCGCACGCCAAGCCGAGGCCGAGCACCCAGCTGAAATACCACATCGGGGCCTCCTCAGTAGCTGTTGGTCTCGCCTTCGATCTGCCCGGCCGAGACGCGGCCGCGCAGCACGCGATAGACGAAGGCGGTGTAGAGCAGGATGATCGGCATGAAGAGCAGCGTCGCCACCAGCATGAGGAGCAGCGTCGCGCGGCTCGAC
>DATKRE010000252.1:0-34186 GCA_035532335.1 Xanthobacteraceae bacterium | reverse complement strand
AGAATGCCGGCGTGGCGAGCGAGCGCGCGGTCGATGGCGACGCGTTTGCGCGCCATGCCGTCATCGTCGATTCCGGTGCCGCGGCCGGCCCAGCGCGCGCCGCCGCCGCCAAACAAAGCCGCCGCCAGCGCCGCCGCCGCGGTGGTGTTGCCGATGCCCATTTCGCCGAGGATGACGATGTCGGCGTCTTTCGACACCGCCGCGTAGCCCTCGTTCACCGCGGCAAGGAAATCGCTTTCGCTCATCGCCGGATGCAGCGTGAAGTCGGCGGTCGGTTTATCCAGCGACAACGGGATGACACGCAGATCGGCGCCGCCCGCGCGCGCGAGCTGATTGATGGCGGCGCCACCGTGGGCGAAGTTCGCCACCATCTGCACGGTGACCTCGCTCGGATAGGCGGAAACGCCTTGTGCCGTCACGCCGTGATTGCCGGCGAACACCAGGATCTCGGCGCGGTCGAGACGCGGCGGCGCGTGGCCCTGCCAGTGGGCGAGGAAAGCGGTCAGTTCCTCGAGCCGGCCGAGGCTTTTCGGCGGCTTGGTCAGCATGTCCTCGCGCTGCGCCACCGCGGCGGCCGCGGCGGGATGCCCGCCGGGCAGATCGAGGCAGGCGGCGCGCAATGCGGCGAACGAGGTGAAGGGAGGCATGGGTTGTGATCCTGTGCGGCTTTTCGGCTCCGCTCGTCCCAGCGAAAGTGGGGACCCGGACTGGATTCCCGCTTGCGCGGGAATGAGCGGCGAATGGCTGCACCTTTAGCAAATTGACGGCGGCGCGGCCAACGTCCCGTCATTCCGGCCGAGCGGAGCGAGAGCCGGAATCCATAACCACGGACAGTGCGGGAAAATTCCCGACACACAGGGATTATGGATTCCGGGTTCGCGCAAAGCTTATCATCGGGCCGGCCACTTCGGACCGGACCCGTTGGCGCGCCCCGGAATGACCGGACGTGCTAAACTGCCGCTTTCGGGACGGCTGAGTCGGCCAGAACCAAGCCAAGACCACACCAAGACTACGCCATGACCGGGCCATGAGCATTCCCCCTCTCCCACCGATGCGCGACGACTGGCGGCCGTGGGCGGCGGAGCGCGGGCGCGAATTCGCCGCCGCCATGACTTTCCTCACCCGCCTGAAGCTGCCGCGCGGTATGCCGGCCGGCGCCGCGCCGGCGCAAGCCGAACTCGCGGCGGCAAGCTGGGCGTTTCCGCTCGCCGGCATTGTCATCGGTGCGATCGGCGCCATCGTCTATGCGATCGCGCACCGCCTCGGCGCGACGCCGTGGGTGGCGGGCGCGCTCGCCGTCGCGGCGACGCTCGCCGTCACCGGCGCGCTGCACGAAGACGGGCTGGCCGACACCATCGACGGTTTCGGCGGCGGCGCAACGCGCGAGGAAAAGCTAACGATCATGCGCGACGCGCGCACCGGAGCCTTCGGCGTCTGCGCGCTGATCATTTCCATTCTCATCCGCGTCGGCGTGCTGGCGAGCCTCGCCGACTCAAGTCTCGTCGCCGGAGCGCTGATCGCCGCGCATGCCGGCGGTCGCGCGGCGATGGCGCCGGCGATGTTCTTTCTGCAACCGGCGCGGACCGATGGACTGGCGTTTTCCGCCGGCCGGCCGCAGGCGATCGCGGCGATCGTCGCCGCGCTGCTCGCGTTTCTCGTCGCGGTGTTGTGTCTCGGCTTCGGCCGCGCGGTGGAAGCCGCCATCGCGCTCGCCGTCCTCACCGCGCTGGTCGCACGCTTGAGCTCCCGGCAGATCGGCGGCCAGACCGGCGACGTGCTCGGCACCGTCGAGCAAGTTTGCGAGATCGCGGTGCTGCTGGTGGCGATGCGGTGACTGCGTTCCCTTCCCCACGCGAGCAAAGCGAGCGGCGGGGAGAGAAAATCAAGCTTCTTTCCTTGGACTTAAATACCGCGTGCTGGCGAGCATCAGAAGCGTGAGCACCGCCGGCACCAGCGCCAGCGGAAGATTGACCGCGGCAACGCCGGCCACCGCCGCCCAGCCGATCGAGGAAAACGCCTCGGCAAATGTCGCCACCCGCGACGACACCTGACGCCGGCGAAACTGGCTGCGTTTCGCTTGCGTGCGGAACCAGAGCTGGATCGCGGTCGCCGACGCCGCGGCGATGAGGATGCCAAGCGCCGCGATCAGCGCGTGCCGGAGCGAGGCGAAAGCGAGCACGGCGATGAGCGGCGCGAACACCGCGGCGATCAGGCCGAGCACCGCTTCGATCTTGGTGCGCAGCACGACGCCCGCCGGCACCGGCGCCGTGGTGACAAGATCGGGCGCGTCTTCGCCGGAAATGGTGAGCCAGGCGAGACCGCCGGCGAGCTGGCCGGCCGCCATCACCAGCACCGGCACCACCAGATTGGCGGCGCCGCCGTTCGCTGCGAAGCTTTTCCATAACAGCAGCGCCGGCGGCACCAGATAAAGCATCTGCATCAGCGTTTGCGAGACGAGCCACGGATCGCGGAACAGCAACAGCCATTCCTTGCGGCGGAGCGCCGCCCGCGGCGAGACGCGGCGGAAGGTGTTGTGCCGTTCGGCACGGCTCGCCGGCGAGACCACCGCGCCGGCGGCGGTGATGGCGTACTCGCCGAAGCGCGGCGCCACCGCGGCGACGGCAAGCGCGAGCAGGGCGAAACTGCAAGCCAGCACGGCCACAAGCGCTCCGCCGTCGCCAAGCACGGCGCGCGCCGGTAACCAGAAGACGCTCTCCGGGTCAGGCGCCAGCCGCAGCAGCGCGTCCGAATCCAGCACCGAGGTCCGCGAGATAGTGCCGTAGGACAGGATCGCCGCCACCTGCAAGCCGATGACGAACGCGGCGCCGATGACGGCGGCGACGATTTGCGCCAGCAACCGCGTGCGCCGCGCGCCGACGAAGCGGAACAGCGCCACCGTCAGCGTCACCGCGATGGCGGTCGCCGCCGCGCCCATGGCGAGGATAACGCCGTAGCCGCCGAGCCAGCGCGCGCCACCGCGCACGGCGAGCATGTCGATGAACGGCGCCGCGATGGGCAGCGCCATGGTCGCGACCGAAAGCGCCACCGTGCCGATCCGCACCGCGAAAATTTTATAGGCGGCAACCGGCGAGGCGAGAATGAGATCGAGATCGGAGCGCGCGTAGAAAGCGCGCGTCAGCGATTCCATCGCCTGCGATATCATCAGCAGCCACGACAACAACAGCATCGCGGTGATGACAATGAACATATGCTTGTCAGGCGGCGCGCCGGCGAACGAGCCAACCACGAACCAGGCCACGGCGTGCATGAAGGCGACGAAACCGACGATGCCGAGCACGACCGCGCGGCGACGCGCACGCTTGCCGGCGGTCATCATCGCCACCCAGTCGCGCCAGGCGAGCCGCGATTCGTGGCGGACGAACCAGACCGTACTGCCGGGGGTGATCACAATGCTCCCCTCGTCCCGTCATTCCGGGGCGCGCAAAGCGCGAACCCGGAATCCATAATCACCACCGAGAACCGTTCTGCACCAATTGTGGTTATGGATTCCGGATAGCTGCTGCGCAGCTTCCGGAATGACGACGACGACAAAGTACACTTCACACCGTACACTTCACACCGCCACCGGCTCGGCGGTGAGCTTGAGGAAGGTGTCCTCCAGCGTGGCGCCGGCGCCGCCGGCTTCGGCGCCGAATTCCGCTTTGGCGCGCAGCTCGGCGAGCGTGCCTTCGGCGATCAGCCGGCCGCGCGAGATGACGCCGATCCGGTCGGCCATGCGCTCGGCCACTTCCAGAATATGCGTGGTCATGATCACGGTTGAGCCGGAGCGCGCGCGTTCGCGCAGCACGTCCTTGACCTGGCGGGCGGAGCCGGCGTCGAGTCCGGTGAGCGGCTCGTCGAGAATGATCAGTCGCGGCGCGTGAATGAGCGCGCCGGCGAGCGCCAGCTTCTGGCGCATACCCTTGGAAAATGTTTCGCAGCGCTCGCGCGCATGCGGCCCGAGGCCGAGCCAGCCGAGCAAATCCAGCGCGCTCGCCTGCGCGAGCCTTGGCTCGACGCCCCACAGCCCGGCGACGAATTCCAGATACTCCTCCGGCGTGAGCTTGTCGTAGATCATCGGCTCGTCGGACACCCAGGCGATCACGCGCTTGGCTTCAACCGGATCGGCGAGCGCATCGATACCGGCGACATGGATCGAGCCGGCGTCGGGTCGGATCAGACCGGCGATCATGCGCAGCGTCGTCGTCTTGCCGGCGCCGTTGGGGCCAAGCAGCGCGTAGAACTCGCCGGCGCGGACGGAGAGGTCGAGGCCGTCGACCGCCGGGCGCTCGAAGCGCTTGACGAGGCCGCAGATATCGAGGGCGAGCGGTAACGGCTGGAGCATCGTCAAACGCTAGCCGGGGACTGGTTTCAGGCTCGTGAATCCGGACGTGTATTTTGCAACGGATTCGTCATTGCGAGAATTACCCGCTGATATTGAACGCCGCGAGCGCCGCCATGTTGACCAATTGCGCGTCGTTGGCGGACAGCGGCACGATCTGCACCGAACGGTCGAGCCCGACCAGAATCGGGCCGATCACGGTCGCGCCGCCGAGTTCCATCAACAGCTTGGTGGAGATCGAGGCCGAGTGGAACGACGGCATGATCAGCACGTTGGCCGGCCCGGACAGGCGGCAGAACGGATAGGCTTCGCGCAGTTCCATGTTGAGCGCGACGTCGGCGGCCATGTCGCCGTCATATTCGAAATCGACGCGTTGCTTGTCGAGCAATTTCACCGCCTCGCGCACGCGGTCGGAGCGTTCGCCCGACGGATGGCCGAAAGTCGAGAAGGCGAGCAGCGCAAGCCGCGGCTCGTAGCCGAGCGAGCGCGCCACCCGCGCCGCTTCGATGGCGATTTCGGCGATGTCGTTGGCGTTCGGCATTTCGGTGACCGCGGTGTCGGCGATCAGCACAGTGCGGCCGCGCGCCAGCACCAGCGAGACACCCATGACGCGATGGCCGGGCTTCGGGTCGATGCAGCGGCGCACGTCTTCCAGTGCGACCGAGAAGTTCCTCGTCACGCCGGTGACCATCGCATCGGCGTCGCCGAGCGCCACCATGCACGAAGCGAAATGGTTGCGGTCCTGATTGATCAGCCGCACGCAGTCGCGTTGCAGGAAGCCTTCGCGCTGCAACCGCTCGTAGAGGTAGGAGGCATAGGCGGTGTTCCGCGACGACAGCCGCGCATTGATGATCTCGATGCCGCCGCCAAGCTCAATGCCGAGTCCCTTGGCGGTTCCCTTGACGCGGTCCTCGCGGCCGACGAGCAGCGCGGTGCCGAGGCCTTGCTGCACGAATGAGGCGGCGGCGCGGATCACCTGCTCCTCCTCGCCCTCGGCGAACACCACGCGCTGCGGCTTCCGGCGCAGACGCTCGAACACCCGCTGCAACAGGCCGGCGATCGGATCGCGCCGGGTGCGCAATTGCTGCTTGTAGGCCTCCATATCGACGATCGGTCGGCGCGCGACTTTGGAATCCATCGCCGCCTGGGCCACCGCCGGCGGTATCCACGAAATCAGCCGCGGATCGAACGGCACCGGAATAATATAATCCGACCCGTAGCGCGGCCGCGTGCCGTACGCGGCGGCGACCTCGTCGGGGACATCCTCGCGCGCCAGTTCGGCGAGCGCGTGCACGGCGGCGATCTTCATCTCCATATTGATGGCGCGGGCGCGCACATCGAGCGCACCGCGGAAGATGTAGGGAAAGCCGAGCACATTGTTGATCTGGTTCGGATAGTCGGAGCGCCCGGTCGCCATGATGGCGTCGTCGCGCACCGCGGCGACGTCTTCGACGGTGATCTCCGGATCCGGATTAGCCATGGCGAAGATGATCGGCTTCTCCGCCATCGACTTCACCATATCCTGGGTCACCGCGCCCTTCTGCGACAGGCCGAAGAACACGTCGGCGCCGACCATGGCTTCGGCGAGCGTGCGCGCCTTGGTCTTGGTCGCGTAGCCCGACTTCCACTGATTCATGCCGGCGGTGCGGCCTTCATAGATCACGCCTTTGGTGTCGCAGAGGGTTAGATTCTCCGGCCGGAAGCCGATAGCGCGAAGAAGTTCAAGGGAGGCAATACCGGCGGCGCCGGCACCGTTGCAGACGAGCTTGGTGGTCTTGATCTCACGGCCGGTGAGTTCGAGCGCGTTGATCAAGCCGGCGGCGGCGATGATGGCGGTGCCATGCTGGTCGTCATGGAAGACCGGAATGTCGAGCAGCTCGCGCAGCCGCTGCTCGATGATAAAACATTCCGGCGCCTTGATATCCTCGAGATTGATGCCGCCCCAGCTCTTGCCCAGCACCCTGACGCAGTTGATGATTTCGTCGGGGTCCTCGGAGGAGATTTCCAGATCGATCGAGTCGATGTCGGCGAAGCGCTTGAACAGGATGGCCTTGCCTTCCATCACCGGCTTGGCAGCGAGCGCGCCGCGATTGCCAAGGCCGAGAATGGCGGTGCCGTTGGTGATCACCGCGACGAAATTGCCTTTGGTGGTGTAGTCGTAGGCGCGACTCTCGTCTTCGGCGATGGCCAGCACCGGCACCGCGACGCCGGGCGAGTAGGCGAGCGATAAATCGCGCTGCGTCGCCATCGGCTTGGTCGCCACGACTTCGAGCTTGCCCGGCCGCCCCTGGCTGTGAAACAGCAGAGCTTCCTGATCGGTAAAAGTCGGCCGGTTCCCGGTTTTCCGAGCCATATCAATTCCTTGCCGATGAAATCACGGCGCGAGGACCGGCCGCCGAGCCAACGTTAGCGGATGGGAGCCCCGATGCTCAAGAGAGCCGTATTTCATGCTTAAGCCGGGCGTCGGCGCAAAGCGTCACAGGCCGACGCATTGAATAAGCCTGCATTGCAGAGTAATGCCACGCCACGCCCCATTGTTGAGCCGCCCGGCATCGTGATGATCAGATTTCTGTTGCGTTTCATCGGCCTCTGTCTGCTGGCCTCCGCCTTTGTATTCCTGGTGTACGACGGCGAACGGTCGATCGTAAACCAGCATGCGACTTACACCGATCTTGAGCAGAGTTGGGCGTTGGTCGATCAGGATCATCTCAACCTGGCCCAGAACTGGTTGAAGCTGAAGGCCGCGTGGGCGTGGGATCCGTACCTTCAAAAGCTCTTTGAGATTCCGATCTGGGTAATCCTGGCCGTTGTCGCGATGATCCTCATTCTGCTCGGGCGCAAAAAAAGACCGCTGATCGGCTACGCCCGCAATTGAGCGCTTGAGCATGCGCTTGGCAAAATTGTCCGGCTGGCGACGTTGGCTTCGGCCATTGCTCGTCGTTGTTGTCGTTTTGCTGGTGCTGCCGTATGCGATCGCGCCGCTTTACCGGTTCGGCCGGCCGGTCTCGACGCCGATGCTGTGGCGCAGAGCGACCGGCGGGCGCGTGGAGCGCAGTTTCGTGCCACTCGATCGCATTGCACCGATCCTCCCGCTGACCGTCATCCTCGCCGAGGATGGCGGCTTTTGCCGCAACCGCGGCATCGATCTCGGCGCTGTACGCGAAGCGTTGCGCGAAAGCGACGACGATATCGACGAGGCGCGCGGCGGATCGACGATCACGCAGCAGACGGTCAAGAATCTGTTCCTGTGGCCGGGACGCAGCTTCGTGCGCAAGGCGCTGGAGCTGCCGCTGGCGCTGTGGCTCAACGTGGTGCTGCCGAAGCGGCGGATTATCGAACTTTATCTCAACATCGCCGAGTGGGGGCCGAACGGCGAATTCGGCATCGAGGCGGCGGCGCACTTTGCGTTCCACAAATCGGCGCGCGAGTTGACGCCCGCCGAGGCCGCCGAACTTGCCGCCATCCTGCCCAATCCGGTCACCCGCTCG
This sequence comes from Xanthobacteraceae bacterium, assembly GCA_035532335.1. Classification (GTDB taxonomy): domain Bacteria; phylum Pseudomonadota; class Alphaproteobacteria; order Rhizobiales; family Xanthobacteraceae; genus BOG-931. The sequence goes on along the minus strand of DATKRE010000252.1, from coordinate 26,356 downwards.
GCGCGGGCGCCCAGCACTTTGGTGCACCGGCTCGCGGCTCTCTATGAGCGGCGCGCCGCCAAGTTTCCCGGTCACGGCTCCTGTCTGCGTAACCCGCTCCACTAAGACTCATATTTGCTGGTGGTCCTTTTGATCTAACATTCGCACGAGAGGGTGCGAACACGGATGCGAATGTTAGAATTGGACCACTAGCGTCCGCCGCGCGGTTCCTTTATAAGCGCGCCAACTTCAAGAACAGCCGAACCGTCGCAGGAGAGTGTAAGTCATGGCCGTTCCGAAACGAAAAACCTCGCCGTCACGCCGCGGCATGCGCCGCTCGGCCGACGCGCTCAAGCGGCCGACCTACGTCGAGGACAAGGATTCCGGCGAGTTGCGGCGGCCGCACCATATCGACCTGAAAACCGGCATGTATCGCGGCCGGCAGGTGCTGGCCAAGAAAAAGGAAAGCTAGCGGCGCGCGTCATGTTCGTTCTTGGCTTTCCGCTGCTGCTGATTCCCTTCGCCGTCTACAACATGATTGCGTTTCTTACGCCGGGCGTCGGCTGGACGACGCCAGTCACCACGATTCACATGACGTCCGGACAGGACTGGGTGATGACGTGGGAAGATCTACTCATTGCCTTCGCCATCCTGCTGCTGGCGGTCGAAATCCTGAAATCGACACGGATGGGCGTTCGCTCCATCGTCGACCATGTGCTGGCGATGGCGTTGTTCATCGCCATGCTGGTGGAGTTTTTGCTGGTCAAGCAGGCCGGTACGTCGACCTTCTTTTTGCTGACCATGATCGGGCTGGTGGACGTGTTGGTCGGCTTTATCGTCAGCGTCCGCTCGTCGCAGCGTCAGGTCGAGGTTGAGCGCGCCTAGTGGAGCGGATTTAACATTCGCTACCCAGCTAGCGGCAGCCTCGTGCAGCGAATGTCAAATCCAAAGCTCCACTAAGACTCATATTTGCTAGTGGTCCTTTTGATTCTAACATTCGCATGAGAAGCTGCCGAATACGGATGCGAATGTTAAAATCGGACCACTAGCTGCGTTTCACGGGAATGCCGGCGACCAGCGCGATCGCGAGTTCAGCTGCGTGCGCGTTGGATGGAGCGATGACGATTCCCGCATCGCTGAGTTCTTGCCGTTGTCGCGAATAGGACTGCGGATCGGCATCCGTCCCGCATACCGATGTAATCAGCACGGCTTTCCTGGCGTTTACCGGCGGCAGTTGAGCGATCAATGCTTCGGCCGGATTCGCGGCCGCCCCGTAGCCGATCACGATGTCGAGGAGAATTATGCCGGTTTTCGCATCGCCCAAGGCGTCGATTACCATTCGGTCGCGCAATGTGGGGTCGATCATCGGATGCGGGCGGCCGACGGTAAACTCGTCATCGCCGAGATCGAGAAGCAGATGCGCACCATCCGCCCGGTCTACGCCACCTTTCTCCACACCGGGAATAGGCACATTCGACGCGACCGCAAGCCCGGCACGCTTGCAGAACACCTGCGCTTCCGCGCATAGCGTGCCTCCGGAAAAAAATCCCCGAAGCCTTCCGCGACCGGCCTCGATCCGTGCCGCCAGCGCGACCAGATCCGGGCGACCGGTCCAGCCGATATTTTTACCGGAAAGCGCGTGTTCAGCGGCGCTCCGCAGATCGCCGACGAGACCCACATTGCGCGGGACTGCAAGTTCGTCAACACCAAGAAAGCAGATGGTAAAGGTCTTCGGGCTTTTCCCGACGCGATCGAGTATGAGCTTGGCGACCGCCGACTCCGGTGGTTTGGAAATCACCACGATGTGACGCGTAGCCGGATCGCGGTCGAGTGCGTCGATGGCCATCAGCATGGTTATTCCACCGACAGCCTGTTTCAAATCTCGCCCGCCGACACCGATGCCGTGAGAAATGCCTTCGCCGTTGCGCGCGAGCAGCGTCGATACTTCTTGAAGTCCCGTGCCTGACGCCGCGACGATGCCAATCCCGCCCGCCGGCACGACATTGGCAAATCCGAGCGGCACTCCGCCGATGATCGCCGTGCCGCAGTCCGGCCCCATCATCAGCAGGCCGCGGCTGCGCGCCTCTTTCTTCAGGTCAATTTCTTCGGCGAGGGGCACGTTGTCGCTGAACAGCAAAACGTTGAGGCCGTTGTTAATGGCGCGGCGCGCCTCCGCCGCGGCAAATTCTCCGGGCACCGAAATGAGCGCGAGGTTCGCGTCAGGAAATTCCTGGATGGCCGATTCAAGCGACTTGGGCTGCCATTCGCCGGTCTTGCCAATGTTAGCGCCAGCAGCGTCGAGGAGCGTCTCGGCTGTTTTGACGGCCTCGACCGCTGCACCGTTATTGTCGGCGCGAACAGCAATGATCAGATCGTTAGCGCCTGCATTCTCGCTGTCGGCAAGCAAGAGACCGGCATTGCGCAGCAAATTTTTGTTGGCGGTCGAGCCGATCATCAGTGCAGCCGCATTCACGCCGGCCGCCGAAGATACCTTCGCCGAAATACGCATCAACGCGACCGAGTCCATATAGAACGTGTGCCGAACCCGATTGACGAGAGCAGACATGTCAATTCCGCCCGTTCTGCAATCTCAAGGCGATGGTCATCTCAGCCCCCGAGCTTGGCCAGCAGGTCTCTGATCTTTGGATCGCTCACGGCGGGAGGAGACCAATCGACGTTAATGACGGGGACCTTGCGCTCTTCCAGGTTGGCCGCGAATTGCCGCAGGCCGATATTGATGACGCGGATTTCCGAGTTCAGCAATCTGTCCGCTTCTGTGCCACTTGGTGGAGCGTCGCCGCGTTCGGTCGAATTTGTCATCGGCACCTCGCGTTCAGAAATCCAAAGGCTCAGAATTCGTACCTTGATTAGTGTGCGACGCGCACGGGATCAACGGAAATTTCGCGCTGCCTAAGATCCTTGCGGGCTTCGCCGGTCTTTTGCGCCTCGGTCGAGCTGTGTCTTCCACCAATCCGTGAATTCATCTCCCGTTCAATCGAAAGTTTTTCTCGAAGAGCACTCGATGCAACGCGAACGCTTGCTGGTGCGCGACCGATCTCCTATGCTTTGCGGACTTGAACGGACTGGCCGGCTGGAGATTATTGCGTTTCCCTGCGAAGAACAGAAATGACGTGATCCTACGTCGGGGATTCAACAATGGCGTCGAAGGAGGCGGTGCCGGCTCGCCTGGTCATCGCGATCGGCGGAAACGCGACGCACCCCGAAGGAATCCGGGGTTCGCCCGGTGAGCAAGTGAAGGTGGCCGCGGAGCTGGCCGAAGCCTTGCTGCCGTTGATGCTTCTCGACACCGAGCTGATAATCACCCACGGCAACGGGCCCGTAGTGGGCAAGATCCTGCTGCGGCAGGCGATAGCCCGCCATCGCGTTGAGCCGATGTCGCTCGATATTTGCGTCGCCCATACGCAAGGCGGCATCGCTTATCTACTCATGCAGGCGTTCGAGAATGTCTTGCGCGCGGTCGACAACCCACGGCACGTCATTTGTCTGCTGACACAAGTCGAGGTCGATCCCGACGATACGGCTTTTAAAAAACCATCGAAGCCGATCGGCTATTTCTATAGCGAGGACGAGGCACAGGGTCTGACCGCTGAACTCGGCTGGGAGATGCGAGAAGATTCCGGCCGGGGATGGCGCCACGTCGTTCCCTCGCCACGGCCGAAGCACATCGCCGATATTTCATTGATCGAGGTGGTCGCCAAAAGCGGCGCGGTCGTTATTGCCGGCGGCGGCGGCGGCGTTCCGGTGGTCCGCAGCGGCAAACGCCAGCGCCACGGCATCGACGCGGTGATCGACAAGGACCAAACCTCGGCGCTCATGGCCAACGTTTTGCATATCGACGATCTCATGATCCTCACCGCCGTTGCGCGCGTCGCAGTCAATTACGGAAAGCCGGAGCAGTGGGAGCTCGAACGCGTGACTCTTGCCGAAATTAAGAAGTTACATGCCGAAGGCCACTTTCCTCCCGGAAGCATGGGGCCCAAGATCGAGGCTGCGATTCAGTTCCTCGAGCGCGGCGGCCGGCGGGTGATGATCGGTCGGCTGCAGGATGTCATGCCCGTTCTGTGCGGCAAGGCCGGCACGCATATTGTCGCCGATTAGGAAACGAGGCTGTCACGCCTTCGAGTTTGCCGGTTGCCCGGGATCGGCACCCGCTCCCGGCGGCGATAAAACCTGCTTTGGCGCGCGCCAATAAACGTGAAGGTTGATTGACAAACCGGAAACGCCTGCCGATCATCGTCGGCTTCGATATCGCCGCAGGCGCAATCAATCACCGGTGAGGAGCAGGCAATGGATAAGAAACGACTGTTGCAGAATGTCCGAGCGCGGCACGCGCTCGCAATTGGTTTCGCACTGGCATGGTTCGGAGCCGCTTCGGCGTTTGCTGCCGATCCGATCAAGATCGGGCAAGTGGCCGCGCTCTCGGGCCCATCCGCTCAATCCGGCGAGGCGATTGCACGAGGACTGCAGCTGGCAATCGACGAGATCAATGCCAAGGGCGGCCTTCTCGGCGGTCGCATGCTCCAACTGGTGCAGCGCGACGACGAGTCGAGCCCGCCCAAAGGGCTGCTCGCCGCGCGCGAACTGATGTCCGAAAACGTCGCGGTGATCTTCGGTGGTCTGGATTCTCCCGTGTCGCTTGCCATGCTGCCGGCCATCAACAAGGACAAGCACATTTACATGGGCGTTTGGGCGGCCGCGACCAATATCACCCACAACGGCACCAATCCCAATTACGCCTTCCGCGTTTCGGCGGTGGATGCTCTCGTTGACGTGAAGCTGCTCAAATTCGCGAACCAGAAATTCGGCTCGAAAAAAGCCGGCCTGCTGCTGCTCAACAATCCATGGGGCCAGTCGAACGAGAAGGGCCTCGTCGCCGCCACCAAGGACAATACGGCGATCACTATCGTCGGCACCGAAAAATTTGAGCCGGCCGACGTCGACATGGTCGCGCAGCTCGAGCGTTTGAAAAGCGCCGGAGCCGACAGCATCATCCTCGTCGCTAATGCACAGCCCGGTGCGCAAGTGATGAAGTCGCGCGAACGCGTGGGTTGGTCGGTGCCTGTTATTTCCCACTGGGGAATTTCCGGCGGTCGCTTCCCCGAGCTTGCCGGACCAACGGCAGGACAGGCGGATTTCGTCCAGACTTACAGCTTCTTCGGCAAGCAGGGTGCGGTCGGTCTGCGGGTTCTTGCGGAGCTTGAAAAGAAATATCCGACGATAAAAGGGCCTGAAGACATATTTTCGCCAGTCGGCACCGCCAATGCTTATGACGCCATGCATTTGATCGCGCTTGGCATCGCCCAAGCGGGCTCGACCGACGGCGACGCCATCCGCATGGCACTCGAAGATCTAAAGACGCCGTATGAAGGACTCATCAAGACCTACAATCATCCCTTCTCGTCCAGCAATCACGACGGGCTTGGGCCTGACGACTACGTCATGGTGCATTACCAGGACAACAAGATCGTTCCTGTCGACTGAGGCATGAAAAAAGCAAGCGGGGCGGCCCAATGGCCGCCCCATTTCGACGCCGCACCCGCGAGGCCCAACAGCCGCGGCTGGCAATAAATTTCGATCGCAAATCGTCACCGCTCACACCATGCTGATTGCATCCGCGATCGTTTCCGGAATTGGTCTTGGCAGCATGTATGGGCTTCTCGCCCTCGGTTTCCACGTCACCTACGCGGTATCGAAAACGGTGAACTTCGCGCAAGGCAGTACGATGATGCTGGGCGCGGTGCTGTGCTTCACCTTCTGGGTAACGCTGGGCTGGCCGCTGCCATTGGCGATCTTGCTTGCGCTCGCCGGTTGCGCCCTGTGGGGTGCTGTGGTCGAGCGGATTGCCGTGCGGCCGTTCGTGGCCCGCGGCTCTAATTCCTGGCTCATCGCGACTGTTGCGCTTGGAATCGTCCTCGAAAACGTCGTGCTATTCACCTTCGGCAAGGATCCGCGTGGCATGCCGCCGGGTATCCTGACGACCGGCGCTTTCTCCGTTGGTGGCCTCAGAATCCAATATTTGCAGGCACTCATTCCGTTGATCGGCCTGGCGCTGGCCGCAGCACTGCAAATGCTTTTCGCTCGTTCTCGGCACGGCAAGGCGCTGCTTGCGGTTGTGCAGAATAAGGACGCCGCGCGGCTCATGGGCATCCGGGTCGAACGCGTCGTCGCGATTGCGTTCGCGCTGTCGAGCTTTCTCGCCGGCATCGCCGGCATCCTGGTAGCACCGCTGTTCACCATCGCCTCGGGGATGGGTACGTTGTTCGGCATCAAGGCCTTTGCCGTCGCGATCCTCGGTGGCATCGAAAGCGCTTGGGGCGTGGTGCTTGCCGGACTCATCTACGGCGTCGCCGAGGCGATGATCACCGCGCTCCTAGGCTCAACCTACACCCAGATCGTTACCTTTGCCCTTGTCATCCTCGCGCTCGCATTGCGGCCGAATGGCTTGTTTGGGCGCGCAGAGTTGAGAAAAGTATGAACTGGCGCGTCCTCATTTCGGCGGCGGCCGCGATCGCACTCGTCTGCTTTCTGATTGCCCGCTCGGACAGCTACCACATCCTCATCATCGTTTTGGTCGGGCTGACGGCGCTGGTCGGCATCGGACTCAACGTGCTGCTCGGCCTCAACGGCCAGATTTCGCTCGGCCACGTGGCATTCTATGCCATCGGCGCCTACACCGTCGGGATACTCACCACCGCCCACGACTGGTCGTTTTGGCCGGCGCTCGTTGCTGGCGGCGTGGTCGCCGGGTTTGCCGGCGTTCTGCTGGCCATCCCGGCGTTACGGGTGCGCGGTCCCTACCTCGCCATGGTGACCATCGCCTTCGCCTTCGTTGTCGAGCACGGCGCCGCCGAATGGCAGGACATGACCGGCGGCTGGAATGGGCTTTCCGGCATTCCGAGCCCCACCATTTTCGGCACCGACATCGGCGAGAAGGGCATTGCCTTCCTGACCGTCGCACTCACCGCGCTCGCCCTTGCCGCGTTTTCGCGCCTCAGCGGCAGCTTATGGGGCAATGCGATGCGTGCGGTGCGGGATTCGGAAACCGCGAGCCTCTCGATTGGCCTCAATCCGACAATGATCCGCACCACGGCCTTTGCCATCTCGGCGGTCGTCGCCGGGATTGCCGGCGGCGTTTACGCCTCGATCAGCAGCTTCATCAGCCCAGAGTCGTTCCCATTCTTCCAGTCAATATTGTATCTGCTCGTCGTTATGCTTGGCGGCGCCGACCGTGTGCTCGGACCGCTGATCGGCGCCTGCGTGGTGGTGTTGTTGCCGGAGATGCTGGCGGCGCTCGGCGAGTACCGGCTGTTGTTCGTCGGTGTGTTGATGCTGCTGGTGCTGCGTGTCGCACCCGTCGGTCTCGTTGGCATCGTCGCGCGGCTGTTTCCGGCAAAGGTCAGCGAAGGAGTACCGCGTGCGCGTCGCGATGTCGCCCAGTTCCTCACGTCCGAGGCCGCGCGATACGACCTTTCGGTGCAAGACCTCACAATCAGCTTCGGCGGCGTGCGGGCGGTGCGGGACCTAAGCTTTAAGGCACGCGCCGGCACCATCACCAGCATGATCGGCCCCAATGGCGCGGGAAAGAGCACGGCGCTCAATGCCATCTGTGGTTTCTATCGGCCCGATACCGGGACCGTGAGGCTTGGCGAAAAGGTTCTGTCTGAGCTTCGCTCCTATCAGATTCCGCGCGCCGGGGTGGCGCGCACCTATCAGACCAGTCAGCTATTCGAGACGATGTCGGTTCTCGACAACGTGCTGATTGCGCTGCGCTGTGGGCGGCTCGGCGCCAGCGACCTCGTAGCCGCGAAGGACGATGCCGCGAGCGTCGAGATTGCGGAGAGCCTGCTCGCCTTCGTCGGTTATGCCGGCACGCTCGATCAGCAGGCGGGTGCCCTGCCCCACGTCGACAAGCGTCTGGTCGAAATCGCCCGAGCGCTGGCGGTACGTCCGGCCGTGCTCGCCCTCGACGAACCGGCCGCCGGCCTCGATTCGGAGGATACCGTGGCCATTGGGGCATTACTGCGCAAGGTTGCAGCTACCGGCGTGACAATCGTGTTGGTCGAGCACGACATGGAATTGGTCATGGGGGTATCGAGCCACGTGGTCGTGCTCGACGCAGGCGCCAAGATCGCCGAAGGGCCTCCGTTCAAGGTGGCGTCCGAGCCGGCCGTGCTCGAGGCGTATCTTGGCTCTGCCAAGCAAGCCGACCGCAAACGCAAGAGCGAACTCGCCACGGGCGAGCCGCTGTTGACCGCTCGCGCGCTGTCGGCGGGGTACGGTGCGGCAACGATCGTGCGCGATGCCGCAGTCGAGATTGCGACGGGCGAACTCGTCACGGTGCTCGGCGCCAATGGCGCCGGCAAGACGACCCTGATGCGCGCGTTGAGCGGCTTGATCCGACCTGCGAAGGGCGAGGTGCGCTTTCTCGACCAGCGCATCGATCGGCTCACTGCCGACGACATCGCTCGCCGAGGGCTGGTCCTGGTCCCTGAAGGCCGCCAGGTGTTTCCGGAGTTGAGCGTCCTCGACAATCTGAAGCTGGGTGGCTATGCGCGTGCGCCTGCCGACGAAGCGCGCATGATCGGTGCGTTGCTCGATCGTTTCGAGGCTCTCAAGGCGCGGCGGCATCAGCGCGCCGGGCTGCTTTCGGGCGGCGAGCAGCAAATGCTGGCGATAGCGCGCGGCCTGATGGCCAGTCCCAAGGTACTGATGCTCGACGAGCCGTCGCTCGGCCTGGCGCCAAAGCTGATGGAAAATCTCTATGACCTGCTCGCGGAACTGCGCGACGAAGGAACAACGATCCTCCTTGTCGACCAGGCCGCAGCATTGGCTCTGTCGGTCGCCGATCGGGCTTATGTGCTGCAATCGGGCAGTATCACACGCTCGGGCACGGCGGAAGAGATCGGCCGGGATCCGGCGCTGGTGCGGGCGTATCTCGGAGACAGGGGCGAGTCCACCGCCGCAACATGACGCGCGCCGGGAATTCCGCTTGCGGGTAAATCAGCGGGATGCCGGATCAGGCCGGGAGATAGGCTGCAATGGACCTTATTCTTAGAAACGCGCGGTGCCTCGGCGCCGAGGACCGGTTGGCCGATATCGGGATCGCCGGCGGACGGATCGCCGTCATCGCGCCCGACCTCGCCGCCGAAGGCGAGACCATCGATCTCGGCGGCCGCCTGGTTTCGCCTGGCTTCGTTGAAACACACATTCATCTCGACAAATCGTGCATCCTCGACCGCTGTAAATTCGAACGCGGCGACGTTGCTGAAGCTGTTGCCGAGGTGGCGAAGGCCAAGGCCCTGTTCACGCCGGAAGATGTGCAGGCGCGCGCCGTGCGCACGCTCGAAAAGGCGATCCTGCAAGGTACGACGCACATGCGTACGCACCTCGAAGTCGATCCCGGCATCGGGTTGCGCAGTCTCGAAGGCGTATTGCCGCTGATCGAGCAATATGCGTGGGCGATCGATCTTGAAATCTGCGTCTTTGCGCAGGAAGGCCTCATCAACAATCCCGGCACCGAAGAACTTATGGCCGAGGCGCTCGAACGCGGCTGCCGCTCGGTCGGCGGCGTGCCCTACACCGACACGCACCCCGCCGAACAGATCGATCGCGTGTTCGCCCTGGCCCGCGATTTCGACGTCAACGTCGACATGCACCTCGATCTTGGCGCGACTGCCGAGGGTATGCAGATCGACCACGTTTGCAAGCGCACGGCGGAATTCCGTTACGGGGGTCGTGTCGCCGTCGGTCACGTCACCAGAGCAACGAGCCTGCCGCCGCCGGCTTTCGAGGCGATGGCGCGGAGGCTTGCCGATACGGGTGTGGCGGTAACTGTGCTGCCGGCGACCGATCTTTATCTTATGGGTCGCGAACACGTCCACGACCACAACGTCACCCGCGGCGTCGTGCCGGCGCACAAGCTCATCCATCACGGCGTCAACTGCTCGCTGTCGACCAACAACATCCTTAACCCGTTCACGCCGTATGGCGACTGCTCGCAAATCCGCATGGCCAACCTTTACGCCAATGTCTGCCAGATCGGCGTCAAGGCTGACATGCGCGAGTGTTTCAACATGGTGACGCAACGGCCGGCCGAAATCATGCGGCTCAACGATTACGGACTCGCCGCGGGCAAGGCCGCGGATCTCGTGGTGCTTGACGCAACCAGTCCGGAATTGGCGGTCGCCGAGTTGAGCCCGGTTCTTTACGCCTTCAAGCGCGGCCGCAAGACCGTATCGCGGCAGCCGGCGACGCTGCACCGCCCGGCGAGGTCTGTTCGGACCACGCATTGATTTTTCTGACAGCGAGCTGCGATCCAACGAACCATTTGCGATGATCGACCTCGGTCACTTCGTCGAGGTTGCGCCTAGGCCGCGTTGGTAGATGTGTTGGTATTCTTTTCTTGTGTCCGCGAGAGATCGGTTTAAAATCAAATAGATGGCCTCCCCGTTCGTATCCGCTCGGGGAGCCAGCTATCGCCTTTACACCGCGTAAGAGCGTCGGTCGCCGATCCGCGGGCAGGAAGACCGATGGTTGCGGAGAGCGAGACGACGCCTGAACCGAATGGCTGGGTCGGCCGCTCGATTCCGCGGGTTGAGGACCCTGCCTTACTCGCCGGCCGCGGCCGTTTCATCGACGATCTGGGGGTGCGGCCGGGAACTTTACATGCAGCAATCCTGCGCTCACCCCACCCGCACGCGGAGATCGAAAGCATCGATTGCTCGGCGGCGCGAGCCGCCGATGGCGTTTTCGCGATTCTCACCGGCGCCGACGTCAAGGCGCTGACCGCGAGTCTCGTGGTCGGTGTAAAAGCACCGATCGAATGCTGGCCGATCGCCGTCGAGCGCGCACGTTATGTGGGCGAGCCGGTCGCGGTGGTCGTCGCCTCCGACCGCTACCGCGCCGAAGACGCGCTTGACCTTATCGAGGTCGCATATCGGCCACTGCCGGCGGTGGTCGATCCGCTTGCCGCCACGGCTACCGGCGCGCCGATTTTACATCCGGCAGTCAAAAGTAACGTGATCGGCGAGCGAACTTTTCGCTACGGCGATCCGGATGGCGCCTTCGCGTCCGCACCCCACCGCATCCGCGTCGACGTTCATTATCCGCGCAACTCCTGTACGCCGATCGAAACCTACGGCGTCATCGCCGAATATGATCCTGGCGAAGACTCCTACGACGTGCTGGCCAATTTCCAGGGGCCGTTTTCGCTGCATCCGGTGATGGCGCGTGCGCTGAAGGTGCCGGGCAATCGTTTTCGCCTGCGCACGCCGCCGGATTCCGGCGGCAGCTTCGGCGTCAAGCAGGCGGTGTTTTCCTACATCGTGCTGATTTCGGTCGCGGCGCGCATTGCCGGCCGGCCGGTGAAGTGGATCGAGGACCGGCTCGAACACCTGGCCGCTTCGGTTTCGGCGACCAACCGGGTTACCACGCTGGAAGCGGCGGTGGATGCCGACGGCTGCATCCGTGCGCTCGCCTTCGACCAGCTCGAAGATTGCGGCGCCTATTTGCGCGCGCCGGAACCGGCAACACTCTATCGCATGCACGGCAACATGACCGGCGCCTACGACATCCGGCACCTCAAAATCCGCAATCGCATTGTGCTCACCAATAAAACGCCGACCGGACTCAATCGCGGCTTCGGCGGCCCGCAAGCCTATTACCCGCTCGAACGGCTGATGCAGCGCATTGCGATTGAATTGAACCTCGATCCGCTCGACGTCATTCGGCGCAACCTCGTGCCGGCTAACGCCATGCCGTATCGGACTGCGAGCGGCGCGACACTTGATTCCGGCAACTTTCCCGCCTCGCTCGCCGCAGCTGTCGATACCGGCAAGCTCGGCGAACTCATCGCGCGGCGGGTGGCGGCGCGCGCTGCCAGCAAGCTTTACGGCATTGGCTTTGCTGCCGTCGTTGAGCCGAGCGTTTCCAATATGGGCTACATCACCGCGGCACTGACGCCGGAGGAACGCCGCCGCGCCGGACCGAAGAACGGCGCACAAGCGACCGCGACTATCAGCCTCGATCCGCTCGGCGCGGTTTCGGTGCAAGTCGCCTCAACTCCGCAAGGCCAGGGCCATCGCACGGTGCTGGCGCAGGTGGTCGCCGACGCGCTCGGACTGAGACCGCAGGACATTCGTGTCGTCGCCGACGTCGACACGGCCAAGGACGGCTGGTCGATCGCCTCCGGCAATTATTCCAGCCGGTTTGCTCCAGCCGTCGCCGGCGCCACGCAGATCGCGGCTCTGAATTTGCGCGAGCGGCTTAGCCGCATCGCCGCCACCCAGCTCAACGTGTCGCCGGCGGACATTGTGTTTGCCGGCGGCCGCGTCGCCGCGCGCGTCAATCCGGATAATGCGCTGCCGTTCGCGCGGCTTGCCGCCAGCGGTCACTGGGCGCCGGGCACGATCGACAGCGAACTCGGCCAAACCATCCGCGAGACGGTGTTCTGGACGCCACCCGAATTGACCGCGCCGAACGACGCGGACGAGATCAATTCGTCGCTCTGTCACGGATTCATTTTCGATTTCTGCGGTGTCGAGATCGATCGCGTGTCCGGAGCCGTACGTGTCGATCGTTACGTCACCATGCACGATTGCGGCCGCGTCCTGCATCCGGCCATGGTGGCCGGGCAGATTACCGGCGGATTTGCGCAGGCGCTCGGCGCCGCGCTCTATGAGGAATACGCTTACGCACCCGACGGCGCATTTCTCTCCGGCACCTTCGCCGACTACCTCGTGCCGACCTCGATGGAAGTGCCCGAACCGGTGATCTTGAAGCGTGAATCGCCTTCCCCGCTGACGCCGCTCGGCGCCAAGGGTGTCGGCGAAGGTAATTGCATGTCGACGCCGGTCTGCATCGCCAATGCGATTGCCGACGCAATGAACTTGGCATCGCTCGATTTGCCGGCCACACCGGCGAAGCTAGCGGCGATGATTCATGCTCGTGAGGATAAAACGCAGGCGGTGAAGTCGTGAAGCCGGCGGCGTTCGACTATGTGCGGGCGGAAATTCTCGACGAGGCGCTCGAAGTCCTATCGGCGGAGGGCGCCGATGCCACCATCCTCGCCGGCGGACAAACGCTGGTGCCGATGTTGAGCATGCGCATGGCGCGGCCGCGCGTTGTACTCGACATCATGCGGCTTCCCGGACTTGATCGCATCGAACTCGCCGACGGCGCGATCCGCGTTGGCGCCACCGTGCGCCAGCGCGCGCTTGAGCGGCACGCCGGCCTCGGCAAAACCCAGCCGCTGTTGGCGGCAGCGTTGCCGTGGATCGGGCACGCCCAGACGCGCAGCCGCGGCACCGTATGCGGCTCGGTGGCCAATGCCGATCCAAGCGCCGAGCTGCCGCTTGTGCTGGTCGCGCTTGGCGGCGAAATTGAACTGCGCTCGCGGCGCGGCTCCCGGCGTGTCGCCGCAAACGCCTTCTTCACCGGCATCATGTCGACCGAATGCAAAGACGATGAATTGATCGAAGCGGTGCGCTTTCCCACCGCGCGTGCCGGCGCGGGTTATGCGTTCCGCGAGATCGGCCGCCGGCACGGCGACTTCGCCATCGTCGCCTGTGCGGCAGTGGTGGATATAAATAAAGCCCGGCTTGCGATTGGCGGGGTCGCCGACCGCCCGATCCTGCGCGAGCTGCCGCTGCCGGACAGCGCCGACGTGACCGACGCGCTGGACGGGTTCGCCGACGAACTTGACGCGCGCGACGACCTGCACGCCACCGCAGCTTATCGGCGCGCGCTCGTCCGGCGCCTCGGACTGCAAACTTTGCAGGAGGCCGCCGCATGCCGCGGCTGACGGCGAGTTCGCCGCATCGTGTCAGCTTCAAGCTCAACGGCCGCGCCGTCTCCGGCCAGGCGGAGCCGCGCATGCTGCTGAGCGATTTCATCCGCCACGTTCTCGGCGCCACCGGCACGCATGTCGGCTGCGAGCACGGCGTATGCGGCGCCTGCACGGTGCAAATCGACGGCGTTCCGGCACGGTCCTGTCTCGCGTTCGCGGTCCAAGTGGAAGGCGCGGACATCCGCACCGTCGAAGGTCTGGCGCCGGCGGCGGATCGTCTGTCCCCATTACAAAATGCGTTCCGGGAAAATTACGGCCTGCAATGCGGTTTCTGTACGCCGGGAATTCTGATGTCACTCGATGCGTTGCTCGATGAGCGGCCCGACGTCAGTGAGCTGGAAATCCGCGAATTTCTCTCCGGCCATTTGTGCCGCTGTACCGGTTATGTCTCGATCGTCAAAGCGGCGCTGGCCGCGGCGCGGCAGCGGCGCGAGGACCGCGCGCATGCTTGACCTCGGCACGAGCTTTGTCGCCAGCGTCGCCCGCGACCCGAATGCGCTGGCGATCGTCGATGGCGGCGTGCGGCTGAGCTATCGGGCGTGGTACGAAAAAATATCGGCGCTGGTCGCGGCTTTCGACGATCTGGGCCTCAAACCCGGCGATCATCTGGTCACGCTCGCGCAAAACAGCTGGCAGGCCGCCACGCTGCACTGGGCCTGTCAGTTCGCCGGCGTCATCGTCACGCCGGTGAACTGGCGCGCCAAGAACGACGAGATCGATTTCTATCTCGATAATGCCGAGGCACGCGCCCTCGCCTATCAGGACATATCGGCAGCCGCCGTGACTGCCTCGAAATGCGCCGGCAAGCTGCTACGCCTCGCACTCGACAGCTCTAGCGGCATCGATCTCGACTTCGCGCAGCTCATCGCCGCCAAAGCGGCCGACGCGATACCGCGGGTCGACGCCGATGCCTGGTCGCTGATGCTCTATACTTCGGGTACAACCTCGCGGCCGAAAGGCGTGCCGCGCCGGCACCGCGCCGAGCGGGCCGCCGCAGTCGCGCATGTGGCGCAAAATCTTTACGCGCCCGGCGAGCGCACACTCGGCGTGATGCCGCTCTACCACACCATGGGCGTCCGCTCGCTGCTCGCCATGTCGCTGATCGGCGGCACATTCGTTTGCCTGCCGCAATTCGACGTGGCCGGTGCACTTCGCCTGATTGCAGCCGAACACGTGAGCAATCTTTACCTCGTGCCGACACTCTATCACGACCTGGTCGATCATCCCGATTTCGCGCGCGCCGACCTGACGTCGGTGCGAAAGCTCGGCTTCGCCGGCGCACCGATGACCGATGCGCTCTTGCAAAAGATCGACGCGGCGTTCGCGCCCGATTTGTTCGTGAACCACTACGGCAGCACCGAGATCTACACCTTCACCATCGACCAGAAGGCGGTGCGCAAACCCGGCTCCGCCGGCCGCGCCGGCATCAATCAGATGATGCGGGTTGTCAGCCTCGGTGCGAAAAACGCCGAGGAGATCGCCGCGCCCGGCGAGGAAGGCGAAATCGCCGCACTGCTGGCCGGCGATGAATCCTTCGAAGGCTATTGGCGACGCCCCGATGCCGACGCCGCCGCCATTCGCGACGGCTGGTATTTCACCGGCGACACCGGCTACGTCGACGCGGACGGCGACTTTTTCGTCACCGGCCGCGTGGACGATCTGATCATCACCGGCGGCGAGAATGTCTCGCCGGTGGAAATCGAAAGCTGCCTGTCGCTGCATCCCGCCGTCGCCGAGGTCGCGGTCGCGGGCCTGCCCGACGAGCGCTGGGGCAAGATCGTCTGCGCTTTCGTCAAGCGCCGCGCCGCGGTGGAAGCACCCGAGCTCGACGCCTATTGCCGCTCATCCGGTCTCGCCAACTTCAAGCGCCCGCGGCGTTACGAGTTTGTCGCGGAAATTCCGAAATCGCCGGTCGGCAAACTTTTGCGGCGCAAGCTGGTCGCCGGCGAATACCGCTCGGAAGCGCCAGCCACTCAGCAAGGACGCAACGCATGAGCACTCCGATGATCTTCACCGATCCGCGGCTCGCCAAGCTCGACGGCTTCCGCGTCGAGATCGATGCGGCAGGCGAGCGCGCCGACGTGATTCTCGACCGGCCGCCGTTGAACGTCATCGAGATGGGCGAACGCGATCAGTTGCGCCTCGTGTTCGAGGCGCTCGACGAAGACTCCCGCGTGCGCGTGATCGTGCTGTGCGCGGTTGGTGAGCATTTCTCTTCCGGCGGCAACATCAAGGGCTTTCTGGAAGCGTCGCCGGAACATGTGTCGAAGCTCGCCTGGAACATCGCGGCGCCGGCGCGCTGCTCAAAGCCGGTAATCGCCGCCAACCGCGGCTATTGCTTCGGCGTCGGCTTCGAGATTTCACTTGCCTGCGATTTCCGCATCGCCTCGGAAACTTGCTTCTACGCGCTCCCCGAGCAGCGGCTTGGACAAATTCCCGGCTCCGGCGGCTCGGCGCGGTTGCAAAAAATCGTTGGCATCACCCGCACCAAGGACATCGTGATGCGATCAAAGCGCATTCCGGCGAAGCAGGCTCTCGATTGGGGCATTGCCACCGAATGTGTGGCCGACGGCGAACTGGAAAAGGCGACCGACGCGCTCGTCGAAGAATTGCGCGGCTTCTCGCCGCTGGCACAGCGCACTGCCAAGAAACTCCTCAACGATACCGAGGACGCGACTTTATCGGTGGCGATCGAGCTGGAAGGCCATGGTTACAGCCGCTTGCGCCAGTCCGACGATTTCCGCGAAGGCGTCGACGCGTTTCACAGCAAGCGCAAGGCGAAGTTTCGGGGCCGCTGATCCTCCCCTACCCCACCGACCGCTCATCGGCGATGATCTTGCCGTCGTTCGGCAGAGTGCCGGGCGCGACGAAGTTCACCTTCCCTTTCATCTTGGTCACCGACTGCAAGGTCGCCGCCACGGCGTCGGCTAGTCCGCCTGCTTGCGCCTGGCATTCAGCGGACAGCGTCATGGAATCCTGTTCGTCCTCGCGCGTCACCGACAACCGCACGCGGCCAAGCTCGGGATGGCGTTTGGCGACTTCGGCAACCTGGCCCGGATGCACGAACATGCCTTTGATCTTGGTAGTCTGGTCGGCGCGCCCCATCCAACCCTTGATGCGCGCGTTGGTGCGTCCGCACGGCGAGCGTCCGGGCATGATGGCGGAGAGGTCGCCGGTGGCGAGGCGGATCATCGGATAATCGGAATTGAACGAGGTGACGACAACCTCGCCCACATCGCCGTCCGGCACCGGATCGCCGGTACCCGGCCGCACGATCTCGACAATGACGCTCTCGTTGATCACCATGCCCTCGATCGCTTCGGTCTCGTAAGCAATCACCCCGAGCTCGGCGGTGGCGTAACACTGCAACACCGCAACGCCGCGCGATTTCAGCTCGGCGCGCAGCGACGATGGCAGCGCCGCGGCGGAGACAAGGCCGCGCTTGATCGATGACACATCCTTGCCGGATTTCTGCGCGGCATCGAGCAGGATTTTGAGAAAATCCGGCGTGCCGGTGTAGCCAACCGGCTGCAAATGTCCGATCGCATCGAGTTGCTGCTCGGTATTGCCGACCCCGCCGGGAACCACCGCACAGCCGAGCGCGTGCGCGCCCGCCTCCAAAATAAAACCGCCGGGAGTGAGATGATAGGAAAACGAATTGTGCACCACATCACCGGCGCGAAAGCCGGCAGCAAAGAGCGCACGAGATGCGTTCCAGAAATCACCGCCATGGCCTTCCGGCTCGAAAATCGGACCGGGCGACATCAATAGCCGCTTGAGCCGCCCCGGCGGGCGGGTGGCAAAGCCGCCGAGCGGCGGTTGCTTTTGCTGCAAGTCCTTGAGGTCGGATTTGCGCAGCACCGGCAACTTGGCCAGCGCGCTGCGCGAGCCGACCGACAACGGATCGATGCCGGCTAGCTGCGCCGCCCAACCCGGGGCGCTCAGCGCATGGGCGATCACGCTCGGCAACTGGCCGAATTGGCCGCGTTCGCGCGCCTCCGGCGCGCGGGTTTCCAGATCGTCGAAATGGTCGGACATGCTTACACCCGGCGTTTCCCGGTCGTATTGTGGCCGACCCCGATCAGGCCGTCATGCGGAATATTGGAATACTCGATACGCATCGCCTCCCCCAGCATTGGTGCCCGTCCGCGCATCCCGCGAGCATCCGTTTACCTCCCGGTAACCATACACCAGCACCATCGCGCCCGCATTCTGTGAGGCACGAATCATGGCTTACCTTTTACCGCGAACACTGGTCGTCCTGATCGCGTGGGGGATGTCGTGCGTAGCGATCAAGAAGTTATTTCCGGATGTCGATTCCGCGATGTTCGGCATCACTGGTGCGTGCTGGGTCACGGGCGGCGTCGCCTATTTCGGATACTTGCGCAAACTGCGCCGCGACATCGAAGAGCTTGAGCGCAATCGGCGCTATGGCGTGGTGCGTGCCCAAGCTCCGCTTACGCCGGCCGAATAAGCCCCTAACGGCCTGCCCTGTTCCAGCCGCGGGCGCGGTTGCCGTAGATTTCGTGGCCGGTCGGAGTGACCGCGACGGTATCTTCCAGCTTGATGAAGCCGCGGCGCGGGTGCAGCAACGTGGTCTCGACGGAAATCACCATTCCGGCTTCGAGCGGTTTGTCCGCGTCGTAACCGTCATAGGGCACCGGACCCGTACTGGTGAGCCGCGGCGCTTCGTGGCTGACGAGGCCCATGCCATGAGCAAGAAATTCGTAGTGGTTGTGCAATTTTGATTTCTTCAAGACGCCATCGGCGCCCGCGTAAATCTCTCCGCCATTGACGCCGGCGCGGATCGGCTTGAACGCCGCTTGCTGCGCCGCCTCGACCTCGGCCAGCAAATCAACCAGCTCGCTGTCAGGCTCGCCGACCACGCCCATGCGTGCCAGGTCGCCGATATAACCGTGGTAATTGCCACCGGAATCGACCGACAGCGGATCGCCCTGCTCCCAGCGTTGGTCCGATGGCGCCCGGTTATGACTGGCGCCGGCGGCGATCAGGCAATAATCGAACGCTAGTCCGCGCACGGTTTCCTCGCGGCGCAACGCCTCGGCCATTTCTTCCTTAGTGGAGCCTGCGCCGTGCCCGCCAAAGACCGCGAGCATGGAATCGATGACGAGTTCGGAAGCGCGGCGGAGCTGTTCCAGCTCCTCCGGCGTCTTGCGCGCGCGCAACCGCTCCAGCACGAACAGCGCATCCTTGATCTCAGCGTCCGGAAATACCTTGCGCAGTGCATCCGCCGATGCGGCGGGGATGAATGCCAGTTCGACGCCGATGCGCTTGGGCTTCACCGCAAGCTTGTGGACGTATTCGGCGGCGCGTTGCATCACGTCGACCGCACCGGAACTCCTGGTGTTGGTCTCCGACACCCAGAACGGCTTGATCTCGGTCTGGTAGCCCTCCATGCGATGGCCGAAATAGCCGGCCTTCTGCGGCGCACCCTTCACGTAGACGACGACGGGCAGATAGCGTGTGATTCCGATCGCATCCATGGTGTCGAAGAAGAACGACCGATGGCCGCCGAGCAGGTATTGCACGTTGGGTTTCGACGTCGCGAAGAGAACGTCGATCCCGGCCGCGTCCATCAGCCGGTCGAGCCGGGCAGTATCGAATGGTGCGGCGGCTTGGCGCGTGACGGTGTCGAGCATGACTGGTCTCCCGGCTGGCGGCGGCTCTGTTCGGATGAGCCTAGCAAACCGGAGCACGAAGATGAACCGTTGCAGTGGCAGGCGACCTATGCGGGCCGCGAACCGCCGCAGGGTCGAGCTCCAGGCATTGGTCCTAAGGTGAAATCCTCCAGCAGCCGGTTGAGCGCCCGTTCCACCTCGATCGGCTCGGCCCGCCCGGCCAGATGATTTTCGGCGGCCGCGGACAGCGCGGCTGAGGCGCAGCTAATCCCGGCGAAGCCGTAAGTCCCCCCGGCCCCGGCCAGCGCGTGCGCGATCTCGTTGATGCGCGTCATGGCGAGACTTGAGGGTTTCCCGCCCAGTTGCGAGCGCCAGGCGAAAAGCGCGGTGGCGTCTTCCTTGAGACGCTGCAAAAAGCGCTCGCGCACCGGCAGGAGGACGTTTTCGACCGCAACAAAGCGGCGGATTTCCCCGGCGAGCGTACGCGGATCGAAGGGCTTGGCGATCACGCCCGCGGCGCCAAGCGCTTTGAAGCGCCGGTGCTCGCTGCCGTCCCGGCACGCCGTGAGGAAGACCACGGGGATCGGCGCCGTGCGTTTGTCGGCACGCAACCGCGCCACGACCGCCGGACCGTCAAGTTCCGCCATGAAGACATCAAGGAGAATAAGATCCGGCCGCCAAGCAATTGCCGCCGTCAGCGCCTCCGCTCCCGAGGCGCAATCGCGTACGGTGAAGAATGGATCAGGCGACAGCGCGGCTTCTACCGCCTGTCGCATATCGGTTTCATCATCGACCAGGAGAATGTGAAGATGGATCATCGCGCCCGACTCGCTCGCATCGCAAAGCGGGCGGATTGCATCAGTCGCGCGTCACTGATCTCTTAAAACCATCGCGACCACGGCGTACGTATAAATACCTGCCGAAACGTCGCCTCACGCCGCCGACTTGGCCGCCGGCCTTCCCCTGCCGCTCACCACGGTCGCCTCGTCCGCAGCGCGACGGGCACGGTCGAGGATCAGCTCGATCGAGGCTATTTCGACGCGATTGCGGCCTGAATCCTTGGCGCGATAGAGCGCATGATCGGCTTGCGCCAATAGCGCGGAGAGGTCGAGCACGGCGTCGTGACTGATGACAATGCCGATGCTCACAGTCGCGCCCACCGGCCGTCCTTCAACCTCACGGGTGGCTTCGGCGAAGCCAACGCGGATCTGCTCGGCGATCGCCATCGCGCGTTCGCGGTTGGTATCGCGCAATAGCGCGGCGAATTCCTCACCGCCGAGGCGCCCAAACAGATCAATATGCCGCATCGAGCCGCTCGCCACGTCGGCGAAAATTTCCAGCGCCCGATCGCCGATTGCGTGGCCGAAACGGTCGTTGATCGACTTGAAATTATCGAGGTCGAGCAGCATCACCGCCGTCGGATGCGGATCGGCAACCTGACGTTTGAGCTGCGCCTCGCCGTCCTGCAGGAACGCGCGGCGGTTGGCGACACCGGTCAGCGGGTCAACAAGCGCCGCGGTCTTGTGGCGATGCTCGGTACGCTCCTTCGCCATGGCGAGGAGGATAAAGGCGATCGAAATCGTAAACAGCAGCGCCTCGAAGCTCAGCACCGTGAGCCAAACGCTTTCGAACAGCTGGTTGGTAGCCGGCACCCACGGCAGCACGGCGCCGATCGGCGTGCGCAGGAGAAAAAGCGAACCATGCGCGAACAGCATGAAGATGGCCGGCCAGCGCGAAACGAGCGGCTCGCTCCGTCCGCGCCAGAATTCGTACGCCGTGGCCCAGGTGTAAGCGGTGACGATGCCGGACGAGAGCAGCATGCGTAGTTGGAAGGAATCATTGAAGGCGGGTATGTGGCTGGTAACGAGCCACAGCAGAGCACCGGCGAACATCAGCGCTGGTCGCGGGCGACGATGATCGAACAGGCGCGCGCCAGTCCACGTCAGCGCAAACGCCGTGAACAGGATGACGTTGGCGAAATCGATCGAAATTAGGTCGGAAACCGAGCCGTAAAGCCCGAACAGCATGATCGAGCCGGCGCGCAACAAATCCGCAAAGCCCCAACATGCCAGGGCGATGATCGCGGTATTTTGTGCCCAGGCGAACAGCAGCAGCAATCCGAGGATTGCTTCCACGTAGATCGTCACAAGAAACAGCGTGTTGACGTCGAGATTCATCGCGCTCCGCCAGACCCACCGCTACCGCTAGCGCCTGCTGGAAACCTCGTCTTGCTCGGAGTTACGTCGGCGGCTGGAAACAATCGGTGAATAGGCTTACGTCAGCATCCGTGATCCGGCGCTATGGTTTCGACAATCTTGCGAGTTTGGGCGGCATTCGATCCACCCTTGTTCCCAAGGGTTTAGTCGTTTAGGGTCGCCGCCCTTTGAGGTTGTGTCGATGCAGTTCAGTGAGGGCATCGTCGAAGCCATCGGCAACACGCCGCTGATCAAGCTTGAGCGCGTGTCCGCCGCGACCGGCTGCACTATTCTCGGCAAGGCCGAGTTCATGAATCCCGGGCAATCGGTCAAAGACCGTGCCGCGTTATTCATCATCCAGGACGCGGTGAAAAAAGGCACGCTCAAGCCCGGTGGCGTCATCGTCGAGGGCACCGCCGGCAATACCGGGATCGGGCTTGCGCTCGTCGGCAACGCCATGGGGTTTCGTTCGGTGATCGTCATCCCGGAAACCCAGAGCAGCGAGAAGAAGGATACGCTGCGGCTGTGTGGCGCCGAACTCGTCGAAGTGCCAGCTGTGCCGTATTCCAATCCGAACAATTACGTAAAGCTGTCCGGCCGGCTCGCCGAACAACTGGCAAAGACCGAGAAGAACGGCGCGATCTGGGCCAACCAATTCGACAACGTCGCCAACCGGCAGGGCCATATCGAGACGACTGGGCCGGAAATCTGGCGGCAGACCGACGGCAAGGTCGACGGTTTCGTATCCGCCGTCGGCACCGGCGGCACGCTCGCGGGCGTCGCGATCGCGCTCAAATCTTTCAACAAGGCGGTGCGCATCGCCCTTGCCGATCCGATGGGAGCCGCGCTGTACAGCTATTACACGACCGGAGAACTGAAATCCGAAGGCTCGTCGATCACCGAAGGCATCGGTCAAGGCCGCATCACCAAGAATCTGGAAGGAGCGCCGATCGACGTCGCCTATCAGATTCCGGACAATGAGGCGGTGCCGATCATTTTCGATTTACTCGAACATGAAGGCCTGTGCCTCGGCGGCTCGTCAGGCATCAACATTGCCGGCGCTGTCCGTCTCGCCAGGGACCTTGGACCCGGCCATACCATCGTTACCATCTTGTGCGACTACGGAACGCGCTACCAATCGAAGCTGTTCAATCCGCAATTCCTGCGCGAGAAGAAGCTGCCAGTTCCCGCTTGGCTTGAGCGCCATTCGGAAATCAAAGTTCCTTTTGCCTGAACATCGCGGCTGCGGGCGCGTTGTCGTAATGGATCGCCATGCTTAGACCCGAAGACAGCTCCGAACCCTCCCCGACCAGCCGCTGGCTGGTCTCGACCGATTGGCTCGCCGAGCATTTGCGCGATGAAAACGTCGTCGTCGTCGATGGCTCTTATCCCTCGCCGGGAGAGAAGCGCGACGTCGGGGCAGAATGCCGCGCCGGCCACATTCCCGGCGCGGTGTTTTTCGACATTGATACCGTCAGCGACCACTCCACCGAATTGCCGCACATGCTGCCCGGCCCGAAGCAATTTGGCGAAGCGGCGGGCGCGCTTGGCATCGGCGACGGCGATACCATCGTCGTCTATGACAGTACCGGCCTCTATTCGGCGCCGCGCGTATGGTGGACGTGCCGGCTCTTTGGCGCCAAAAATGTCCTGATCCTCGACGGCGGTTTGCCGAAATGGAAGGTCGAACGCCGCGCGCTGGAAACGGGCGACGTCAAGCGGCAGCCGAAAAAATTCAACGCAGAAATGAATGTCGGCGCCGTCGCGATGCTCGCCGAGGTGCGTATGGCGTTGACCGACGACAGCGTGCAAGTCGTCGATGCCCGCTCGGCGGAGCGCTTTTCCGGCAAGGCGCCGGAGCCACGCCCTGGGCTTCGTTCGGGACACATGCCACGCTCCTTCAATGTGCCCTTTACGAAACTGGTCGAGAACGGCCATCTGGCGCCGCGTCTACGTATCGAGAAGGCCTTCAAGGACGCCGGGGTCGATCTCGACAAGCCGATCATCACCACCTGCGGTTCGGGGCTGACCGCAGCAATCCTCACCTTTGCACTCGACGCCGTCGGCAAAGAGCCAAAAGGCCTGTTTGACGGCTCGTGGACCGAATGGGGCGGACGCCCCGATCTCCCGGTGGAGCGCAGCTAGTGGTCCAACCCTAACATTCGCATCCGTGTTCGGCGTACTCTCACGCGAATGTTAGAATTAAAAGGACCACTAGCAAATATAAAGGCTTAGTGGAGCTTTGGATTTGACATTCGCTTCACGAGTTTGCCGCCAGGCGGCTAGCGAATGTCAAATCCGCTCCACTAGTGGTCCAATTCTAACATTCGCATCCGTGTTCGGCGTACTCTCATGCGAATGTTAGAATTAAAAGGACCACAAGCAAATATAAAGGCTTAGTGGAGCTTTGGATTTGACATTCGCTTCACGAGTTTGCCGCTAGTGTGGCGGATTTGAAGTTCCTCTATCGTCGCGGCAAGCATTGAGAGGAACTTCAAATCCAAAGCCACACTAGAATTTTATAATTGCTAGTGTCCCTTTGATTCCGAAGTTCGCATCGAGACGAGCCGCACGGATAGGCGAACTTCGGAATCGGGACACTAGGCGGCTAGCGAATGTCAAATCCGCTCCACTAGCCGAGCAGATCGTGGGTATCGAGCGGCTTGTCGAGCGAGGCAGCCCACTCCGCCCGGGCTACCGCACGGCGCCTGCCGCGATCGTCAATCGGAAGCTTCAGCGCGTCGATCAGGCATTTAACTTCGTCGCGCGCAGTATTATGCGAAAGGTTAGCGCGCTGGCCCAGCGCACTTTCGTCGATGTTGTCGAGCGCTGTGAGGCCGCGCGGAAAGTATTCCCGATACACCACGCGTTCGGCAAAACCGTCGATGCTGCGGAAACCGAGCTGCCTTGAAAGCGCCTCCACACCCGCACCGACCAGCCGCTTGTTGCGCGAGCCGAGCGTTGAGAGACGATTTCGGATGACGATCCAATCGGTCAGCCCGCCGTCGACCAGCCGCCGCTGCCGGCGTGCCTCGCGAACCATTTCGGCGTAATGGCTCATGCCCGTAAGCTCGAAAGTGGTCGGGTCCACAATCCCAAGCACGTCAAAATCGACAAAACTGTCGTTAAGCGGCGTAATCAACGTGTCCGCCATCGAATGAGCAAGGCGCATGAGGTATGAATCGGAGCCGGGCGTGTCGATGACGACGAAATCGTGGGTCTGCTCCACCGCGCTGACGGCCTCGGCAAAGGCGGCGAACTCTTGCGCTTCGATCTCGTCTAGTCGCGCGCCGAAGCCGCGCGCGACGCAGAAATGACGCGGATGTTCGAGTTTGATGCCGGCGCGCGTGGCCCAATCGCGCCGATTCTCAACGTAATGGGTAAAGCTGCGCTGGCGGGAGTCGAGATCGACCGTAGCGACGCGCTGGCCGGCCTGGAGCAACGCGACAGCGACGTGCATAGCCGTAGTCGACTTACCCGATCCGCCTTTTTCGTTGCCAAGGACGATGACATGGGCCGAGAACGGCTTGCCAGCGTCCGCCTGCATCAACATGGGTACGCGCCCTCAACGTGGCGATCCGTTTCTCCAGCTTGCAACAGATAGAATCAAGATACAGCATCGGTCGCGCTAAGTTAATCATTAACCACGGGACGCACCGCTAAAACGCGCCCGGTGTGTTTACGCTGCAACGCTATGACCAAAATTTCGGCGACATCAAAGCTTCGACGACCGCGCGTCGTGCATAAGTTGCCGGCGCTAAGCCGCACACTCGCGTCTTGGCGAGATCGTGGGGATACGATTGCGCTGGTCCCGACCATGGGCGCGTTGCATGCCGGTCATATTGCCTTGGTTAAACTTGCCGGCCACCGCGCCGACCGTGTGGTCGTCTCGATCTTTCTTAATCCGACACAATTTGCGGCGCACGAGGATTTAACAAATTATCCGCGTACATTGCGCCAGGATATTTCCCGGCTCGCCGCCGCAAGAACCGATTTGGTGTGGTCGCCGTCGGTGCAAGTCATGTACCCTTCCGGCTTTGCGACGCGCATTGTGCCGGAAGGTCCGGCGACCGCCGGTTTGGAGGATGCCTTTCGGCCGCATTTTTTTTCGGCCGTGGCCACCGTCGTAGCCAAACTTTTCATTCAATGCCGGCCGGACGTCGCGATATTCGGCGAAAAGGATTATCAGCAATTGAAGGTCCTCACCCAACTTGCACGCGACCTCGATTTAAAGACCCGCATCATAGGCGCGCCGACAATCCGCGAAAAAGACGGCCTCGCTCTTTCCTCGCGCAACGCGTATCTCTCGACAAAAGAGCGCGCCGTTGCGCCCGTCTTGCACCGCGTGCTTGGCGACTGCGCAAAAAGCATCGCTGCGGGCGGACCGATAAGCGGCATCCTTGAAAACGGTGGTACCGTGATCGCACGGGCAGGCTTCGCGCTCGACTACCTGGAAGCCCGCCACGCCGATACGCTCGCGCCGGTCGGCGCACGCAGCAAGGGGCCAATTCGTCTGCTGGTCGCCGCTCGTCTCGGCAAAACGCGGCTGATCGACAACGTCGCCGTCTGACGTCCTACGCCACGCCACTGGTCTGCATCGAAACCCTTGCGGCCGGACCGTTGCAAATTCCACGCTCTAAAGCTGGCCGTTCACCTTGAGGAACGTTAGACCCGTT
>DATKRE010000251.1:0-2954 GCA_035532335.1 Xanthobacteraceae bacterium | reverse complement strand
GTATTACGCACGGCGCTTCAACGTCGAGCTCGACCCCGATCGCGAAATCATCGTGACGCTCGGGTCGAAAGAAGGCCTCGCCAATCTGGCGCAAGCGATCACGGCGCCGGGCGACATCGTGCTGGTGCCGAATCCGTGCTACCCGATCCACGCCTTCGGCTTCATCATCGCCGGCGCGTCGGTGCGCAGCGTGCCGATCGGCCCCGGAGTCGACTTCCTCAAGGCGTTGAAACAAGCCGTCGAGCAAAGCTCGCCCGCGCCCATTGCCCTCGTTCTCAACTTCCCGGCGAATCCGACGGCGCAGGTGGTCGATCTCGATTTCTACGGCGAAGTCGTCGAATTCTGCCGGTCGCGCGGCATCTATCTGCTCTCCGACCTCGCCTATGCCGAAATCTATTTTGACGACAACCCGCCGCCCTCGGTGTTGCAGATTCCCGGCGCGCGCGACATCGCGGTCGAGTTCACCTCGCTCAGCAAGACCTACAACATGGCCGGCTGGCGCATCGGGTTCGCGGTGGGTAACGCACGGCTCATCGCCGCGCTGTCCCGCATCAAGTCGTATCTCGACTACGGCGCTTTCACGCCGGTGCAGGTCGCGGCGACGGCGGCGCTCAACGGGCCGCAGGAGTGCATCAAGGAGATTCGCGCCCGTTACAAGAAGCGGCGCGATGTCCTGGTCGAGGGACTGCGCCAGGCGGGCTGGCCGATTCCGGCGCCGCCGGCGTCAATGTTCGCCTGGGCGCCGATTCCCGAGCAGTTCCGCGAGATCGGCACGCTCGCATTCTCCAAGCTCATGCTCGAGAAAGCCAACGTCGCGGTGTCGCCCGGCGTCGGTTTCGGCGAATACGGCGAAGGCTATGTCCGCATCGCGCTGGTCGAAAACGAGCAGCGACTCCGCCAAGCCACGCGCAACATCAAGCACTTCCTCTCCGGCCGGAATACCGCGGGTGGCCGGCCCAAGGGCGAAAAGGTGCTGGCGGCACCGGCGCGGGATTGATTTCCGATCGACGGACGGTTGGGTACTGTCTCAGTTTGAAATTGCCTCGCCACGCTTCCGATAGGTAGTGGGCCGCTTAGGAGCTGCGGCACAAGACTCAACGAGCGCCGTGATGTCCGCCATCTCCCAAAGCGGGAATGTTGGCGATTGCAAACCCAGCCCAATTAATAGCTGTGGGCGCATGGGCTAGTTTCCTTTGAAGGTCGCCCATTCCTGCCAGCGCTTGATTGCTGCGCCAGCGGTCGCGTCCTTCGTTGAATGGGTTTCGTCCATATATTCGCCGGTCGCAATCCATACCGATTTAGATTTCTGGTGAACTTTGACTTCGCATGGCTTGCCCCACACCATGACGGTCTCGGTATAGCCTACAACGCTCACTTCCCCGGCTCCTTGTCACTCGGCTTCGCCTTCGCGATCTTCGCGACCATCACGGCGGCGCCTACCACATCACCGGGGCGCTTCTGGCCTTGGGGACCTTTCGGCATGAGACTAATATCTCATGATTGACTTAGAGGCGGGAGGGGCCAATGCAAGAATTAGAATTGACGTGGGGACGGACCGCAAGCGTTTGGTGGCTCGTGGTTTGGAGGGGCGCCATCGGTGGCGCGATCCTCGGCTCGATTGCCGGCGGTATTGGGGGACTCATTGCTGCCATGATGACCTTTTACATCGTCGGACATGGGGACGTTGCGCTTGGTCAAAGGGCCGGTCGAATCGGTGGCGTGATTGCTTCCATTCTTGTGTGGGTGCCATGGGGCTTGGTCGTTTTAAGGATGGCGGTCAAGAAGAAATATAGCGGATTTCGGCTCGCGATGATTCCCACAAGCACCACCTAATTCAAACTGAGACAGTGCCGACGGTTGACTCGGTCATCGTTTCTCTCCTATTTTCGCGACCTTCCAAAGGTCCTTTGCAGTCTGGCCCAATCATGAAAATCAAGAACTCACTCAAATCGCTGAAGGCGCGCGACAAGAATTGCCGCATCGTGCGCCGCAAGGGCCGCGTCTACGTCATCAACAAGGTCAATCCGCGATACAAGGCCCGACAGGGCTGACAGCCGCTGGTGCCATCGCTTAGAAAAACCGCGCTCCGGCGCGGTTTTTTGTTGTTGGCAGCAACCACGGCCGCGCCCAACATGGGGCCATCATGCTGATGCCCGAGCCCGATGCTGCGGTGATCGCGCGCCGGAGCGCAATCGCGGCGGACCTGCGTCGGCTCTGCGCCGCGCCCGACGCCGTGATCGAGTCCGAGAACGAGCGCCGCCCCTACGAGAGCGATGGGCTGACCGCCTACCGCGCGCTGCCGCTCCTGGTGGTGCTTCCGTCGACGACCGAGGAAGTCTCGCGGGTTCTCGCCTATTGCGATAAATCGGCGCTCAAGGTGGTGCCGCGCGGCGCCGGCACCTCGCTGTCCGGCGGCGCGTTGCCGTTAGAGGACGGCATCGTCGTCGGTCTGTCCAAGTTCAACCGCATCCTCGAGATCGACTACGACAATCGCTGCGCGGTCGTGCAGCCGGGCGTCACCAATCTCGGCATCACCGATGCCGTGCAGCACGCCGGTTTCTATTACGCGCCGGATCCGTCGAGCCAGATCGCCTGCTCGATCGGCGGCAATGTGGCGGAGAATTCGGGCGGCGTGCATTGCCTCAAATACGGACTGACGACCAACAATGTGCTCGGCATCGAGATGGTGCTGATGGACGGGACGGTGCTGCGTCTCGGCGGCAAGCATCTCGACAGCGGCGGTTACGACTTGCTGGGCGTGATGGTCGGCTCCGAAGGACTGCTCGGCGTCGTCACCGAGGTGACGGTGCGGTTGCTGCGCAAGCCGACCATGGCGCGCGCCATGCTGATCGGCTTCCCCTCGAACGAAAGCGCCGGCGCCTGCGTCGCGGCGATCATCGGTGCCGGCATCGTTCCGGGCGGGATGGAGATGATGGACAAGCCGGCGATCCGTG
>DATKRE010000250.1:0-17932 GCA_035532335.1 Xanthobacteraceae bacterium | reverse complement strand
TCGACGCCTCTATCGCCAACGATCCCGATTGGGAAGAATTCAAGGACATCGACTGGTCCAAGGCGGTTCTCGTCATCCCCCCGAAAAAGAAGGCGATTTCGATCCGCGTCGACGAGGATGTGCTCGATTACTTCAAGAAAGAGGGGCCCGGCTATCAGCGACGTATGAACGCGGTGCTGCGATCCTATATGCAGCAGAAGCCCAAGAAACGCGCTTAGGCCTGGCCCGCGAGCAGTTTCTTCACCATGGCGCTGGCCTTGCCGAAATCCATCCGCCCGGCGAAGCGCTCCTTAAGCGCGGCCATGGTGCGGCCCATATCCTTGATGGTGGCGGCGCCCAGCTCCTTGATCAGCGCCGAAATGGCCTCGCCCGCCTCCATGTCGGAAAGATGCTTGGGCATATAGGCCGAGATGATCTCGATCTCCTCGCGCTCCTGCGCGGCAAGCTCGGCCCGGCCGGCCTTTTCGTAAATCTCGAGCGATTCCTGGCGCTGCTTGTTCATCTTGCCCATCACGTCGAGGATTTCGGCATCGTTGAGCGAAAGGCGCTCGGCGGCGCTGGTCTCGCGCTTAAGAATCTCGGCGTTGACCAGCCGCAGCGTCGATACGCGGCGCTTGTCGCCGGCCTTCATGGCGACTTTCAGCGCATTATTGATCTCATCGCGCAACACGGCTATGGCCTCTCAACAATTGGTAAAATTCGCCCACATGCGGTCGGCGGGCGCGACCAAGATTTAGGCGTTTGTCGATGCTGACACAACCGCAGACGCAAAGCCTCTGGGACGAGCCCAAGCCGACGGCGCTTTTGGTGCTCGCCGACGGCACCGTGCTGGAAGGCTTTGGCTTCGGCGCGACCGGGCATGCGGTCGGCGAGGTCTGCTTCAATACCGCGATGACCGGGTACCAGGAAATCCTCACCGATCCGTCCTATGCCGGCCAGATCATCACCTTCACCTTTCCCCATATCGGCAACGTCGGCACCAACGAGGAAGACATCGAAACCGTCAACCTCGCGGCGACGCCCGGCGCGCGCGGCGTCATTCTGCATTCGGCGATCACCTCGCCGTCGAATTACCGCGCCACGCGCGGCCTCGACCAATGGCTGAAAAGCCGCGGCGTGATCGGTCTCGCCGGCATCGACACCCGCGCGCTCACCGCGTTCATCCGCGAAAAGGGCATGCCGAACGCGGTCATCGCGCACGAGCCGTCCGGCCGCTTCGATCTTGCCGCGCTGAAAAAGGAAGCCA
Source organism: Xanthobacteraceae bacterium (assembly GCA_035532335.1). GTDB lineage: Bacteria > Pseudomonadota > Alphaproteobacteria > Rhizobiales > Xanthobacteraceae > BOG-931. The sequence goes on along the minus strand of DATKRE010000250.1, from coordinate 16,686 downwards.
AGGCCTGGCCGGGTCTCGTCGGCATGGACCTGGTCCCGATGGTGACCACCGGCCAGCGCTTTTCCTGGACCGAGACGCCGTGGCGATTGGGCGAAGGCTACGGGGCGATGCGCGAGCCGGCGGAGTTTCACGTCATCGCCATCGATTACGGCATCAAGCGCAACATCCTGCGCCAGTTGGCGGACCATAGCTGCAAGGTGACGGTGGTGCCGGCGCAGACGTCGGCCGCCGACATTTTGGCGCTCAAACCCGACGGCATCTTTCTCTCCAATGGGCCCGGCGATCCGGCCGCGACCGGAGCCTACACCGTGCCGGTGATCCGCAGCTTGATCGAGAAAAAGCCGGTGTTCGGCATCTGCCTCGGCCACCAGATGCTGGCGATCGCGGTCGGCGGCAAGACCATGAAAATGCATCAGGGTCATCACGGCGCCAATCATCCGGTGCAGGACCTCGTCACCCGCAAGGTCGAGATCACCTCGATGAACCACGGCTTCGCAGTCGATCGCAGAAGCTTGCCGGCGAACGCGATCGAGACCCATATCTCGCTGTTCGACGGCTCCAATTGCGGTATCGCACTCAACGACCGGCCGGTGTTCTCGGTGCAATATCATCCGGAAGCCTCGCCCGGCCCGCGCGACAGCCATTATCTGTTCGACCGCTTCGTCGGTCACATGCGCAAGTTCAAGCGGGGCTAAGCGGGTCCTCCATGCCGACCGCAAAAAAGGCTGCCGCGCAGCCGATCACGTACGTCTTCGCCGACGACGGCCGCATCCCCAACAATCCGTTGCCGTTCGTGCTCTACCGCGGCGCCATCGATCTGACCGGTTCGCCCGACCCCGAACGCGTGGTCGAGAAAGCGTTCGCGGCCAACGGCTGGGGCGGCTTATGGCGCAACGGCGTCTATCCTTACGTGCACTATCATTCGATGATCCACGAGGCGATGGGCGTGGCGCGCGGCTTCGCGCGGGTGCGGTTCGGCGGCGAGAAGGGTCGCGTGATCGAGATCGCAGCCGGCGATGTGGTCGTTCTTCCCGCCGGCACCGGCCACCAGCGCGTGATGGAAAGCTCCGAATTGATGGTGATCGGCGCCTATCCGCCGACCGGCAAATACAATCTTTGCCGCGGCAGCAAGGCCGAACACGCAAGAGCGCTCACCAGCATCCCGGACGTGCCGTTGCCGCTCACCGACCCGGTGTTCGGACCCAAAGGTCCGCTGATGGCGCTGTGGCGTACATGATTGGCGATTGGGTCGGGTTCTGGGACAGCCCGCATTTCATCTACGTCAATGCCCGCCACAAGGACGTGCATTATCGGCTGATCGCGCAGCAAATTGCCGCGCTGGTCGCCAATCCGGACGCGCGCGTGCTCGATTACGGCTCGGGCGAAGCGCTGCACGCCGAGATTATCGCCGGCGCCGCGGCGGAAGTCTGGTTATGCGAAGCCGCGCCGAAAGTACGCGAAGCGCTGGCGGCGCGGCTTGCCGGCAACGGAAAAATCCACGTGGTGGCGCCACACGAGATCGCGCGCCTGCCGGAGCACACCCTCGATCTGATCGTCCTGCATTCGGTCGCGCAATATATGACACCGGCCGGAGCCGGCGCGCTGTTTGCGCTGTTTCACCGGCTGGTCAAGCCCGGCGGCTTGCTCGTTGTCAGCGATATTCTACAGCCGAACGTCGCTGCGGCCGCGGACGCGATCGCGCTGCTGCAATTCGCCGGAGCCGACGGCTTTTTCTTCGCCGCAATGTGGGGACTGACCCGCATGCTGTTTTCGAGGTATTGGCGGCTGCGCTCGCGGCTCGGACTGACGCGTTATGGCGAAACCGCGATGATCGAGAAGCTTTCCGGCGCCGGTTTCACCGCGCAACGCATGCCGAAGAATATCGGCCACAATCAGGCACGGATGGCGTTCTATGCCAAACCGCGCTGAGGGGAGCCAAATGTACGTTGCCGACATCGCCTTGCGCGTGTAGGACCTCACGGCGCGGCAAGCAGAAAGACCCGATATGTCGAAGCAATCGATGCGTGACGAAACCGAACGTCTGGTGAAAGAGGCGTTGGAGCGGAAGTCCGTCACCATCAAGCAGGGCCAGACCCGCATCGAAACCAAATGCGGCAAGTGCGGAGCGCCGAACCGCGTGACGGCAGCCCCGGGGCAGACCAGGGTCGCCTACATCTGCAAGGAATGCGGCGATAAACAACGGACCTTGTAGGACCGAACCCGCCGACGACCCAATCGCAGCCACTCGGCCTGCATCGATGGTGTCAGCGCCCTCGATTACGTTGCTTCGCGCCGACCGTATCCGCCATCACCGCGCCGCGCACGCCGAGCGGTTTCTCGCCGCCGACGGTGGAATCGCGCGCGGTCTGATGCTCGATCTCGGCGTTGAGTTCGGCGCCGAGCAACACCACGATGGTGGAAAGCCACAGCCACACCATCAAGCCGGCGACGGCGCCGAGCGAGCCATACGTGGCGTTATAGTTGGCGAAGCTCGCCAGATACCAGGAGAACAGGTAGGACACCACCATCCAGGTGATTGAGGCGAGCATGCTGCCGACACTGACCCACTGCCAGCGTGCGGCGCGGCGGTCCGGACCATAGCGGTAAAGCAGCGTGAGACCGAATAGCAGAACCAGCAGCAGCACCGGCCAACGCACCAGCCGCGTCAGCGTTTCGGTCAAGCCGCCAAGCCCGACCGACGCGAGAAGCAATGGCAGCACCACGACGGCGGCGATCGCCAGCAGCAAGGTCGCGAAACCCGACAACGTGAACGCCAGCGCCACCAGGGTAAGCTTGATGAAGCTGCGTCCTTCCTTCTGCTCGTAGATCACGTTGAGCGCGTCGATCATCGCTTTGACGCCGCTCATGGTGCTCCACAGCGACACCAGCGTGCCGGCGATGATGCCGATAGTGAGCGCGCGGCCGCTGTTGGAGGCGATACGGTTGGCTTGCTCGTGGATGATGTCGAGCATATTGGCGGGCACCACGTCACGCAGGAGCGAAATATTATTGGTGACGGTCGCGGCATTAAAGAAGCGGCCGTACGCCGAGACCAGCGCGGTGATGGCGGGGAAGATCGACAACAGGACAAAGAAGGCGACGCCGCCGGCGATCGAGAGCAGCCGGTCCGATTGCATCTCCGCATAGGTCCGCCAGAGGATGTCGGTCCAGCCGGCCCAGGGGATTTGCAGCGGGTGGGTAGCGTGACGGCCGCGGCCATGCTCCTGCGCGCGCTCAAGCTCGATGGCGTGCGGCTCCTCGGAGCTGCGCGGCTCGCCAAACGGCCGCTCGTTCTTTTCCACAGGCCGCGACCACCAGTGCCGGCTTTTGCCGTTCCGATGCAGTGGGGTCGTGACCACCAGTAATGCCGTCGCGGCCAGACTGACCCAAAACGACAAATCCGGACGTTTCTGCAGCATTTGGCTTAATTCGCCGCTGACCCTTGGAGATAACGAGGACCGACGCCAAATGTTGCGAGGGCTGGCGTTCTGGTTAGCGGAGACTAAAGCGGCACAGACCCTTCCCTGCCTGGAATTTCTCGTCTAAACAGCGCTCGCGCGGGGTCGGCCCCCGCCGCCACCGCGCCTAAGGGCGCTCTTTTTTTGTGTGTTCCCGTCATTCCGGGCCGGCCGAAGGCCGAATCCGGAATCCATAACCACGGTCGGTGAATATGTTCCGGTTTCGCGGGCTGACGCCCGCGCCCCGGAATGACGATCACAGAAGCGGAAGCAATGCCTAAACGGACCGACATCTCCTCGATCCTGATCATCGGCGCGGGGCCGATCGTGATCGGCCAGGCGTGCGAGTTCGACTATTCCGGCACGCAGGCCTGCAAGGCGCTCAAGGCCGAGGGCTACCGGATCGTTCTGGTCAATTCCAATCCCGCAACCATCATGACCGATCCGGATCTGGCGGATGCGACTTACATCGAGCCGATCACGCCGGAGATCGTCGCCAAGATCATCGAGAAAGAACGCCAAGTTCTTCCCGGTGGTTTCGCGCTGTTGCCGACCATGGGCGGGCAGACCGCGCTCAACACCGCGTTGTCGTTGCGCAAAATGGGCGTGCTCGAAAAATACGGCGTGCAGATGATCGGCGCGACCGCCGAGGCCATCGACAAGGCCGAGGACCGTAAGCTGTTTCGCGACGCCATGACCAAGATCGGACTGGCGACGCCGCGCTCGCATCAGGTCAAGACGCTGATCCAGGCGCTCGAAGCCCTCGACGATATCGGTTTGCCGGCGATCATCCGGCCGTCGTTCACGCTCGGCGGCACCGGCGGCGGCATCGCCTACAACAAGGCCGAGTTCATCGATATCGTCGAGCGCGGCATCGACGCCTCGCCCACCTCCGAAGTGCTGATCGAGGAGTCGGTGCTCGGCTGGAAAGAATTCGAGATGGAGGTGGTGCGGGACAAGAACGACAACTGCATCATCGTTTGCTCGATCGAAAACATCGATCCGATGGGCGTACACACCGGCGACTCGATCACCGTCGCGCCGGCGCTGACACTGACCGACAAGGAATATCAGATCATGCGCGACGCCTCGATCGCGGTGTTGCGCGAGATCGGGGTCGAGACCGGCGGCTCGAACGTGCAATTCGCGATCAATCCGCGCGACGGCCGGCTGGTGGTGATCGAGATGAATCCGCGGGTGTCGCGCTCCTCGGCGCTGGCCTCGAAGGCGACCGGCTTTCCGATTGCCAAGGTCGCCGCCAAGCTCGCCGTCGGCTATACCCTCGACGAGATCAAAAACGACATCACCGGCGGCGCCATGCCCGCGTCGTTCGAACCGACCATCGATTACGTGGTCACCAAGATTCCGCGCTTCGCCTTCGAGAAATTTCCCGGCGCGGAAGCGGTGCTCACCACCTCGATGAAATCGGTCGGCGAGGCGATGGCGATCGGCCGCACGTTTCAGGAGAGCCTGCAAAAAGCGCTACGCTCGCTGGAAACCGGCCTCAGCGGGCTGGACGAAGTGGCGATACCGGGCCTCGGCGAAGGCGACGACAAGAACGTGATCCGCGCCGCGCTCGGCACGCCCTCGCCGGATGGAATACTTAAGGTCGCGCAGGTGATGCGGCTCGGCATGAACGATGCCGATATCCATAGCGCTTGCCGGATCGATCACTGGTTCCTCGCGCAGATCCGCGAATTGATCGAGGCCGAGGATGAGATTCGCACCAAGGGCTTGCCGGCCACCGCCGGTGCGATGCGGCGGCTCAAGGCAAAAGGTTTTTCCGACTCCCGGCTCGCCCGATTGACCGGTGTTGCGGTCGGCGACGTTGCCGAGCGGCGCCGCGCGCTCGGCGTGCGCCCGGTGTTCAAACGGATCGACACCTGCGCCGCCGAATTCGCCGCGCCGACCGCCTACATGTATTCGACCTACGAACCGCCTTTTGCCGGCCACGTCGCCGACGAGGCCGCGCCTTCCGACAAAAAGAAAGTCATCATTCTCGGCGGTGGTCCAAACCGCATCGGCCAAGGTATCGAGTTCGATTATTGCTGCTGCCACGCGGCCTTCGCACTCAAGGACGTCGGCTACGAAACCATCATGATCAACTGCAATCCGGAGACGGTGTCGACCGACTACGACACTTCCGATCGGCTCTATTTCGAGCCGCTCACCGCCGAGGACGTGATCGAGATCATCGATACCGAGCGCAAGAGCGGTACGCTGCACGGCGTGATCGTTCAGTTCGGCGGCCAGACGCCGCTCAAGCTCGCCGAGACGCTCGAAAAAGCGAACGTGCCAATCCTCGGCACCTCGCCCGATGCGATCGACTTGGCTGAAGACCGCGATCGGTTCCGCGAGCTGCTCGACCGACTCAAGCTGCGCCAGCCCAAGAGCGGCATCGCCACCTCGCCGGAAAAAGCCCGCAAGATTGCCGACGAGGTCGGTTATCCGATCGTGATCCGCCCATCCTACGTCCTGGGCGGGCGCGCCATGGAAATCGTGCATGAGCCGGCACAGCTCGATCGCTACGTCGCCCGGCTCGCCGCCGATCTCGACCGCCCTTCCGAATTCGCCGTCTCCGAGAAGCGGCCGCTGTTGATCGACCGCTATCTGACCGACGCCGTCGAAGTCGACGTCGATTGCCTGGCCGATGGGCGCGACAGCTTCATCGCCGGCATCATGGAACATATCGAGGAGGCCGGCATCCACTCGGGCGATTCCGCCTGCTCGCTGCCGCCGCACAACCTGTCGGCCAAGCTGATCGGCGAACTCGACCGGCAGACGCGCGAACTCGCGCTCGCGCTCAAAGTCGGCGGCCTGATGAACGTACAATACGCCATCAAGGACGGCGAGATTTATGTCCTCGAAGTCAATCCGCGCGCCTCGCGCACGGTGCCGTTTGTCGCCAAGGTGACCGGGATTCCGGCGGCGAAAATCGCCGCGCGCATCATGGCCGGCGAGACGCTCAAAAGTTTCGCGTTAAAGCCGCAAAGCTTTGAGTTCGCCGCGGCCCGCCACATCGGCGTGAAGGAAGCGGTGTTTCCGTTCGCACGCTTTGGTTCCGCGGTCGATACCGTGCTCGGGCCGGAGATGAAATCGACCGGCGAAGTCATGGGAATTGACCGCGACTACAATGTCGCTTTCGTCAAAAGCCAGCTTGGCAGCGGCACCCGGTTGCCGCGGCACGGCACCGTTTTCGTGTCGGTGAAGGACGCCGACAAGCCGCGCATCCTCGATTCCGTCCGCCTGTTGGCCGGGATCGGCTTTGCGGTCGTGGCCACCAGCGGAACCCAGCGATATCTCGAGGAGCAAGGGATTTCCGCGGGCAAAATCAACAAGGTCGCGGAGGGCCGCCCGCACATCGTCGACGCCATCAAAAACGGCGGCGTCCAGCTCGTTTTTAACACCACCGAGGGGGCCACCGCGCTCGCCGATAGCCGCTCGCTGCGCCGGGCAGCCCTCTTGCATAAAGTACCGTACTACACCACTCTCCCTGGGGCTGTCGCCGCGGCGCAAGGTATTAAGGCCTATCTCGGAGGCGACCTCGAAGTGTGTGCGCTGCAAAATTATTTTGCGGCCGACCCTGTTCCAAAATCGGACCAGCGCGAGCGCCGGCAGTAGAGACAGGATTTTAGTCGCGAGGCCGGACGGCGTTCCGGTTCGCGGCTTGAATTTTGTCTCACTAGTGCGGTGGATTTGAAGTTCCTAAGGTGTGTCGGCTAGCTCGCGTAGGAACTTCAAATCCAAAAACCGCACTAGCAACGAAAGTGGGCTAGCGTCCTTTCGATTTTGAGTTCGCAATGTAGTAGGCGCCCAGGCGCTGGCGAACTTCAAAATCGGGACGATAGCGACATGGAGACGAAGACCAATGGTGGAAAAGATACCGATGACCGCGGAGGGCTATGCGGCGCTGGAGTCCGAGCTCAAGCAGTGCCAGCAGGTTGAGCGGCCCCGCATCATCCAGCAGATCACCGACGCACGTACCCACGGCGACCTTTCCGAAAACGCCGAGTATCACGCCGCGAAGGAATCGCAGTCGCTCAACGAAGGCCGCATCAACGAGCTCGAGGACAAGCTCGCGCGCGCCGAAGTGATCGATGTGTCGAAACTGCACGGCGACACCATCACCTTTGGCGCGACCGTGACCCTGATCGACGAAGACACCGACAAGAAAGCGGTCTGGCAGATCGTCGGCGAGCCGGAAGCCGACGCCAAGAAGGGCAAGATTTCGATCACGTCGCCGCTTGCACGCGCTCTGGTCGGCAAGAAGAAGGGCGTGCAGGTCGAGGTGGTCACGCCCGGTGGCGCCAAGGGGTACGAGATCGTCAAGATCGAATGGAAATAGAGGACAGTGCAGCCTCCGATCGATGCGGCGAGCGGTATTCTCTGCCGGGTCAAAGGGCCGGCCCTCGCCCGGCCATTTTGATTAGAAATTCCAGCGCTTTGCGTGCCTCCCCCACAGACATGAGGGAATTGGGGGTAACGGGCTGCGTATCTTGCATAGCTCCTGAAAATCCCTAAATTTCATGTGCATGTAGCGGGGGCGGTCGTAGCGGGTGTCTCAGTCCCGACTGCGCCCAACATCCAGCGAAGCATCGAAATTCCGGGGCTCGGGCAGGCCAAGGCTGCCGCCCGCCTGCACAAACGATGGACGAGCGGTGAGCAAGACCACCCAAGCCAAAGTCGTCATCGTCGGCTCCGGTCCCGCCGGCTACACCGCCGCGATCTATGCCGCGCGCGCAATGCTCGATCCGATCCTGATTCAGGGCGTCGAGACCGGCGGTCAACTGACCACGACCACCGAGGTCGAGAATTACCCGGGCTTCGCCGACGTTATCCAAGGCCCTTGGCTGATGGAGCAGATGCAGAAGCAGGCCGCGCATGTCGGCACCAGGATGGTCGCCGATCATGTCAGCAAGGTCGATCTCGGCCGCCGTCCGTTCCGCCTCGAATGCGATTCCGGCAATGTCTACCTCGCCGACTCGCTGATCCTGGCGACCGGAGCCCAGGCGCGCTGGCTCGATTTGCCGTCGGAACAGAAATTCCGCGGCTACGGCGTGTCTGCTTGCGCCACCTGCGACGGCTTCTTTTATCGCGGCAAGGAAGTTCTGGTGATCGGCGGCGGCAATACCGCGGTCGAAGAGGCGCTGTTCCTCACCAATTTCGCCAGCAAGGTCACCGTCGTGCACCGGCGCGATACGTTCCGGGCCGAACGCATCTTGCAGGAGCGGCTTTATCGCAATCCGAAAATCAGCGTGATGTGGCACGCCGTACTGGCGGACGTGAAAGGTGACGATAACCCGCTCAAGGTCAAAGCCGCGGTGCTGCGCAACGTCAAGACCGGTGAAACCAGCGTTCACCCGGTCGACGGCATTTTTATTGCCATCGGTCATTCGCCGGCGACCGCACTGGTCGCAGGCCAGGTCGAGATGAAACCGTCCGGTTACATCAAGACCGCGCCGCATTCGACCGCGACGTCGGTGTCGGGCGTATTCGCCGCCGGCGATGTCGCCGACGAAATTTATCGCCAAGCGGTGACCGCCGCCGGGCTTGGATGCATGGCGGCGCTGGAAGCCGAAAAATTTCTTGCGGCGCACGGCGAGGCCGAGCCGCGGATCGCCGCCGAGTAAATGCGCAGGTCGCCTCCCCGTTGAGGGGAGAAGGAACAGAGCAATCTAATGGATTGGGACAAGCTTAAAGTCTTTCACGCCGCCGCCGAGGCCGGCAGTTTCACCCATGCCGGCGAACAGCTTGGCCTTTCGCAATCGGCGGTGTCGCGGCAGGTGAGCGCGCTCGAACAAGAGCTCGCCGTCTCGCTGTTTCACCGTCACGCCCGCGGCCTCATTCTCACCGAGCAAGGCGATCTGTTGTTTCGCACCGCGCATGACGTGTTCATGAAGCTCGAAGCGGCGCGCGCCAAACTGACGGACAGCCGCGAACGGCCGAATGGCGATCTGCGGGTGACCACCACGCCCGGCATCGGCGTGCATTGGCTGACGCCGCGGTTGGGCGAGTTCGCCGATCTCTATCCGGAGGTCCACGTCACGCTGCTGACCACCGAGGAGGAACTCGATCTTGCCATGCGCGAGGCCGACGTGGCGATCCGGCTGCGCCAGCCGACGCAGCCGGATCTTATTCAGCGCAAGCTGTTCTCGGTGCACTTCCACGTTTATGCGTCGCCGGAATATCTCAAGCGCTTCGGCACGCCGCGCACGTTCGAAGAGCTCGACAATCACCGCGTGCTGGTGCTTGGCGGCAATGTGCCGCAGTACCTGCAGCGCTCGCTCTACCTCACCGAAATGGCGCGCGATGGCAAAGGTCCGCGCACCGCGCATCTGATCATCAACAACATCCTCGGCATCCTGCGCGGCTGCCAGCGCGGCATCGGCATTGCCATGCTCCCCGATTACCTGGTCGAAGGTGACGGCGGATTGGTGCAGCTATTTTCCGATGCCGATCCGATCGCGCTCGACGCCTATTTCGTCTACCCCGAGGAGCTCAAGAACGTGGCGCGCGTGCGGGCGTTCCGGGATTTCCTCGTCGCCAATGCCCAGCGCTGGAATTACTGAGTGCCGAGCGGCAACCTGTTGCATGGCTGGCATGCCCGACGCCGCGTTGTGCGCCGGCGATGCGCTTCGCAATATCAGTGTCGCTGCGGGAACGCGGTTGCTAACGATCCTCCCAGATACGCAACCGCCGGAACGTGGCTCTTACCCTCTGGAAGGTACTCGCCGGCGCCCCCACTTCGGCGAACCTAAACCGGGCTCGCGAGGGCCCGGTTTTTCTTTATGTTGGGCTCGCGAAGGGCCCAAACGATGCGACGCAAGACCGTCGTTGTGAACGACAAGATCAAGACCGTCGTCGTGAACGACAAGATGCAGCGGGGCTACCGCTATGTTCGTTCGCAGCCGACCGGCCGCAATTTTGCCGCCGATTTCCGTCCCGAATTGACGCCGGCGGAAATGCTTCGCCTCGGCGTGTTTGGCGGCAAATATCTTACCGATTGCAGGCGGGAATTTCCCATAAGCTGGTTTGCCCGCGCCAAGCTCGCCAAAGCACGGCGCGATTGCTCGCTCAATTATTTTGCCGTCGACGCCAGTCAGCCGCTGTCGGAATGGCGCCGCAAGGGCTGGATTTACGCCGACGATCCGCGCGGTTGGTTCCAATGGTATTGCCGCTATTACCTGGGACGCCGGATCCCGGGCGAGGACGCGCGGCAGATCAAACGCTGGAAGGCTATGCGCCGCCACGTGCGGCAAGTGCAACGTCACTGCGAGCCGGGCGATGTGACCTGCCGCCCCCGCCAACGCCAGGCATTGCTGCACTGGGCCTACGATAGCCGCAGGATTTGATCGAATTAACGTCTTCTACGCCAGCTTTAATTGTTAGTGTGGAGGAAACGTTCGAAGTTGCGGGCAGCAGCCTCTAGCGCACTATGACAAAGCAACCAGTAATCTTTTGGTTCTATTCCTGATCCATCAGGAATAGAATTTTTGGGAAGTATAGTGGGGTGGGTGTTGGAAATGCTTTCTAATCGATATCGAGCATTGTTGACGTAGTACATAAAGGCCCAATCCCGTGTGGTCCGATCTTGCTGATACGCGACCGTGTTGTGTAATATCAGATTTCCAAGAAAAGATTGCGCTGCCGATACGACGGCCGCCGGAATTTGTATTTCGATGTCGCTTAAAAATACTGCGCGCCAAAGTGAGAAAGCGACAGCGACCAGCGCCTGGGCATTATTTTCATTTTCAAAATCGTCGCCGATCTTTCTCGTTGTCTTTCATTACCAAAAATAGTTTTAAGCAGACCTGTTGATTTTTCGATCGGCTTTCAACCAGCCATGTAATGTGCTCCGCGCTTAGATCATCGGGTCTTGAAGGATTAGTCACGGCGTCTCCGCTTTTTTCTTATAAGATTGCCCTATTGCGAGCTACATCCTCCGCGCATCGCTGGACCTTTCGCACGAAGCGCGCCCACTTGCTTCAGTCTCCACTCAGCCAAAGCCCTTGTGACGCCGAAACTTGCCGAAATTTGTTCTGCCGACATACAATTCGTCTTCCAAGCCGGAATGAGGAATGCGGCCGCAAATATGTTGGCCTCTAATTCGAACCGAATTTCAAGCGCTTCAAAATCGGATCTTGCGCCAGCAAACAATTTCGCACCCAGGTCCAAGTCGTGCAGGATCAAGTGCCCAAACTCGTGCGCAAGAACGAACCTCGCTCGAGGATCATCATTGGCCGCGAGACGATAAATGGCCTCACGAACCCCTATTTGAAGCGGGTCGAACTGCGTAAATGCTAAAATATTTTTCGCAAAGACTTGATCGTCGTCGTCGATTACGACGAAACGAAAGTCAGGGTAGAAAGTTGAAAACTTCAACTCGACAACACGAAGGATATCAACTTTTGGTTCAAGATATACTTTGAATTGCCTCCTAATTCTTGATGCGATCCGCTCCAATTCTTGCAACCGACCGTTTGACAAATTCACATTCCAGCGCGCGGACCATGAAACCTTTGAGGCGAACTCATCCGCGGGATTACCGGGCCGTGAATCCGCAAGACTGAAAAATGCGGCTTGTCTAAACATCAGCTATTTATTTCCAGTTCTTGTTCTGCGGAGCCAACCGAGCAAGTTTCGAACGCTCCTCTCTGGAGAGCGAAAGGTATAGCGAGATGTCGTCCAAAATGCGGATCGTGGGCTGAATTTCGCCAGCTTCTAACTTTGAAATGTCAGCCTCAGTTAGATTCAGAGCGTTGGCGAAAAAAGCTATACTTACCCCACGGCTCGCGCGTAAGGTCCGAACCAACTCGCCAAATTCATTTGATTTGCGCCCTGAGCGCGATCGTTTTCGCTGTTCAGGCACCCGTTTACGTGTACCGGTCCGATGCGAACCGGCCTCAAAGTGCATAACGGGTCGAAAAATTGCCCTTTTGCTTTCAGTGGCTCGGGACTTTGATAACCGCACAAGCCATATCAGGCTTATAATCACAAAAAGACCCGCAATTATAACTGCTTGCCCGATTTGATCGGACAAGATTAATGCCAAAAGCTTGCTAAGAAATTCCACCGACGGCCCCCAATCCCCTCAAAAAGATCAAGTACGCCTGCCGATTCCCCGACTGAGTCTAGGGAAGTTGCCTCATGACCACAATATCCTGCGCAAATTATCCTTCCATTTTGTCGCCCCTCTCCACATTTTTCATCACCAACTTTTGCCATCCTCGTTACCGCTCTTTGCCGTGACGGCGGCGCGAGCCTCGGTTAAACCATGGCGTGATTTGAGCTTGCAGCGCGGCAGCTTACGCCGTCGCATGGAGGAGAGCACGATGCCCACTCGCAGAGATGCCCTTTACGCCACCGCGGCACTCGGTGCGCTCGTCATCGGCCGGTTGGCGTGGCCGCGTGCGGCGCGCGCGGCGAAGACCTACGAGGTCAGCCACACCGACGCGGAGTGGAAGAAGATCCTCACGCCCGATGCCTATGAGGTGCTGCGCCAGGAGGGCACTGAGCGGCCGTTCACCAGCCCGCTCCTGCATGAACATCACCCCGGGACATTCGCCTGCGACGGCTGCGACCTGCCGCTCTACTCGTCGAAGACGAAATACGACAGCGGTACCGGCTGGCCGAGTTTCTGGGCGCCGCTCGATAAAGCCGTCGATGAAACCAAGGACACCACGTTCGGCATGGCTCGCACCGCGATTTCGTGCCGGCGTTGCGGCGGACACCTCGGCCACGTCTTCAACGACGGACCGAAACCGACCGGCTTGCGCTACTGCATGAATGGCGTGGCGCTGAAATTCGTGCCGGCGACGCCGAGTTCGAGCTAGTGGAGCGGATGCTCCGGCCAAAAATCTAGCCGCTCTTCATCTGCGCATAGAGGCCGCGTTCGTAGGCGCGGTAGAGCCGCAGCACGCGCTGATCGGCAAATGGCATCACCTGCGTCATGAACACCGCGCTGACGCGGCGGACCGGATCGATCCAGTAAAAGGTGTTGTACAGGCCGCCCCAGGTCATGCTGCCGGCACCCCGGCCGCCGGCAATCGCCTGCATGGTGAGCATGTGGCCAAGACCCCACTTGCGGGTGACGCCGGGAAACAGATTAACGTCGCTTGAGAGCCCGGGCGCTGTCGTGCGCAGCACGCCGACCTCGATGTCGCCGATCTGATTGCGACCCATCATCGCTACGGTTTCCGGCCGCAGGATGCGCGCGCCATCAAGCGATCCGCCGTGCATCAGCATGCGCAGGAAGGTTAGATAATCCGGCGCGGTCGAATATATCCCGCCGCCGCCGCTGAAGGTTGCGTGCGGGTGCGGCCGTTCCGGCGGTAGCGTCTTCAGCGAGCCGTCGGGCTCGCGCCGGTGCGCGCCCGCTTCGCGTGCGCGCTGCTCGGGCGTGATCGTGAAGCCGGTGTCGTTCATGCCGAGCGGCGCGAAGATGCGATTGCGCAAATATGCAGCGATCGGCTCGCCGCTGACATGTTCGATGATCTTGCCGACCCAGTCGATGTTAGGTCCGTATTGCCAGCGCGTGCCGGGATCGAACATCAGCGGCGTATGCGGCAGCTTGGCTCTGGCCGCCGCCGGCATTTTGCCGAGCGCGGCGGAATAGCGAAGCGCCGCGGCATCCCACAATCGATAGCTGAAGCCGGCGGTATGCGTGAGAAGCTGCCGCAGCGTGATCGGCGACTTCGCCGGGCGTAATTGCGGAACGCCCTTGGCGTCAAATCCGTCGAGCACTCGCGGCTGGTTAAGTGCCGGTTCGATCGCCGGCACCGGCGCGTCAAGCGAAAGCTTGCCCTCTTCGACCAACTGCAAGGCGGCGACCGAGGTGATCGCCTTGACCATCGAAGCGATGCGAAAGACTGTATCGCGCGTCATCGCCGGCCCGCCGGGAAGCCGGCGCTGACCGAAAATACCCTCATAGACGATGCCGCTGTCTGTCGCCGCCAGCGCCACGATTCCCGGAACGTCGCCCGCCTGCACCGCGGCCCGCAGCACCGAATCGACATTGCCCGGCGACGGCGCGCTGCGGGATAGGGTCGGGCCTAGACAGCCGGCCGCCGCCAGTGTTGCGGCCGCTTTGAGGATATCGCGGCGATCAGGCTTGCGGATCATGCCATGGTCCTTGCGGCTTTCGGTCAGGCTACCCGGCCGCCCCCGGATTTCGCCAGCGTTTAATCCGGGCTACACAACGGCATGAGCGTCATCAATCCAAATCCGTTCACCACGCGGCCGGAGATCGAAGGCACGTTCGGCGTCGTCACCTCGACGCACTGGATCGCGACCGCGGTCGGCATGGCGGCGCTGGAGAAAGGCGGCAATGCCTTCGATGCCGCGGTAGCGACCGCGTTCACCCTGCAAGTGGTCGAACCGCATCTCAACGGTCCCGGCGGCGACGTTCCGGTCATCGTTTACGACGTCAAGCGCGGCAAGCCGGAGGTCATCTGCGGACAAGGACCGGCGCCGGCCGGCGCCACCATCGCGCACTATCGCCGCGAAGGGCTCGACCTGGTGCCTGGCACCGGGCTTCTTGCCGCCTGCGTGCCCGGCACGTTCGAGACCTGGATGCTGGTCCTGCGCGACTACGGCACGGCCTCGCTGCGCGAGGTGCTCACACCGGCGCTAGGCTACGCGCAGCACGGTTATCCGCTGGTCGAGCGCGCGAGCGCCACCATCGCCACCGTTGCCGAACTTTTTCGCCGCCATTGGCCGACATCGGCGGCGGTGTATTTGCCGAACGGCAACGTGCCGGCGCCCGGCACACTGGTTTCGAATCCGACGCTAGCGGCGACCTACGCGCGCATTCTCGAGGAAGCCGAAAACGCCGGCGGCGATCGCGTCGCGCAAATCGAACGCGCCCGCAAATCCTGGTCGCACGGTTTCGTCGCCGAAGCGATCGACCGCTTCTGCCGCACGCAAGACGTTTTGGATACCAGCGGCAAGCCGCATCGCGGCGTGCTGACCGGCGGCGACATGGCGCGCTGGACGCCGCGCGTGGAGGCGCCGCTGACTTACGATTATGGCCGCTACACCGTGTGCAAGACCGGGCCGTGGGGACAGGGGCCGGTCATGTTGCAGCAGCTCGCGCTGCTGAAGGGCTTCGAGCTCGATCGGCTCGACCCGGCCGGGCCGGATTTTATTCATTTGCAGGTCGAGTGCGCCAAGCTCGCTTATGCCGACCGCGAAGCGTTCTACGGCGACCCGGACTTCGTCGAGGTGCCGACGGCGACGCTATTGTCGGAGGCTTACAATGCCGAGCGGCGCAAGCTTGCCGGCACCACAGCCTCGCTCGAACTGCGTCCAGGTTCGATCAAAGGCTTCAGCACGGTGATCACGCTTCGACACGAGGGCTCGCCGCAGGTCGCCGATGCCGCCGGCGCCGGCGAACCGACGGTTGGCCGGCTTGGTGGCACGCGCGGCGATACGGTGCATTTCGATATTGTCGATGAGGCCGGCAACATGGTGTCGTCCACGCCGTCGGGCGGTTGGCTGCAATCGTCGCCGGTCATTCCCGAACTTGGCTTTCCCCTCGGCACGCGCGCGCAAATATTCTGGCTGGAAGAAGGCCTTCCGGCATCGCTGGCGCCCAACAAGCGGCCGCGCACCACGCTTTCACCGACCTTCGCGCTACGCGACGGCGAGCCATACCTCGCCTGGGGCACGCCCGGCGGCGATCAGCAAGATCAATGGATTACCCAGCTATTCCTGCGCCATGTGCATGCCGGACTGAATTTGCAGGAGGCGATCGACGCGCCGGCTTGGCATTCCGAGCATTTTCCCTCCTCGTTCTGGCCGCGCGCGGCGCGACCGGGAGTGCTGGTGGTGGAAGGCCGCGTGCCGCGCGCAACCGTCGCCGAGCTGACGCGGCGCGGTCATATCGTCGAAGTCGGAGCGGACTGGTCGGAAGGCCGCCTCACCGCCGCGGCACGCGACGGCGTACGCCGCCGCGCCGCCGCCAATCCGCGCGGAATGCAGGGTTACGCCGCAGGACGGTGAAGGACGTCAGGCCGCGACAGTCTTGAGGAAGCGTTCGACTTCGGCGCGCAGCGTGACGGTTGCGTTCTCGACTTCTTCGGACGCAGCCAGCACGCTTTCCACCGAGCTTCGGGTCTGCTTGACGCCGATGGCGACATCGCCGAGGGCCGCCACCACGCCCTTGCTGCCGGCGGCGGCGCTGGCGACATTGTGCGATATCTCGCCGGTCGCCAGTTCCTGCTGCGCA
>DATKRE010000249.1:0-9622 GCA_035532335.1 Xanthobacteraceae bacterium | reverse complement strand
AAGAATGCCGCTTGATCAAACGAGCCTATCGCTAAATCCGAAGTACCCAGAGCATCGCCAACCAACCAGATCAAGCCAAGCTTCAAAAACTTAACTTCTTCAACAGCCTGCTAGTGGTCCGATTCTAACATTCGCATCCGTGTTCGGCAGCTTCGCATGCGAATGTTAGAATCAAGAGGACCACTAGCAAATATGAGTCTTAGTGGGGCTTTGGATTTGACATTCGCTTCACAAGTCTGCCGCTAGGTGGGTCGCGAATGTTAAATCTGCTCCACTAGTGCGGCGCGCGGCTGCGATCTAATCTTGCTGGCTAGGACGGAGGATCGCGTGGCCGAGACCACGAGCGTCGTCGTTATCGGTGCCGGTCCCGCCGGACTGGCGGTTGGTGCGTGCCTGCGCAAGGCCGGTATCGATTTCACCATCCTGGAGCGGGCGAACGAGATTGCCCCGTCCTGGCGGCGGCACTATGAGCGGCTGCACCTGCATACGATTAAGCGCTTCTCTGCGCTGCCCTTGATGCCTTTTCCGAAAGATTATCCGCGCTACGTGCCGCGCCGGCAGATGGTCGAGTACCTCGCTTCCTACGCGCGAACGTTCAACCTCCAGCCGCGCTTGGGCCAAACCGTGCGTTCCGTCCGTAAGGATGGCGACGAATGGCTGGTCGAGAGCACGTCGGCTTCGATCCGCGCTCCTAATATAGTGGTCGCGTCCGGCTACAACGCCGAGCCGGTGCAACCCGTTTTTCCCGGCGCGGACCGGTTCAAGGGCCGCGTCATGGATGCGAAAGACTATGTCAACGGCAAACCGTTTGCCGGCCAGTCGGTGCTGGTGGTCGGTATGGGCAATACCGGCGCCGAGATCGCGCTCGATCTGGCGGAGCAGGGGGCGTATCCGACCATCTCGGTGCGCAGCGGCGTGCATATCGTTCCGCGCCAACTGTTTGGTATTCCGATCCAGTTGTTTTCAATCCTCTCGGGAATACTGCCGCTCGGCGGCAATTCGCCACTGCTGCTGCGCATCATCGATCGCGCGCTTGGCGACCTGGCGCCTTACGGAATTCACCGCCCGCCCGGCCCGATCATGCAGAAGGCCGTTGGACGCGCGCGTATTCCCGTCATCGATGTCGGTACGGTCAAAAAAATCCAGCAACGCGCCATCAAGGTTGCGCCCGGCATCACCGGGATCACCGCCGACGGCGCCGTGTTCGCCGACGGCAGCAGCGCCCGCTTCGACACGATCATCTTCGCGACCGGGTATCGCGCGAACTATTCAAGCTTTCTTGACGGATACGAAGACGACGGAGCGATCGGCGATCAGGCGGTGAACGACGTAAGCCGAAGTTCGGGCGTCTATTTCGTTGGGCTGCGGAATTCCGCCTCGGGGCTATTGCGCGATATCGCCCGCGAAGCCGCAATGGTCGCGGACGACATTGCGCAACGCCAGCGGCGAGCGGCGCACCACTAATCGCGCAAAATGGGCGGCGCGGTTAGAGCCACCGCTCCTGGATATCGACCGTCGATTCCCGGCCGACGCGATCGAAGTTGGCCGCGATCCAGGCATCGGCGCGTTCGCGGCCGATGTTGAAAAGATGCATCAGAAATTTCCAGTCCGCATTCATTTTGCTTGAGCCGGCCAGTTCGGTGATTATGTCTTCCGCTTCGATCAGGTGCATGAACATGCGCTTGCCGCCGCTCAGTTTCCCCTCGTCGATGAGCTGGGTCACGAAAGCGATCGCGCGCATTTCGCGCATGAGCGACGAATTAAAGCTGATCTCCTGCATGCGGTTGAGGATCGATCTGGAGTCGGTCGGGAACTCGTTCCGTACCATGGGCGTCAGGTGAACCATGAGGACGTCGCATGATTTGCATCCGTAGATCACCGGAAAGATCGCCGGATTACCCATGAAACCGCCGTCCCAATAGATTTCACCTTCGATTTCCGGCGCGCGCATGACGAACGGCAGGCAGGCCGAAGCGATCACGTGGTTCGCGGTTATTTCCTTGTTGGTGAAGACCTTAACCTTGCCGGTCCGCACCGTCGTCGCTGAAAGAAACAACTTTATATCGGTATGTTGTTGAATCCGTTCGAAGTCGACGACCTCGTTGAGAAGGTCGCGCATTGGATTCATGTCGAACGGATTAAGCTGGTAGGGCGATAGAAAGCGACTGATCATATCCGTCATCACGTAGCCCGGCGACTGGTCGAGCCCGAATTTCGGACTCATCTTGTCGAGGAACGAGGGCGCAATGATGCTTTTCGACGATACGTCCGACATTTTCTTCCAGAAGGTTTTCAACGCATTCTTGGCGCCTTCGCGGCCGCCGGCAATCCAGCCGTCAAGCAGCAGCACGGCATTCACACCGCCCGCGCTGGTGGCGGTGATGCCCTCGAACGCGATCCGTTCGTCCTCAAGCAGCCGGTCGATGACCCCCCATGTAAAGGCGCCGTGACTGCCGCCGCCCTGTAGCGCCAGATTGATTGCCTTTTGGCCGGCTACCGGCTCATTGGCGGCGACGTCCGTCGACCTAGGTTGCGCCGTCATAATCGTGACCCCCCTGCGTGCGGTGCGCCCGCCCTCTGAAATACCAAGGCAATCCTAGCACCGGCGAAAGGTGCTTGCCATCACCGCGGCCGCTGTTTTTGGGCCCGGCTCGGCTAAGAAATCGCCGATTTCAGCGTAATTTCCGGATCAATTCGGTGTTCTCGCCGAGCGTGTCACGTACGTAAATGAGGTTAATCGCCGTGAAGATGACGACCGCGATCGGAGCGGCAAAAATGATGGCGACTGCTCCGAACAAATAGGTCAATGCGGCGATGCCGAGCAACAAGACGGCCGGCGGAATGGATACCAAACGGCGCTGAACCATCGGAGCGATGATTTGGCCTTCGATCTGGTGGATGACGATATAAACGACGAGCGTCCACAGCGCGAGCTCGGGGCTTTTGGTCAATGCGACCAGGATAGCCGGGATCGCGGCGAGGATCGGGCCGAGATAGGGGATAAACTCGGCGATACCGGCGATCAGCCCGAGCGCCAGCGGCGAAGGTACGCCGATGATCCAGACGGCAACCGTTGCCATGGCGCCGATCAGGATCATCTGGATGAGCTGGCCGAGCAGCCACAACCGTAGCCCTTCGCCGATGCCGTCGACGATTTCGGCGACGCGCGCGTGCTTGCGCGGTGGAAACAGCCAAACGATCCCGTCACGATATACGCGTGGCTGTGCCGCCAGATAGATTCCACTGATAGCCGTAACGATGACTGCTTCAAGGAAACTCGTGCTCAGACGCAGAAAACCGGGCAGTACGCCGGCGAGCGAAAAATTGCCGCCCGAAACGTGGCGCAGCAGAACGTTGCCGAACTCGGACTGCTGCAAGTTTGATCTGATGACGCCGCCGGCTGAGGTGGCGCGTTGAACGACATCTTGGAACTCATTGATGATGCGTGTGCCGAACATATAGCCGGTGCCGCCGAGGATGATGAGGATGATGAGCCCGGAAAGTATCAGCGCCGCAGTTTGCGGCAGTCTCAGCCAGCGCATGAACGGTTGCGAACCGAGGTGCAGCAACATGGCGAGAATGATGGCGCCGAACGTCATCAAGATGACGCCGAATAGGTACCAGACCAATACTGGGATGATGGCGACGGCAACGACGAGCAGCGTCAGCTTCAGGATGTCGGCATAGTTTTTGAAGGTCATGCGGCGCTCCGGCAAGCCCTGCACGAAGGCTTTCGGTCTATCAACGCGCCAAGGGCGTGCATTGTTGCAGGCAGATCGCCGCCAGCGACGCGGGCAAGCCGGCAGGGGGCCCGGCCGTTCCTTGGCCGTTGCCGTTGACGGCGGTCGGTCCTCGGCCTTCGGCCGGATGCCAGGAGGCGATCCGACCCTTGCTGTGCATCGCCGGGGCCGCGGCATTGCCCGGCGGCGCATTCGGTGATTACTGGGCGGGCCGATGACAACCCGCATTACAATTCGCCGGCCCGACGACTGGCATCTGCATGTCCGCGACGGGGACATGCTGAAAGCAGTGCTACCGCACACCGCGAAGGATTTCGGCCGCGCCATTATCATGCCCAATCTGGTGCCGCCGGTGCGTACGACCAAAGATGCGGCTGCCTATCGCGACCGCGTGGTGGCGGCGCTGCCCGCCGGCGCGCGCTTTCAGCCGCTGATGACCTGTTATCTGACCGATGACACCGATCCTGACGACGTCGAACGCGGCTTCCGCGATGGGGTGCTCACCGGCGTCAAGCTCTATCCGGCCAACGCCACCACCAATTCCGCGGCCGGCGTCACCGACTACCGCAAGATCACACGCGTACTCGAACGCCTGGAAAAGATCGGCATGCCGTTTTTGATGCACGGCGAAGAAGTCGGCCCCGACATCGATATTTTCGACCGCGAAAAGGCGTTCATCGATCGTCGGCTGTCGAAATGGGTGAAGGAGTTTCCCGCGCTGCGCATGATCCTCGAGCATCTTTCCTCGAAAGATGGCGCCGATTTCGTCAAGAGCGCCGCGCCGCAGCTGGCCGGAACGATCACGCCCTATCACCTCAATCTCACGCGTACTGACTGGCTGGGCGCCGGATTAAAGCCGATGATGTATGCGATGCCGGTGATCAAGACCGCGCAGGATCGCGCTGCGCTGCGCAAGGCGGCGACCTCGGGCGAGGCGTGCTACTTTCTCGGCACCGATTCCGCGCCGCATCCGTTTGCGCGTAAGGTTGCGATCTCGGGCGTGCCCGGCATCTTCAATGCGCCGGTTGCGCTGCCGACTTACGCTAAGGTGTTCGAGGAGGAGGGAGCGCTCGACAACTTCGAGGCGTTCGCGTCGCTCAACGGGCCTCAACATTACCGTCTGCCGCCGAACGAGGATAAAATCACGTTGGAGAAGTCGCCGTGGACGGCGTCGATCGAAATCAAGGTATCGGGCCCGGACGAGCGCACGCTTCTCTATCGCGGCGGCGAAACCATCGAATGGAAGGTGCTGGCAGAGCGGATTTGATATTCGCTATCCGCCAACCGGATACCCGAGAAGCGAATGTCCAATCCAAAGCTCTACGAGAGTGATACAATCACCTGCAAACGGATCGTGCAATGATCGGACCTGCCGACAAGGAAACCATCGCCGAGCTGACGGCGAAGATGTTGATTGAAGTCGAAGCGGTCCGCTTCATGGCTGACAAGCCTTTCATTTTCACCTCCGGCTGGGCAAGCCCGGTCTACACCGACTGCCGCCGGTTGATTTCATTTCCGCGCGTGCGCCGGGCGCTGATCGATTTTGCCGTCACAACGGTCGAGCGCGACATCGGTTTCGAGCAATTCGACGCAGTTGCCGGTGGCGAGACGGCCGGCATTCCGTTCGCCGCGTGGATGGCGGACCGGCTGATGCTGCCGATGCAATACGTGCGCAAGAAGCCGAAGGGTTTCGGCCGCAACGCGCAAATCGAGGGTAAACTCGAACCCGGCGATCGCGTGCTGCTGGTCGAGGACATGACCACCGATGGCCGCAGCAAGGTCAATTTCTGCAATGCTTTGCGTGCAGCCGGCGCCACCGTCGAGCATTGCTTTGTGTTCTTTTTCTACGACATCTTTACCGAGGGAAAGAAGATCCTGAAGGATCTCGACATTAATCTCCACGCGCTTGCCACTTGGTGGGACGTGCTGGAAGTCGCGAAGAAAAGCGGCAAATTCGACAAGGGTAAGCTCAGGGAAGCGGAAAAGTTCATGAAGGATCCGACCGGCTGGTCGAAAGCGCATGGCGGCGCGTCGCAAGCGGCGGAGTAGATTGTGGCCGATCACGCGGCAGACGTGATTGTGGTCGGCGCCGGCAATGCCGCCCTCTGTGCGGCGCTGGCGGCGGCCGAGAACGGCGCCAAGGTGACGATGCTCGAAGCGGCGCCGGAAGAGGAATCCGGCGGCAACAGTCGCTTCACCGCCGGTGCGATGCGGGTCGTTTACAACGGCGTCGAAGACATCAAGACGCTGGTCCCGGACCTCACGCCAGCGGAAACGGAAACCAGCGATTTCGGCACTTATACGAGCGCGCAATTTTTCGATGATATGGCGCGTGTCACGCGGGCGCGTGCCGACCCCGATCTGGTCGAACTCTTGGTCGGCAACAGCTTTGCGACGCTCAACTGGATGCGCGGCAAGGGCGTGCGTTTCATCCCGATCTACGGCCGCCAGGCCTTCAAGATCGACGGCAAATTCAAATTCTGGGGTGGGCTGACGGTGGAAGCGGTGGGTGGCGGTCCCGGGCTTATCGCCATGCTCACCGAGGCCGCGCGGAAAAACGGCATCGAAATCCGCTACCGGGCGCGTGCGCTCGATCTCCTCTGCGGCGACGGCGGCATCGAAGGTGTGTGCGTGCGTCAGGACGGCGCGGTACGCGAATTGCGCGCTGCTTCGGTGGTGCTTGCCTGCGGCGGTTTCGAAGCCAATCCGGAATGGCGCACGCGCTATCTTGGGCCGGGTTGGGACCTGGCCAAGGTGCGCGGCTCGCGTTTCAACACCGGCGACGGCATTCGGATGGCGCTCGATATCGGAGCCAGCCCTTCGGGAAACTGGTCGGGATGTCATGCGGTGCAATGGGAAATGAATGCGCCGGAGTTCGGCGACCTTGCGGTCGGCGATCAATTCCAGAAGCACTCTTACCCGTTCGGCATCCTGGTCAACGCGAACGGCAAACGCTTCCTCGACGAGGGCGCGGACTTCCGCAACTACACTTATGCCAAATATGGCCGCGTGGTGCTGGAGCAGCCGGGCCAGTTCGCGTGGCAGATCTTCGACCGGAAGGTGAAGCATCTCCTGCGCGACGAATATAAGATCCGGCAGATCACCAAGGTGACGGCGGATACCATCGAGGCATTTGCACAAAAGCTCGAAGGCGTGAACGCCGCCGAATTTCTCAAGACCGTCAAGGATTGGAACGCCGCAATACGCACCGACGTTCCCTTCGATGCGAACGTCAAGGACGGGCGCCGCACGCAAGGGCTGGCGATCGACAAGAGCAATTGGGCGAATACGATCGACGTTCCGCCCTATGAAGGCTATGCGGTGACCTGCGGCGTCACGTTCACGTTCGGGGGGCTTCGCATCAATTCCGAGGCTGCAGTGCTCAACACCGACTACCGGCCGATCGCCGGACTGTACGCCGCGGGCGAACTCGTCGGCGGCCTGTTTTATTTCAACTATCCGGGCGGCACTGGGCTGACCTCCGGCGCGGTGTTCGGCCGAATTGCCGGCACCGCCGCGGCGACGGCGAAGTAAGCACGCATGAGCCCGTGGCCAACCGAATTACGCTTGCGCAAGGATCGCAAGGCGTTGGGCGTCACGTTCGACGATGGCGCGCGGTTCGAATTGCCGGCCGAATACTTGCGCGTGCGCAGTCCGAGCGCCGAAGTGCAAGGTCACTCGCCGGCCGAACGTCGCATCGTCGCCGGCAAACGCGACGTGCAAATCCTCGAAGTCAACCCGATCGGCAATTATGCGGTGCGGCTGGTTTTCGACGACCTGCATTCAACCGGAATTTTCACCTGGGATTATTTATCCGAGCTTGGGCGCAACCACGATCGATATTGGCGCGACTATCTCGGCGAGTTGAAAGAAAAAAATCTCTCGCGCGAGCCGACAGCGCGATGACGCTTGCAGGCGGCGACGCGCGGTCAGCGTCCGTTGCCACCACTGGCCGCATTCGACCGGGTTGCCGGCCCGTTATCGGCGCCTACCGCTGGCGGCATCATGTGCGCGAGCCCGTTTTGGCGGCCCCAGCCGCGGCCATGACCGCCAAAAGCCCAACTGACGATGATCAATAGGATGACGGCCGCAAAGATGCCGAACCCCCAACCGAAACCGCGTTCGGCTGGCTGCGATCGCGTGTCGTCCGGCATCGCTTGCCTCCCGGGTGAGATGCGAAATCGTAGGTAACGGGTTACGCCCGCAAAAGGTCGTCCGCGAGGCGGTTGGGGGGCCGGTTGGAGGTTCGCCAACGTAACGATCGGTCAATGTGGCGGCGCTATCCTAGTGGAGCGGATTTAACATTCGCTACCCCCCTAGCGGCAGACTCGTGAAGCGAATGTCAAATCCAAAGCTCCACTAAGACTCATATTTGCTAGTGGTCATTTTGATTCTAACATTCGCATGAGAAGCTGCCGAATACGGATGCGAATGTTAGAATCGGACCACTAGCTGGCAGTGTCGGGGACGGGCACGCGATGGGGCGCCTGCCGACATCAGGACGGCCTCGGTCTTCACTCCCTCGGGACCGAGGCCGCCCGCGTTTAGGCCGAATGTGCCGTCAGGGCGCCGCTTGTTTAAAGCCATCGCCTAAGCTGCGATCAACAAATAGCCGCAAGGCCATGTTCTCTCGCGCCCCGGATTGAGAGTAAGACCGGGCCGGAATTGTCGGCCGTTTTGAGGGTGCTCATGAAACGACGCGATTTCATTATGCTTTTTGGTGGCGCGGCAGCCTGGCCGTTGCCGTTGTTTTGGCCTTTTGCGGCGCGCGCGCAGGACCGGCCAGGGGCGGGTCAACCGGCCGCGAGTCAGGTTGATGCGGGCCACGCCGGTCAGGTCGGCGAGGTCGCAACCGTTGCGGGCAGCGCGACCGTCACGCGCGGCAACGCCGCGCCAGTCCCGCTGCAAGTCGGCGATTCGATTTTCAAGAACGATGCATTGGCGACCGGCCCCGCCGCCACGCTCGGCGTCACCTTCGATGACGAGACCACCTTCAGCCTTTCGCCCAATACGCGCATCGTCGTCAGCAAATTCGTCTATCAGCAGGGCGGCGGCGCCAACGCCGCCGTGTTCGGTGTCGTCGTCGGCACAGCTGCTTTTGTCGCGAGCCAGGTCGCCAAGACCGGCGACATGAAAATCACCACTCCGGTCGCGACCCTCGGCATCCGCGGCACCACCGGCGTGGTCGACGTGCCGCAAGGCGGCGGCGCCGGCGAAGAGCCGCGGATCAAGCTCTACGCCGACAGCGACGGTCACGTCGGACAGATCGAGGTGTTCAGTCTCCAGGGCGGCCGGCTCGGCATGCTGACGCAGGGTGCGAGCGCGTTTGCGTTGCGCGCCGGGCCTGGCGGGCGTTTCCAGGCGGTGCCGTTCCAGATACCCGCGTTCGAGGCCGCACGTGACCGCGGCGTGCTGCAACGGCTGTTCGTCTCCCATACGGTCGGCCGGCGGATGACCATTCAGCGGATGCGGCTGCGCGGCGGGAATCGCAGTCGGGGCAGGCCGGGTCGTCAACCGTTCAATCGCAATCCGCGCGGCGGGCCGCCGCACCGGACCAATCCAAACGGGCGGCAGCGCCGCTAGCGGAGCGGAATTGACATTCGCTACCCAGCTCGCGGCAACTCGCAAAGCGAATGTCAGATCCAAAGCTCCACGAAGCTGCATAGTTGCCAGCGGCCTTTTGATTCCAACATTCGCATGCGAGGGTGCCGAACACGGATGCGAATGTCAGAATTGGACCACTAGTGCGCCGGGGCCGGAATTTGCCGTTTGCCATCCCTGCCCGATTGCTCGCCCTGGTGGCGACCGCCGCCGTCGCCTGGTCGTCGTTGGGGCTCGTCGCCCACGCCGCCGACGAACGCAGCCGGCCGGCCGCCGTCGCT
>DATKRE010000248.1:0-28213 GCA_035532335.1 Xanthobacteraceae bacterium | reverse complement strand
TTGATCTCGGCAAAGCGCGCCGCGTTCCAGAGCTTGGTTGCGAAATTGCGGTAGCCTTCGACACGCTGTTCGGAAAGTTTGATATCGCGGCCCTGCGCCGCCATGGCCGCGAGCGTGAAGCGTAGAGCGTCGGCGCCGAATTTGTCGATCAGGTGCAACGGATCGATGACGTTGCCCTTCGACTTCGACATCTTGGCGCCGCTCGCGTCGCGCACCAGCGCGTGGATATAGACGTCGCGGAACGGCACCTCTTTCGTGAAGTGCAGCCCCATCATCATCATGCGCGCGACCCAGAAAAAGATAATGTCGAAGCCGGTGACCAACGCGGTGTTCGGATAATAACGCGTGAGCTCCGGCGTCTGGTCCGGCCAACCCAATGTCGAGAACGGCCACAGCGCGGAAGAGAACCAAGTGTCGAGGACATCCGGATCGCGTGTTATTCCGATGCCTAAGATCGTGTCGCTGTCCTCTCGCGAAGGCGAACGACCACCAACTATCGGGCGGTCTTCAATCGTTAGCCGTTGAATATTCGGCGCATAGGGTTTGCCGTCCGCCAATGGAGCTGTTCGATAGAATTCGAGCGCCTGAGCACACGCGTCTTCGGCGTTTTCAGCGACAAAAATCTTATGAGCGTTACCGTCCCAGGGGCCATACCAAGCGGGTATCTGATGGCCCCACCAGATTTGCCGTGAGATGCACCAGGGCTGGATATTCTCCATCCAATTAAAGAACGTCGCCTCCCATTGCTGCGGCACGAAAACGGTTTTGCTTTCGCGCACGGCGCTCATGGCGGGTTGCGCCAACGTCTTGGCGTCGACGTACCATTGATCGGTCAGAAACGGTTCCAGCACCGCGCCTGAGCGATCGCCATGCGGAACGACGTGCGTGGTCGGCTCGATCTTGTCGATTAGGCCTGCGGCTTCCAGCCGCTCGACAATTTGCTTGCGCGCAACGAAGCGATCAATGCCATTCAGTTTCTTAGTTTCCTCAAACTCGGAAGATGTTTGACCCACAACATGAAATATGTTTTCGGCGAATGTTATTTCTCCTTCGGCCGTCAGCACATTGATCAGCGGCAGGTCATGCCGCTTGCCGACCTCGAAATCGTTGAAGTCGTGCGCCGGCGTGATCTTCACCGCGCCTGAGCCTTTCTCCGGATCGGCGTATTCATCCGCGACGATCGGAATGCGCCGGCCGACCAGCGGCAGGATCGCGTGCTTGCCGATCAGGCGCTTCAAGCGCTCGTTCTCCGGATGGACAGCGACCGCGACATCGCCGAGCATGGTTTCCGGCCGGGTCGTCGCGACGACGACGAATTCGTCGCTGCCCTCGATCGGATATTTGATGAACCAGAGATGGCCCTTGGTCTCGACCTGAACCACTTCGAGGTCAGAGATCGCGGTCCTTAATTTCGGGTCCCAGTTGACCAGCCGCTTGTCCTTGTAGATGAGGCCCTCGCGGTACAGCGCGACGAACACCTTCATCACCGCGCGCGACAGCCCTTCGTCCATGGTGAAGCGCTCGCGCGACCAGTCACATGATGCGCCGAGGCGTTTCAGTTGGGCGATGATGGTGCCGCCGGACTCGGCCTTCCATTCCCACACCCGTTTGATGAAGGCCTCGCGGCCCATCTCACGGCTGCCGGGCTGTTTGCGCTCCGCCAACTGCCGCTCGACCACCGCCTGGGTGGCGATGCCGGCGTGATCGGTGCCCGGCTGCCACAACACGTCCTTGCCGCGCATGCGTTCAAAGCGGCAGAGAATGTCCTGCAAGGTGTTGTTGAGCGCGTGGCCCATATGTAGCGAGCCGGTGACGTTGGGCGGCGGGATGACGATGCAATACGGCTCCGCCTTGGCACGCTCGGGCCGCCCGGCGCGGAACGCACCGGCCGCCTCCCAAGCCGCATAAATGCGGCCTTCGACCGCCGCCGGCTGGTAGGTTTTCTCAATCGGCATTGCGTTGCTTTCGCCGCATATCAGCACTTATCGAAACGTGGCCGTCGTCAGAAATCGGGTTCCAACTTTCACGACAGTGCCCTAAGAAACCTGCGCCGCGCGTAGTGTCAACGCCTGCGCCGTGTTTGCCGATCCGACCCGCATCCCTCTCATCGAGTTAAGCGCAACGTGTCCTCGTCAATCGAAGCTTCCTCGATCCCGGCAAGCAAAACGCCAACCCGCTCGATCGTGCTCCTCGCCGTGGCCGGGTTTGCCAGTCAGGCGCAAGTGCGGGTGACCGATTCGTTGTTGCCGCAAATCGCCGCCGATTTTCATACGACCGTTGGCGCCGCGGCGATCGTGGTCACGGCCTATGTGCTCACCCACGGCTCTATCCAATTCATCGCCGGCCCGGTGGCGGATCGCTTCGGCAAATTCCGCACCGTTGCGATCGCGAGCCTGCTCGCCGCCCTGCTCGTTGCCGCCTGCGGCACGGTCTCCTCGCTGCCCCAGCTCGCGCTCGCCCGGCTGATGACTGGGGCGGTGGCCGGATGGGTGATCCCGATCTCCATGGCCTATGTCGGCGACGTGACGCCGCACGATCGCACCCAGGCGATCCTGGCGCGCTACGCCTCCGGCTACATTCTCGGCCAGCTGTTCGGCCAAGCCGCCGGCGGCGTGCTCGGCGACCTGATCGGCTGGCGTTCCGTATTTTTCGTCCTCGCCGGCCTGTTCGGGATCGCCGCATTGGGCTTGGTGATGGAACTCATCACCGACTCGCGCATGCGTGCACCCGGCAGACCGGCAAAAGATTCACGCGGCTTCGTCGCCGACTACGCGATCGTGCTGTCGAATCCGTTTGCGCGCCTCATCCTTGTCGTCGGCTTAAGCGAGGCGGCGCTGGCGTGGGGGGCCTTCGCTTATATCGGCGCCGACCTGCATACACGATTTAAGCTGAGCTTCACGTTGATTGGACTGACCGTCGCGTTCTTCGGCGTCGGCGGACTGATCTATGCCGCGTTGGTCAAGCACTTTGTCCATCGGTTCGGACAGACCGGCCTCACCGTCGGCGGCGGACTAGTCATCGCCGCCGCATATCTGGCGCTCGCAGTCGCGCCGGCGTGGTGGCTTGCGCCGATGGCGACAACGGCGATCGGGCTCGGCTTCTACATGTTTCACAACACGCTGCAGACCAAGGCCACCCAGATGACGCCGGAAGCCCGCGGCACCGGCGTCGCCTTCTTCACGTCGGCGCTTTACCTCGGACAGACCATCGGCGTCACTATCGGCGCATTGCTTGTCGATCGGTTGGGCGCAAAGCCGCTTTATGTCGGCACCGCGATCGCGTTCCCGTTGCTGGCGATCTGGTTTGCAAAAATACAGCGCCGCCAGCCGACCGGCTGACGGCGCTATCCGATGCAATCCGCGCAGTCCTAAGCCTTGACGAGCGGCACCTTCGGTACCGACCCACGGCCACGCGGCGGTGGACTGTTGCCGCCCGACCCGCCGGGCGGTTTGCGCTTTGGTGACGCGCGGCGCTTCTTGGCGCGGCGCGGCTCGGGCAGCTTTTCCGCCCGCGGCTTAACCGGACCGTCCGGATAGTCGAAGCCAAGGCTGCCGTTGCCGGCCTCGTCGGTAATGACGATGACCCGCACATGCCCGCCTGATTTCAGACGCCCGAACAGCACTTCGTCGGCCAGCGGCTTCTTGATGTACTCCTGAATCACCCGCGCCATCGGCCGGGCGCCCATCAGTTCGTCATAGCCGTTGGCGATCAGCCATTTCGCCGCCTCGTCGGTCAGCTCGATGGTGACATCGCGGTCGGCAAGTTGCGCCTCCAGTTGCAGGACGAATTTCTCGACCACCATCGCGATGACGTCAGGCGACAGGTGCGCGAAAGTAATGATGGAGTCGAGACGATTGCGGAATTCCGGCGCGAACAATCGGTTGATCGCCTCTACGTCGTCGCCTTCGCGCTTGGTGCGGGTGAAGCCGAAGGCGGCGCGCGCCATGTCGGAGGCACCCGCATTGGTGGTCATGATCAGAATGACGTTGCGGAAATCGACCTGCTTGCCGTTGTGATCGGTGAGCCTGCCGTGATCCATAATCTGCAACAATACGTTATAGACGTCCGGATGCGCCTTCTCGATCTCGTCGAGCAACAGGACGCTATGCGGGTGCTGATCGACACCGTCGGTGAGGAGTCCGCCCTGGTCGAAGCCGACATAGCCGGGCGGCGCGCCGATGAGCCGCGACACGGTGTGGCGCTCCATGTATTCCGACATGTCGAAGCGGATGATCTCAACGCCAAGCGCGGCGGCAAGCTGCCGCGCGACCTCGGTCTTGCCGACGCCGGTCGGCCCGGAGAATAGATAGCAGCCGATTGGCTTTTCCGGCTCACGCAGGCCGGCACGGGCGAGTTTGATCGAAGCCGACAGCGCGTCGATAGCCTTGTTCTGGCCGTAGACCACGCGCTTAAGCGTCGCTTCCAGATGCCGCAGCACCTCGGCGTCGTCCTTCGACACCGCCTTTGGCGGGATCCGCGCCATGGTGGCGATGGTGGTCTCGATCTCCTTGAGGCCGATGGTGCGCTTGCGCCGGTTTTCCGGCAGCAGCATTTGCGCGGCGCCGGATTCATCGATCACGTCGATCGCCTTGTCGGGCAGCTTGCGGTCGTGGATAAAACGCGATGACAGTTCGACCGCCGCCTTGATGGCTTCGTTGGTATATCTGAGCTTGTGGTACTCTTCGAAATACGGCTTGAGACCCTTGAGGATCTCGATCGCATCCGGAACCGTCGGCTCGTTGACGTCGATTTTTTGGAAGCGACGAACCAGCGCCCGGTCTTTTTCGAAATACTGCCGGTATTCTTTGTAGGTCGTTGAGCCGACGCAGCGCACCGTCCCCGACGCGAGCGCCGGCTTTAGCAGATTGGAGGCATCCATGGCGCCGCCCGACGTGGCGCCGGCGCCGATCACGGTATGGATCTCGTCGATGAACAAGATCGCGCCGGGATACGCCTCCAGTTCCTTGATGACTTGCTTGAGCCGTTCCTCGAAATCGCCGCGATAGCGCGTTCCGGCCAGCAGCGTGCCCATGTCCAGCGCGAACACGGTCGCATTGCTCAGCACGTCCGGCACTTCGCCGTGGACGATACGCCGGGCCAAGCCCTCGGCGATCGCCGTCTTGCCGACGCCGGCTTCGCCGACGAACAGCGGATTGTTCTTTTGCCGGCGGCACAGCACCTGAATTGTGCGGCTGATCTCTAAATCGCGGCCGATCAGCGGATCGATCTTGCCTTCGCGCGCCTTCTTGTTGAGGTTGACGCAATAAGAATCCAGCGCGTCGCCCTTTTTCTTCGGCTCGTCGCCGTTCTTGGTGTCGGCGTCTTCGTCGGAGCCGCGGACCGGCCGCGCTTCCGACATACCCGGCCGCTTGGCGATACCGTGGCTGATATAGTTGACCGCGTCGTAGCGGGTCATGTCCTGCTCTTGCAGGAAGTAGGCGGCGTGGCTTTCGCGCTCGGCAAAGATCGCGACCAGCACGTTGGCGCCGGTGACCTCCTCGCGACCGGAAGACTGGACATGGATCACCGCGCGCTGAATGACGCGCTGGAAGCCGGCGGTGGGTTTTGAATCCTCAGCGCCGTCGGTGACCAGATTGTCGAGTTCAGATTCGAGATAGGCGACCAGGCTGCGGCGCAGCTTGTCGAGATCGACATTGCATGCCCGCATGACCGCCGCCGCATCCTGATCTTCGATCAGCGCCAGCAGCAGGTGCTCAAGCGTAGCGTATTCGTGATGACGCTCGTTGGCGAGCGCCAGGGCCCGGTGAAGTGACTGTTCGAGGCTACGCGAGAAGGTCGGCATTTCAGTGTCTCTTCCTTTGTATTGGCAGTTCCCCCTGAATCACTTCTTCTCCATGATACACTGCAAAGGATGCTGGTGTTTGCGGGCAAAGTCCATGACCTGTGTCACTTTTGTCTCGGCCACCTCGTAGGTGAAAACCCCGCATTCGCCAATCCCGTGCTGATGCACATGCATCATGATCTGGTGCGCCGCTTCGGCGTCCTTATTGAAGAAGCGCTCGAGCACGTGAACCACAAATTCCATCGGCGTGTAATCGTCGTTGAGCAGCAGGACGCGATAGAGGTGCGGCCGCTTGGTTTGCGGCCGCGTCTTGGTAATGACCGCCGTCCCCGGACCGCCCTGGTCGTTCTTGCGCTTGCGGTCGTCGTCCGCCATGCGGACGGGCGGGCGGGTGGTAAGGCATTCCTCGGGCGGCATTGTTTTGTCTGTCGTCCTGCTTAGGTAAGTACTCAATACAGACTATCATAATATCGCGGCGCCTCGCATTCCAGAGCAGCAGCGGTTCAACCGCCTCCCCCCGACGACTAACCCGTGTCCACTGCGATCGGTTTGCCGTCCGAGGGCATTTTTTTACGCCATTCGCCTGGCCCAGCCCGTTTGGCGACAAACGCCGACTCGGATATTTATCGCGAGGCTGACAGGAGCCGAGCATGACCGACCCCGGAAGGCGCGCGAAGCTATTACGCGATTTGGAAATGGATTTTGTGCCCGATTATGACGCACAAAACGTGCCTTCCGGCGACAAACTACGGCATATGCGCTCGAACACATCGCCTTCCGTGTCAGCCGCATCGAGCAAAGCTTGGCCAAAATTGCCGCCGCCATCGAGGCCGCGCTGTTGAAGACATAGCGGCGCGCATGAAGCCGGGCGGTCGTGTCGTTCACGGTGCTGCCGCTTTTCACTCCATCGATGAAGCTTTTGCCATCACGCCTTCGAACGGCGTGTAGGCTTCCTTGGCGAGACCTGCATAGAGCTCGCCAAGCTTTGTCGATTGGGCGACAAAATCCTCATATGAGGATTTAAGGTACTCGCTCTGCACTTCAACGGCTGATCCGGGCGTCTTGGCGCCCATGAGCTTTTCCCAAGCGGCACTGGAATCTTCGAACGACTTTTTCGAATAGCCGGCGACCTCGGACGCAATCGCCTGCGCATTCTTCGTCCAGGCGCCAAATGACGCCTGCGCCATACCCACGGCGTTCTTGCCAAACTTCTGCATCTGATCGGTGTTCATCGACATCCTTCCGGCAAGCGGACTTTTGCCTTGGTTTGTGGTTCTGCGGCAGCAGCCTTCGCCTTGAAAAGGCCTGCTCAGGCGCTGATGAATAGCTATGGTGCAGCGCACCAAATGCAATCGCCCCTCAGCGTTGCATGGTGAGCCCCGGCCGGATCGACGGCCTGAGTCGGGGTTAACGCTTTCGCAACAGCGATCCCCTAGCGTGCGTGACCGAACCTTGGCTGGGCAGACGCCCTAGCCGGGGAATGGCGGCCTGGGCGGGCCGCTTTGAAAGGGACGCTTCGTCCCAGCAAAGCAGCGACAGGGTCGGCCCCCACCGGGGGACCCTCCAACGTCAGGGACGGAGTGCGTAATGCGTGGCGTGCGTTTTGGAGCCTGGTATGGGCTTCGTGGTTCCGTTGTGTTTCTTGCCGCCATCGCCGCGGTTTCGTTCTCCACCAGCCAGCAGGCCGCCGCCGGCCATCATCGCGTCCGCACGCTTTGGATACACCAGGCTGCGCGGGCGCCGAGTTATTCTCCGCCCACTGCCGCCATCGTCATCGACGGTAACGACGGCAGCATCTTGTCCGCTTCCAACGCCGATGCGTCGCGCCATCCCGCGTCGCTGACCAAGATCATGACGCTCTATCTGCTGTTCGAGCGTCTCGACGCCGGCAAGATCAAGTTGGACAGCCGGCTCAAAGTCTCCGAACACGCGTCCGAGCAGGCTCCCACCAAACTTGGACTCAAGCCCGGCCAAACCATCGCCGTGGAAGACGCGATCAAAGCGGTCGTGACGAAATCCGCCAACGACGCGGCGGTGACCATCGCCGAGAATCTCGGCGGCGACGAGGAAACCTATGCCAAGCTGATGACGCAAAAGGCCCGCGCGTTGGGTATGGCCCACACCACATACGTCAACGTGTCCGGCCTCCCGGATGACGATCAAGTGACCACAGCGCGCGACGAGGCGTTACTCGGCCGCGATATCCAGGAGCGGTTTCCACAATACTACAAGTATTTCTCGACGCGCGAATTTGTCTATCGCGGCCGCGAGATGCGCAACCACAATCATCTGCTCGGCGTCGTCGGCGGTGTCGACGGTATCAAGACCGGATACACCCGCGCCTCGGGATTTAACCTTGTAACCTCCGTGCATCGCGACGGGCGCTACATCGTCGCCGTTGTGCTTGGCGGACGATCGGCCTCGGAGCGCGACGCCCGGATGCGTGACTTGATCGGCGCCCACATCAAAGAGGCTTCGGTTAAGCAGGCGGGCCCCGCCGTCGCCGAGAAATTAGACGCGCGGCGCGTACCTCAGCCGATCGCGTTCGCCACCGCGCCGTTGGCCTCGCGTGCAGCGCCGCCGCCGGCTGCTGCGCCTACGCAATCTACCGTCGGCTCCAGCGATCCGATCCAGCCGGTCATGGTGAAGACGGTTTCGTATCGCACCGCGCCGGCGCAACCGGGCGCGCTCTCACCCTTGCCGAATTTGGTGCCGGTCGTCACATCCCCGCCGCAGCCGCAACCGGCCGCGGTTTCTGCGCCGCAACCGATCGCTGCGATACCGGTTCGCGCGCCAGGGGCGCCGAAAAGTGAAACGCCACGCACGATTATCGTCAGTTCGGCCGAACCAGCCGCAATCGCTCCTGCGGCAAGGATCGAACCGGCAAAAATTGAGCCGGCAAAAACCGAGGCCGCAAAAGTAGAAGCCGCCAAAACCGAACTCGCCAAGGCGATGACGCCGCCGTCCCCGGCACATGCGCGTACGCGCGGCGGGTGGATCATTCAGATCGGCGCGTACGACGGTGAGGACGAAGCCAAGCAGCACCTCAGCGCTGCACAGCTCAAGATGCCGACCGCGCTTGCCTCGGCTGACCCGTTCACCCAACGCGTGCAGAAGGGCGACAAGGCCCTCTACCGCGCACGGTTTGCTGGCTTTGACCGGGCGATGGCCGAAGCTGCCTGCAAGCAACTCAAGCGCAGCGACATCGCATGCATGGCGGTGAAAGACTAACGGACAGGACGCGGAAGCCAGCATCCTGGTTTTCGGAAATGATCTTGTCCGACGCTCCCGGATCAACCGGGACATGGGCGGAACGGCAGACCGGACCGGATGTCACGCGAGGGTTCTGAAGGAAACTCAGCGATGGCGGCGAAGCAAAACATCCTTG
This sequence comes from Xanthobacteraceae bacterium, assembly GCA_035532335.1. GTDB lineage: Bacteria > Pseudomonadota > Alphaproteobacteria > Rhizobiales > Xanthobacteraceae > BOG-931. The sequence goes on along the minus strand of DATKRE010000248.1, from coordinate 19,022 downwards.
GCTTGGTTGACCCGGGCCGCGAGATACGTCGACCCCCCTTGGTCGGGATGCAGTTTCTTCATGAGCGATCGGTGAGCACGTCCGATCTCATCGGCGCTCGCCCCGGGCGCAATGCCAAGGATCTGATAAGCTTCCTCTTTCGTCATTTTGCCGCTCGGCGCGGCATGGTTCCCCTCCCCCGCTGCCGCATCGTATTGCGCGTTTTCACGCCAACTGGGGTCCCGGCGGTCAAGATAAGCCATTAACAGTTGGCGGCTGTCGCCATCGATGCCGCCGATCAAGCTGGCAAGCGTCAGTGGATCGAGGGAATCGAGCGACACGCCTTCGTATTTTCCAGCAAGAATGCGGCCACGCATCGCGCCGGTGTCGTGATCGAGTTCCATTTCCAAGAACGCCGAGCGCACCCGTGAAGCCTGATTTGAACTTTTCTGCGTGCGTCCGCCGAAGGTCGCCGGCCACAGCGAGATCCAGCCGAGCAAGCCAAGCCCCACGGCCCCCACCGGGACTGCGACACCGATCTCTCCGCGCAGCAGGAGAAATCCGGCGAACAGCAGCGCACCCGCGCCGCCGAGGAGGCGCAAAATCTTCGCCGCCTGTTTGGGGTCGGCCTTCGAAAACGCTTTGCCAGCCCACAACAGCAGGAGAAGAATGACGACACCGAGAAGGAGCGGCATGGCTACTTCAGCTGCTCGATGAGCCGAGCAGCACCGGATGAGTGCTTCGCTTTCAGATCGGCAAGCGCCTTCATACCGCCTGCGGCATATGCGGCCGCCGCGCGCAGGAGCTCACTCAGTTCGTGCGCCGCTCCCGGAGCAAAGCGACAATAGGCGCCGCGGGACAGGCGCGCGACTTCGCGGAACGCCTGTTCGCAAATGGGATCGTAACCCTCCTGAAACATGAAGGCCGGAATGCTGCGCAACCCAAGCTCGCCGGCGCCGGCGCATAGGTCGTCGAGCGATTCCTCCATGGCATCGCCGACAAACACCAGCGCGCCGACCTTGGCACTATCGTTCGCCCGCCGCGCGTGCGCGAGAACCTTGGCGATTTGCGTATGACCTCCACGGCAATCGATACGCGACATCAATTCACCAAGCCGCTTCGGCTCCGCGATCCACGGTGAGGCGCGGCATTCCGCAAGCCCGCGATAATAAACCAGCTGGATGTCAAGGCCGCCGGCCGCAGCCGCTTCCCGAAACATATCGGATTGCAGCACGCAGGCCTGATCCCAGGTCGGCTGCCGACTCATGGTCGCATCGAGCGCGAAGATGAGTCGCCCGCGCGGCCCCGCCTTGACCGCGGCGCCGAGTTCGCCGACACGCGAGAGAAAGGCATCGAGCTCAGCACGCGAGGAGGCCGCGGATGCGGGCTTGGACGCGCTGCCGGCGGATTCAATACTCGACGCCGGCGCTTGCCTTGACCGATCTTTGCTCATAGCTGACGCCTTTGCGGGGATCGCAACCCCGCCATAAGGTGGCGTGCTGGCGTAATCTGCGCAATGGCCGGCGAAGCGGCCCGCCACTGCCGCGACGATTGATGCTAGTGGTCCAATTCTAACATTCGCATCCGTGTTCGGCGTATTCTCATGCGCATGTTAGAATTAAAAGGACCACTAGCAAATATAAAGGCTTAGTGGAGCTTTGGATTTGACATTCGCTTCACAAGTTTGCCGCCGGCGGGTAGCGAACGTCAAATCCGCTCCACTAGCGTCCCACCGGCGCTCGCGGTATGGGCGCGTCCGCGCTAGACTTAAAGCAAAGCCGAACCGGAGCCTCCTATGCTTTTGCTTAAGCCTGGCTGCGAGTGTTGCGACGCCGATCTGCCGCCGGATTCCAAAGACGCCATGATCTGTTCGTTCGAGTGCACGTTCTGCCGCGTCTGTGTCGAGAATATTCTCAAGGGCCGCTGCCCTAACTGCAGCGGTGAATTGGTCCGACGGCCGATCCGGCCCTCGGCCGCGCTATTGAAAAATTCGGCTTCGACCAAACGATACTTCAAACCGGAAGGTTGCGCGGCGGCCGCGCCCGCGCGTTAGTTTCCGGACCAGCGCGGAGGAGCGCGATGATCTTTCGCCAGCTTTTCGACCCGACATCGGGCACCTATACCTATCTGCTGGCGAGCCGCCGCGGCGGCGAAGCGCTGATCATCGATCCGGTGCTGGAGCGGGTCGACCGCTACCTTCAGCTCGTTCGCGAACTCGATCTCAAGCTGGTCAAGGCCGTCGATACGCACTTGCATGCCGATCACGTGACCGCGCTCGGTGCGCTGCGCGATCAAACACATTGCATCACGGTGATGGGCGAACAGACCCACGCCGACGTCGTGTCGATGCGGGTGGCGGACGGCGAACGCATCGGCATCGAGGGCTTGAGCCTTCACGTCCTGTACACGCCGGGGCACACCGACGATTCCTATTCGTTCCTGCTCAACGATCGCGTATTCACTGGCGACACGCTGCTCATCCGCGGCACCGGCCGCACCGATTTCCAGAATGGCGATCCGCGCGCGCAATACGATTCCATTTTCAACAAGCTCTTGAAACTGCCCGAGGAGACGCTGGTCTATCCGGCGCACGACTATAAGGGCGAAACCGTATCGACCATCGGCGAAGAAAAATTCTTCAATCCGCGGCTAAAGGTCAAATCGGTCGACGAATACGCCGACCTGATGAACAATCTGAAGCTGTCGAATCCAAAAATGATGGACGTAGCGGTCCCGGCCAACATGCAAGTTGGCCTCCGCCAGGAAGAGATCGCCCGCAAGGGCTGGGCGCTGTCGGCTACGGAGGCGATCGCTGCAAGCGGGCAACCCGGTATTACTATGATCGACCTGCGCGAAAACCCCGAACGCGAGAAACATGGCGTCATCCCGGGCTCGTTGCATGCCCCCTATCCGGATTTGCAGGAGAATGTCCGTATTGGCGGCATGTTGCGCGAATTGGCGGAGGCGACCGGCAAGCGCCTGGTATTCTACTGCGCGTTTGGCGAACGCTCGGCGATGGCGGTGCAGGCGGCGCAAGATGCCGGCCTGGCATCCTCCCGCCACATCGAAGGCGGCATCGCCGCCTGGAAGAAAGCCGGCGGTCCGCTCACGCACTGACCGGTGGTCCAATTCTAACATTCGCATCCGTATTCGGCAGCTTCTGATGCGAATGTTAGAGTCAAAAGGACCACTAGAAAATATAAGTCTTAGTGGAGCTTTGGATTTGACATTCGTTTCACGAGTCTGCCGCTAGGTGGGTAGCGAATGTTAAATCCGCTACGCGACCGGGCATCGCCCGATCGGCTCGGCCGCCACCGTATGAGGAGCAAAATGTTTACAGGATGCGCCCGCCTCGTTGCCGTCGCGGTTTTTTGCGTCTTCGCACCAATCGTCGCTAACGCCGAAAGCCCGACCCAATCGACGCCCGACTATGCCGCGCTTCTGGCCGCACCGGATCGCAGCGATGCGGATCGGCAAGCTGACAAGCGCCGCGATCCGATACCATTTCTGGTGTTTGCCGGCGTGCGCCCCAGCATGAAGGTGCTCGATATGGGCGCCGGCAGCGGTTACAGCACTGAGTTGCTGGCGCGCGCCGTCGCGCCTGGCGGCACCGTCTACAGCCAAAACCCGCCCGATCTCCCGGAGCGGCCGAAAACCGCTTTCGAAGCGCGGCTGAAGACGCCGGCCGTGAAAGATGTGACCGTCGAGATGCGCCCCTTCGATGATCCCCTGCCGCCAGACATACGCGACCTCGATCTGATTACGTTCCTCTTCTTCTACCACGACACGACCTACATGAACGTCGACCGCGCCGCTATGAATCGCAAACTGCTGGCGGCCCTCAAGCCCGGTGGTTATTTGGTGATCGCCGATCACTCGGCCTTACCGGGACAGGGAGCAACGGTCGGCAAAACCCTGCACCGCATCGAGGAGAGCACGCTACGCCAGGAAGTCGAGGCGGCGGGTTTCCGTTTCGTCGCCGAAGGAAATTTCTGGCGAAGCCCGAGCGACACCCACGATTTTCCCAGCTACCGGCCGGCCGTGCCGGTCGACAATTTCGTCCTCAAATTTCAAAAGCCGATGTGAATGCGCGAAAGCCGCGGGCTTGCGCGCCGCGGCTTCCACCTTTGAGTGCCCGCCGCGGAAGGGGGAGAATCCGGCGGACACCAATCTGTTGGCGTTTAGAGCTGCTGACCCTGCTGCTCGTCGCCCATGCGGTGCATGCGTCCCTGCCATTGGTCGCGCTGCCCTTGATCGCCCTGGCCGTGGTCGTTCTGCCCGAACCGGTGATGTCTCCACCATTGATGGTTTTGCCACCGGTCATGCCCGTAACCTTGGCCCTGCTGCCAGCCGTGTTCGTTGCGCGCATGCATGTGGTGATGATGCGGACGCAGAATCCGCGCCAACTTCTTAAAGCGGAGTTTCTGCGCGTCATTGAGACTCTGGAACAACGGCGCGCCGGTCTCGGCGACACGCTTGAGCACGGCGCTCCGATTGGTCATGGCGTCGGCTCGGCGTGACAGGCGATCGAACGGCGTCGTCGTCGGAGCGTTGCCCTGTTGCGCCTGCTGCTCACGCGCCTTCCGGGCCTGGATGCGCTGGATGCGCAGCTGGGCAAGATCGCGCAAGGCCTGCTCGAAGGCCGGCCAGTTTTTCGCCTGGTCGGGCGTCAGTTCAAGTCCGGCCTTGAGCGCGGCGATACGCGCATCCGTAAACGCGGCCATATCTTCCGCGCTCGGCATATGCCGCCGTTCGACGCGCGAACCGCCGTCGTTATTTCCGTCCGGCCCGGCGAGACGCTGTTGCGCATAAGCGAGAGATGAGCCGGCGATGGCTAGCGCTGCCGTCGCAACAACCAGTGGCTTCAACATGTTCTCCTCCAAAAGAGAGATTCAAGGTGTTGCGAATAAAAGGCCGCCGTCATCGCCGCTCAAGTTAAAGTTTTGATAGGTCGATGAATGGTTTGTCAGGCGCTTGTTTGATCGGCGTTTCTGGCGCGTTACAGCGGATTAAAGTTCGGTAATGTCGGACGCGCGCGTGCAAAATCGCCGGTTCAGTGCAGTACCTGTTTAAGAAACAATCGCGTCCGCTCATGCTGCGGCGAACCGAAAAAGTCTTTCGGCGCATTGATTTCGACGATCTGGCCTTCGTCCATCAGAATCACGCGGTCCGCCACCTGCCGCGCGAACCCCATCTCGTGCGACACGACCAGCATGGTGATGCCGTCGGCGGCGAGTTCTACCATGGTATCGAGAACTTCCTTCACCATTTCAGGATCGAGCGCCGAAGTCGGCTCATCGAAAAGCATGATATTGGGATTCATGCACAGCGCGCGCGCGATTGCGACGCGTTGTTGCTGTCCGCCGGACAGGCGCGCCGGATATTTGTCGGCCTGATCCGGGATCTTGACACGGGCGAGATAATTCATCGCCAGCGCTTCAGCGTCCTTTTTCGGCATGTGGCGAACCCAGATCGGCGCCAAAGTACAATTCTCAAGCACGGTGAGATGTGGGAACAGGTTAAACTGCTGAAACACCATGCCGACGTCACGCCGCACCGCCACGATGTGTTTGGGGTCATCGGTCAATTCGACGCCGTCGACCACGATGGTTCCGCGCTGCCAATCTTCAAGCCGGTTGATGCAGCGAAGGAGTGTCGACTTGCCGCCGCCGGACGGTCCGCAAATGACAATGCGTTCGCCACGCGCAACTTTCAGATTGACGTCGCGCAGCACGTGAAAATCGCCGTACCATTTGTGCAGGCCGGTGATTTCAACGGCCACCTCCGGTAGCGGCAACGTCCCGTTGTCGGTACGCTCGGCCATCGCCCCTGCTACCTCCTGCCCGCGCGGGTCAGATGCGCTTCGACGCTGCGCGCGTACCGCGACATGCCATAGCAGCAGACAAAGTAAAAGAGTGCGGCGAAAGCGTAGCCGGTAACGGTCGTGTTGGGGGTCGTCCATTTTGGATCGGCGCGCGCGGCTTCGACCGTGCGCAGGAAATCGAAAATGCCGACCACAAACACCAGCGTGGTGTCCTTGAACAGTCCGATGAAGGTGTTGACGATGTTCGGAAGCGTCACCCGTAGCGCCTGTGGCAGGATGACGAGCCCCATCATGCGCCAATAGGTCAACCCAAGAGCCCGCGCCGCCTCATATTGGCCGCGCGGCACGGCCGCGAGACCGCCACGCACCACTTCGGCCATGTAGGCCGAGGCGAACAACGCGACACCGATCAGGGCGCGCACCAGCTTGTCCGGGGCAAATCGCTCGGGAACAAACAGAGGCAACATCACGCTTGCCATGAACAGTACGGTGATCAGCGGCACGCCGCGGACGAACTCGATAAACCCGACGGCAGCAACCTTCATCACCGGCATTTTGGAGTTGCGGCCCAAGGCGAGCAAAATGCCGAGCGGCAACGAAAAAACCATGCCGATCGTGGCGACGACGACGGTGACCAAGATACCGCCCCATAGCGACGTCGGCACCACCGGTAGCCCGATAAGCGGCGCCCCGTGCAGTAAGACAAACGACAGGATCGGCAGCACCACAAAGAAATAGAGAGCACCGAGATCGCGGCGGGGCGCCGATAATCGCGCGAGCCAGACGATGCCGAACGTCAAAGCAAGGAAGAACACATCGACCCGCCAACGTTCGGCCAGCGGATAGAACCCGTACGCAAAATAAGAAAACCAGACCCGCACGAAGGCCCAGCAGGCGCCGGGGTGCGTTTGCAACGGCGAGGCCAGACAGGCATCGCGGTCGGCCCCTGACCACACTGCGTCCACCAGGAAAAACCGGATCAGGGGCGGTACCACCCAGGCGATCATCACGACGGAGACGAGCGTCAGCACGATGTTGGTCGGGCTGGACAAAAGATTTTCACGCAGCCAGCTGAAAATCCCGGTCCGCACAGCCGGCGGCGGCAGTTTTTCTGCCGGCAGTTCGCGCAGATAGGCCTGGTCGCCGATTGCGCTCACGTCATCGCTCCGCAATCGCCATGCTACGGGCGTAAAGATTCATCGCCAGCGACGTGAACAGACTGATGGCGAGGTACACCGCCATGGTGAGCGCGATCACCTCCACCGCCTGGCCAGTGATGTTGAGCACGCTGCCGGCAAACACCTGCACGAGATCGGGATAACCGATCACGACGGCAAGCGAAGAATTCTTGATCAGATTGAGATATTGGCTGGTGAGCGGCGGCACGATAACGCGCATGGCCTGCGGCAGCACGACGAGCCGAAGCGTATGGCCGGAACGCAGACCGAGCGCCTGCGCCGCCTCGGTCTGGCCATGCGAAACCGCGAGCACGCCGGCGCGGACGACTTCGGCGATGAAGGCCGCGGTATAGATGGAGAGCGCCAGCGCGAGCGCGGCGAATTCGGGCAAAATTTCGAGCCCGCCGCTCACGTTGAACCGCCCCATTTGCGGCAGGTTGAAATGCAGCGGAAAGCCTGCCGCGACAAAGACGATCAACGGCAAGCCAACGATCAAAGCGAGCACCGGCCAAAAAATATGGGCGTCCGCTCCGGTGCGCTCGCGGCGCCATCGCGACCAGATGGTCAGGCCGATCGCGCAAGCGAGGCCCACGACAAAGGCCACGACAACGGCGCTGAAATTTGCGGCAAATACCGGCCGCGGCAGGAATAAGCCACGGTTGTTGAGGATCGCGCCGCCGGGCAGCGCCATGCTGCCGTGCAGAAGCGGCAGCGATTTGAGTACGGCATTATACCAGAACAAGAGCTGCAACAGGAGCGGCACGTTGCGCACGAGCTCGACATAACCGCCGGCCAACCGGGCGACGAGCCAGTTGTTTGACAACCGTGCGATGCCGATGACGAAGCCGAGAATAGTCGCGAGCACGATACCGACAGCACCGACCAATAGCGTATTGAGCAGACCGACCCAGAAGGCGCGGCCGAAACTCGACGTGCTCGCCGAATAGGCGATCAGCGTCTGGCTGATATCGAAGCCGGCGGTGTTGTTCCAGAAACCGAAGCCGGACGCGATATTCGCGCGCGACAGATTAAGCGCGGCGTTATAGGCCGCCCAGTAACCGAGCCCACCGATGAGGACGACAATTGCGATTTGCAGGATGACGCCGCCGAGGCGGCGGCGCGTGAGCAGAGCTTGCTGCAACACGGCGGCTTTAGCGAACCGGCGGACCGTATTGCAGGCCGCCCTTGGTCCACAGCGCGTTTAGTCCACGCACGATCTTTAACGGCGACCCTTGGCCGATATTGCGCTCGAAGCTCTCGCCGTAATTACCAATATGCTTGATGATGCGATAAGCCCAATCGTTGGTGAGGCCGAGAGCCTCGCCATACTGACCCTCGACGCCAAGCAGCCGGCGCGTCTCCGGATCGTCAGACTTCAGCTTAGCGTCGACATTTCCCTTGTTGATGCCGAGTTCTTCGGCGTCAATCATGACGAAATGCGTCCAGCGCACGATGTCGGTCCATTGATTGTCGCCGTGCCGGACCACCGAGCTCAACGGCTCCTTGGAAATGATTTCCGGCAGGACGATATGCTGACTTGGGTCGCTCAACTCCAGGCGTTCGCCATAGAGACCTGACGAATCGGTGGTGTATGCGTCGCAGCGGCCGGACTCATAAGCCTTGAGCGCCTCCTCGCCGGTCGCAAACGTGACGCTCTTGAGGCTCATGCGATTGGAGCGGAAATAATCGGCGAGGTTCAATTCGCTGGTGGTGCCTTGCTGCACGCAGACCGAGGCATCGCTGAGTTCCAGCGCCGAGCTCACCTTGAGCGCCTTGCGCACCATGAAGCCCTGGCCGTCGAAATATGTGACGGCGGCGAAATCGAGCCCGAGCGAGGTATCGCGCGACAACGTCCAGGTGGTATTGCGCGAAAGCACATCGATTTCGCCGGATTGCAGGGCGGTGAATCGGTCCTTCGCCGTGAGCGGCACAAACTTGACCTTTTGCGGATCGTTGAAGATCGCAGCGGCGATGGCGCGGCAAAAATCGACATCGAAGCCGGTCCAGCTGCCTTGCGGATCCGGCATGCCGAAGCCGGCAAGCGTGCCGTTCGCGCCGCAAACAAGCTCGCCACGCTGCTTGACGGCTGCGAGCGTCGTATCCGCCGCCGCCACTTGCGTCCCCGACGCCAGCGCCATGGTCAAAGCAACCGCGGTGGCGAGGCGTCTCATGGTCAGGCCTTTCACGGTGAGCATCCTGCGGGCCGGCAGTTGAGAACGATCGCACCGCGAGGTCAAGGGTTGACGCGGGCGCATGATGCCGAAGTAATAGCAGAATTAACGGCGCAAGCCGCGCAAGAGACAGGGCCATGAAAAAGGGCAAAAACGGCGGCACCAACCGGTCGCGGCAGCCGGCGACAAAGGTGGTGACCGGCGGGCGCGATCCGGCATCGAATCATGGCTTCGTCAATCCGCCGGTTTATCACGCTTCGACGGTGCTCTATCCGAGCGCCGACGACTTTGTCGCGCGCCGCTCGCGCTATCAGTACGGGCGACGTGGAACGCCCACGACCGAGGCACTTGAACAGGCGTTGGCGGAGCTCGAAGGACCGCAATGCACGGGCGTAGCGCTATTGCCGTCGGGACTGGCGGCGATTTCGGCGGCGCTTTTCTCAGTCCTGAAAGCGGGCGATCACGTCCTCGTCACTGACAGCGCCTACGGCCCGACCCGCAACTTCTGCGACCAAGTCCTCACCCGCTTCGGCGTCGGCACAACCTATTTCGACCCGCTGGTCGGACGCGCCATCGCCGGACTGATGCAGCCGAATACCAAGGCCGTTTATCTTGAATCGCCGGGCTCACTCAGCTTCGAGATGCAGGACGTTCCCGCCATCGCCCACGCAGCGCATGCGAAGAACGCGCTCGTCCTGATGGACAACACCTGGGCCACGCCGCTCTATTTCCGAGCGCTCGATTTTGGCGTCGATCTTTCGATTCAGGCCGGCACCAAATATATCGGCGGGCATGCCGATGTGATGATCGGCACGGTCTCGGCAAACGCGACGACCGCGGGCGACCTCAAGCGCACCGTTTATCTGAACGGCTGGTGCGTCGGTCCGGATGACGTTTATCTCGGCCAGCGCGGGTTACGCACGCTCGCGGTCCGTCTCGACCGGCATTATCAATCCGGCGTTACGGTGGCGAAGTGGCTTGAGCAGCGGCCTGAGATTTTGCGCCTCTTGCATCCGGCCATGCCAGGCCATCCCGGACATACGATCTGGAAGCGCGATTTCACCGGCGCTTGCGGACTGTTCAGTGTCGTCTTCAAGCCGGTACCGCAACAGGCGGTGCATGCGTTTCTCGACGCACTTGAATTGTTCGGCATCGGCGCGTCGTGGGGCGGTTATGAGAGCCTCGCCATTCCGTTCGACTGCGCCGGCGCGCGTACGGCAACGCAGTGGGCCCCAGGCGGTCCGGCCGTGCGCTTCCACATCGGACTTGAGGCGGTCGAGGATTTGATCGCCGATCTGGAGAGCGGTTTTGCGGCGATGGCCGCGGCGGCGCGCGTCTAGTCCGCAGATTTCGTCGGGCCTTGCGCGATAGCGTGCACGATTGCGTCGAGCTGCTGCCAGGACGGCCCAGGTTTTGCCCGCCGGTCGGGAGTAAACGCCAACTCCCGTGCCGCGAACCAGCGCCGCACCAGACATGCGCCGACAACGCCAACGAGCGCGCCGGCCACCACGTCGCTCGGATGATGCACGTTCAACACCACCCGCGAGAGCATGATGATGAGCGCGTAAAGCCACATGGGAGCGCGCCAGCGGGGCCAGATCGCTCCAAAAGCGATCGCCGCAGCCGCGACCGTTGTCGCGTGGCCTGACGGCAGGCTGGCATATTCGGGTCGCCACACGAACGGCTTGAACACGAAGGGATCGTCGAGCGGTGGCATAAACGGGCGGGCGCGGCCGATGAGCCGTTTGACCACGGTGCCGAACACGCCCGGCAGCGCAATCGCAGTAAACAAAAAGCAGACTCGGGCGCCAAACAACGCGATCGTTTCCTGCACATATGGCGGCGAGGACGGTCCGGGCAGCGCGGCCAGAAATATCAGGATGAAGGCTAACGGGTAGAGAAACCAGCCGGACAGGCCGAAGACGGTCACCTCTTCTGCCACGCCGACCAACGGGCGCGGCAAATGTCGCGCCCAGGCGCTGGTGGCCGCGTCGAACCCAAACATCATGGCAACGATGGCAGCAACGCAGAGAGCGGTTGCAACCAGCGCCGCCGCCGACCAACGTGGCGTAAGCGCGCGCGGCGCCCGCCCGATGGCCGAAATCCAGTGCCGGAGATTGGTTGCCGTGTGCCGCAAGAGCGGGACCATAGTGAAAACGCGCCAGCCAGGAAACAGCCGGATCAGGGATGGGCACAAGGCATGACCGCGCAGCCCGCCGGCGCAGCCGGCGGGGCAGCCATCGCCTGCGCACCAGCGTCAAACCGAAGCATCACGCTGTCTGCCGTTCCCGACTCATCGATGACGGTTACGCGCGCAAAGCCCGGACCGGCGGGCCGAAAAAACACCGGGCCATGCGATTGCGGCGGCGTCGGCATGCCGTTGACCAGGATGGTCAGCGGGAAAACCGCGCCGCTGACCTTGAGGGGGACCGGCTCCGGCCCGTTGTCCGACAACCGCAACTCGAGCCGGCTTCCGTCAGGAGGGAACAGGATATGGGGTCCCGCTCGTGCAACGCCTATTCCGGCGCCAGGTGGACGAAAATACTTCAACGGCAGCGGTAGCTTGGCGCCCATTATTGACAGAACACCTTCAGGAGCGGGCGGCAGTGGCGCTGGCGGCGTCGGCAATCGCGCGAAGGCATCGAAAAGAACCGGCGCGGCAACCGAACGCCCGATCAGCCCCGGCACCGGCGCTCCATCCGGACGGCCGACCCAGATGCCGATCGTGTGCTTACCGTCGAAGCCGATCGACCAAGCGTCGCGATAGCCATAGCTGGTGCCGGTCTTGAACGCGATCCGCCCGGCCAGGCCGTTTTCGGGCGGCGGCATGCCGATCAGAATGTTGCCGACGTACCAGGCGGCGACCGGCGTCAGCAGGCGGCTGCCCTGCCCGGGGGTCTCTTGGGCAATCTCACGTAACGGCAACACGATTCCGAGCCGGGCAATCCCGGCATAAAGCCGCACCAGATCGGCAAGCTTGATGCCAACACCGCCGAGACCAATGGCAAGACCGGGCGCCTCGTTCTCGGGCAAAGCAAGCGCCGCACCGTTTTGCGTCAGCCGCGCGGCAAAGCGCCTCGGACCGATTTGATCGAGCACCGCCAGCGCCGGGAGATTGAGCGATAGCTGCAACGCCTTGCGGATTGTCACGGTGCCCTGGAAAGTAAAATCGAAGTTCTGTGGCGCATACGCGCCGTACCGTGTCGGCCGATCGTCGATCAGTGTCTCCGGATGGATGAGGCCGTCTTCGAAGCCGAGCCCGTAAATGAACGGCTTGAGCGTCGAGCCCGGCGAGCGCAGCGCCTGCGTCATATCGATCTGACCCGCGCGGCGCTGGTCGAAATAATCCGGGGAACCGACGCGCGCCAGCACGTCGCCGGTGGCGTTGTCGACGACCAGCATCGCAAGCGAGATATCCCGGCCGAGCGTCGCAGCGAGGGTCCGGACGCGCTCGCGCGCGAGTTGTTCCAGATTATTTTGCAGATCGGCGTCGATGCGCAGCCGAATTTCCCCACCCGGCGCGACGGCAGCTACCGCCCGATCGGCGGCATGCGGCGCCAAGAGCGGCATCGGACGGCGCGCTCCAGGTACCGGCTCGGCTCTGGCCAGCTCGATTTCATCGGCCGGCACGCCGCTTGCCGCCACGAAGCGATCGAGCACGCGGTTTCTTGCCGCGCGTGCCGCCGCGGTGAAGCGATCCGGCCGGCGCAATTCCGGCGATTGCGGCAAGGCGACAAGGAGCGCTGCTTCACCGAGCGAGAGCCGGCGCGGTTCCTTGCCGAAATAGGCAAGCGACGCAGCACGGATGCCTTCGATATTGCCGCCGTAGGGAGCGAGATCGAGATAAAGCGTGAGGATTTCGTCCTTGGTGAGTGCGCGCTCAAGCTCGATCGCGCGCACGACCTGACGGAGCTTCGACCAGATGTTACGGCTGCTGCGCGGCTCCAACAGCCGCGCAACCTGCATGGTCAGCGTCGAACCGCCGGAGCGAACATGTCCGCTGCTCACAAGCTGGAATGCCGCGCGCGCAAGCGCCAGCGGATCGACGCCGTGATGGGTATGGAAGCGCTTGTCCTCATAGGCGAACAGCATGGCGAAAAACCGGGGGTCGACGTCGGCAACACGGGCCGGCAGGCGCCAGCGGCCGTCGTGTGTCGCGTAGGCACGCAACAGCCGCCCATCGCGGGCGACGACGCGGGTCGAGAAAGCAAGATCGTTGCCGAGCGGCGCCGGTCCCAGCGCGGCGATCCACCAAGCGGCGGCCGACAGCACGGCGATGCAGCTTAGTCCCGCTGCGAGAAGGAAGAGGCGCATGCGCCCTGATCTCATTTCGCCGTGACTTCGACGTTCTCAGTTGCCGTGCGGCCGAAACGGTCGGGCCGGTACATATCTTCGACCTTGGCCTGCGGCCGCACGTATTTACCCGGCGCCACCGTGCGCACGACATAGGCGACGGTGAAGACCGGCGCGTCGTCTTTGTTGCGATCGAACGCCGCGGTGAAGCGATCGTCGCGGAATTCCGCGTTGACCGGCTCAACCGCGTCGGTAATCCACGACAGCGTGCCGATGTCGCCGGAGGAAACCAGGCGCGGATTGTCGATCTCGAACCCGGCCGGCAAATAATCGGCGACGATCACGCGGCCGAATTGCGGCTGCGCTTCGGTGACTTTCAGCACCACGACGAGACGGGTGTTCTGCTTGACGGTCTTCACGTCGACCGGCTTGCCGTCCATGTCGGTGGTCGTACGCTTGATCTTGAAGCCCTTTTCGGCCGCGGGCTCCGGCGTGACCGGCGCGCCGGTCACCGTCACCACCGCTGAAACATTATCCTCGCCGGTATTGGCGATCCGCAACGCTTCCTTCAAATCGTCGGCGCGGATGGTGCGATTAAGCGGCGCCGTCTGCGGAGCACCGCCGACATCAAGCGATATCTTGCCGGCGTCCTTGGCCATGTCGTTCGCGGCGAGCAGCAACCAGGCGTCCTCCTGCGTCGACGTCGGCCGCAGATCGGCGCGGGCGGCTTCGACGCGCTGTACCGCCGCCTGCACGGTTGCACGCGGCGCCCCGCTTTCGCTTGCCAGCGCCACCAGGGCGGCGGCATCGCGCAGCGTCGAGCCAAAATCCTCGCGACCGAGGAGATCGGCTGACGTTGAGGCCGGCATCGCCGCAAGCGCCGCCGTATAAACGCGATCGGCGCGCACGCGATCGCCGACCATGGCCAGCGCAGCGGCAATTTGCGCCTTGGCGATCGGCGTCGCCAACGCATCGAGCTTGGCGTCGGCGAGGTAACGAAGATCGCCGACCGGCGCCATTCCATTGCGCGCCAACACGTAAAGCGCATATGCGAGCCCGGTCGCGCCGCTCTTGTCCGGATCGGCGGTGTTGGCGACGACGTTGCGTAGACGGTTGAGCGCCAACTTGAATGCGCCATCGGCCACCGCGATTTTGCGCTCGCGCGCGCGCGTCAAAAAATCGGTGACATAAGCGTCGAGCCAGGTGTCATTGCCGCCGACACCCCATAGGCCGAACGAGCCGTTGCCATCCTGCCGTGTGAGCAGCGCCTCGATGGCATCGCGAATGTGCTGGTCCGCGGCCGGATCGGCGGCCGCCGGATTACCCTTGGCCAATTCGCTGACATAGAGGAGCGGCAACGCGCGGCTGGTGATCTGCTCCGAGCAGCGATACGGGTAACGGTCGAGCGCGGCCAACAGCGCCGCGGCGTCGAGAGCCGCCGAAGCACCGACTGAAACCGAGACCGCGCCGGTGCCTGGCACGAGATCGGCGAACATATCATTCGACAGCGTCAGGCTTTCGCCCTTGGCGAGCGATTTCACCGTCCGCCGCGCCAGGATTTGGGCCGGCATCCGCACCGTGAGCGTGAAGTTTCGCGCTAGCGCGAAGCCGCCCGGTCCGTTGACGCTGACTTTGATGGTGCCGTTGCCGGCCGCGTTGGCGGTGATCGGAACATTCGCGGCGCCGCGTTGCTTGGCACTCAGCGACAACTTCTGCGTCGCGCTTGCGGCGATGGCATCGGCACTGGTCACGGCGATGGTGTAATCGCCGGCTGCACCTTCGACATTGTCGAGATCGAGATGCAGGCTCGACCGATCGCCCGGAAGCAGGAACCGCGGCAACGTCGCGGTCAGCACCACCGGATCGCGCACGACGACGTCGGCGGTAGCGTGGCCGACTTTGCCTTTGCTCCACGCCACCGCCATGACGCGGATGGTGCCGGCGAAATCGGCTACGTCGAAATCGACGTCGGCATTGCCGTCGGCGCCGACCGTCACCAGACCAGAATAAAGCGCGACCGGCGGCCCGCTTGGCGGACTTGCTTGCAACGCCGCACCCTGGTCGCCGCCCGAGCGAATTTGCCCGCGCGTGCCCTGCATGCCATCGATCAACTCGCCGTAAAGATCGCGGATATCCGCCGACAGCGCTTGCTGGCCGAGATAGTAGTCGTCCGGCGACGGCGCTTTGTAGTTGGTCAGATTAAGAATGCCGACATCGACCGCGGCAATGACGACGCGCGCCTCCTCGCCGGCAGCAAGCCCGGAGATTTTCACCGGAATGTGCAGCGCCGAATTGGGCCGGATCAGCGCCGGAGCTTTCAGTTCCACGCCAAGCGTCTTGGCCGCGCGATCGATCGAGAACCATTGCAGCCCGATGGCGCGGCCCGGCATCCGCTGCGCCGGCGCATCGAGCGGCCGTTGCAACGTCGCGACTAGATAGGCTCCAGTACTCCAGTCGCGGCCGACCTGGACTTTCACCTTTGCCACCCCCGCCGGCACGTCGGCGGTTTGGGTCGCCAACAAGCGGTCGCCGATGACGTTAAGCGTCAACCGCCCCGCCGTGCGGGCGGTCACCGCCACCGTCAGGATGTCGCCCGGCGCGTATTCGCCTTTATCGAGCGCAACTTCGAGCATGTCGGGCGTATCGGCGTTGGTTTCGACATAGAAGCCCGCATCGAATGCGATCGAAGTCACCGGACCGTTTGGTGCGGGCGACGAGACTTCCAGCCGGTAACGGCCAAAATTCACCGGCAGCGAAATATGCGAAGGCTTATCGAGCGTCGTGTCGATGGTGCCGTCAACGACGCGTTTGGTGGTCTTGACCGGCTCGTAGTTCCAGCGGCCGTTCTGTTTGTAGAACTGGTAATGGGTTTCGATCCGCAACAATGCGTAGTGCAGGCCGCGCAGTGCCATCGATGCGCCGTCGGGCGCAAGCGCCACCACGTCGAAGACGGCGTCGGCGCCATCGGCGAGCGAACGGCCGGAGAATTGCGGCTTGACGCCGATCATCCAGCCGCTCGCGGTGACCGGAAGCACGACATTGTGCTCCACCGCACGGCCGCCCGGCTCGGCCATACGGACGGTGACCCGCGCTTCCAAAGGATGCGTGCCGGCGGGCAGTTTGTTGAGATTGACGCTGAAGCTTGCTTTGCCGGCGGCGTCGGTGTCGGGCAAATCCTCCAACGGTTGCTCGATCGGTTCGACCTCCTCGTCGTCGAGGCCGAACTGGTAGCCGGCAAAGCCGGTCCGCTCCTTGGCGGCGGTAATCGTGACTTCGCCTTCGAGGTCGAGACCGGCGGCCGGTGCGCCATAGAGGAAGCGTCCGGCGACGTCGACCTTGGCCGGCACCATTTGCGAAATGTGACCGCTCGGCGAGCTTAAGTCGAACGCGATCCGGTCAGGCACGTAGTCTTCGACCAGAAAGCTCATCTCGCCGACCGGCGGCCGTTTCGGATCGGTGAAGGCGCGCACATGCCAGGTGCCGCTCGGGGCCGATGCCGGCAGTGCCAGCGCCAGCGGGTGCCCGCCCAACCCTTGATCGGCGACCGCCGCCCGACGGAATTCGACGCCGTCGGGACGCTCGACCACCAGCGTTAGCGGCACACCGAGCGCAGCCGCACCGTGGGTGTCGCGCAGGAGCGCGGTGAGATAAGCGGTCTCGCCGGAGCGGTACACGCCACGCTCGCTGTAGACGAACGCATCGAGCCCGGCCGGCGCCGGCCGGCCGCCGACGCCGCGATCGGTGAGGTCGAAGGCCGGACCGCGCAAATTCAAGAACGCGTAGTCGCCCTGCCCATCGTTGGCCGTAAGCATGGCGGGCGCCACGCCGCCCTCCCCGCTGGTAAGTCCGGCCTCGAACTGGGCGTGGCCGGCCGCGTCGGTGCGCCGCGTCGCCAGCACTTCGTTGCTGCGGGAAATAAGTTTGAGCTCGATCTCCTTCTTGGCTCCCGCGCTTGCCAGCGAATTGACGAAGACATGGATGCCGTCATTGCCGGAAAACACGGTCAAGCCCAGATCGGAAACGATAAACCACTGCGTCGCCAGCGCCTCGGAATTGTTGTCGAGGGCCTTGGTCTCCTGCGGCTGCGCCACCATGACGTAGACGCCGGGCTTTAATTCGCCGACCGCCTGGTCGAGCGGAAACGCCGTGGTGACGTCGGCGTTCAGTGCAGCCGATTCGAGCGTGAGTTCACCCTTCCACACCGACACGCCGCGCGACTCGCGCAATTGCTCGACATCGTAGCGGTCCAAGCTCCGCTGAAAGTCGGCGCGGCCGCGATTCTCGCCAGTGACGGTATCGACAAGGCTGCGGTCGGCGAGGCGGAAGATTTCGATCGCTGCCGCCTTGGCGTTGGTGCTGATAATCGGAATGCCGCGCTGGCCGGTGCGTGGCAGCACATAAGACGTCGTTGTGAAGCGCAGCGACGGTTTGCGGTCGCGCACATAGATGGCGTAGTCGCCCGATTTCGACAAAGTCTCATGCACGGTCGACGGCAGGCCGGCGCGCAAGGTGATCTTGTAGGTTTCGCCGTGCGCCAAGCCTTCGACGCAAAGCTGCTTCTCCGCCGCCGACAATGCCGGCTTGTCAGTGCCGGCCAGCACGACGAATGGCGAGAAATCGGTGCGCGCTGGCAAGGCTTCCGAAAACTGGAAGCAGGCGCGCGGCGAAGCGGTATCGGCGTCGACGCTATAATCGAGCACGCGGAAGCCGTGCGCCTCACGCAACAGCTCGTATTGCCCGCGCACGTCGGCGACCTCGCGCAATTCGAGTGAGAGGCGGAGCGCATCCAGCGCCGGCCGCCATTGTTCGCGCAGCGCCAGCGCATGGCCCAGGAACGCGAGACTGTCGGCTTCTTCGCTGCGGCTGGCCGTGCGCTGATAAGCGATATACGCAGCGGTCGAGGCGCGCTCCAGCAGCAACGCCTTCTCTTTATCGTCAGCGGGGCGGATTTGCATGATGGTACGCGCCAGCCGCAACCAGGTGGCGGAATCGTTCGGGGCCGCGGCGACGATCTGGCCGAGCAGCGCCATGCCGGCGCGGAAGTCGTTCTTGGCAAACGCCGCGTCGGCATCTTTGCGGATTTGCGGCAACGGCTTGGTCGCCGCACCGGCGTCGGATTTGATCTGCGCCTCTAGCTTGATCGCGGCGTCGGCTAGGTCGCTATTCTGATAAGGCTTTTCGGCGGCGTTGGCGGAGATGGCGGCGAACGGCGCAAAAAACAGCAGCGCGGCCGCAAGGCCGGAGCGAATTAACGGCGACAACATCCGATGATCTCCTCACCCCGGGCGCGCAATTTCGCCCTCTTCTCAATTTGAGGCAAGGATCGTGTCGAAGCCGTGGCCGGGGCACAAACCACCGGGTTTACTAGGCGTTTTAACGTCCGCGCTATATAAACTCTCCCGCGTGGCCCCGTAGCTCAGGGGATAGAGCAACAGCCTTCTAAGCTGAAGGTCGCAGGTTCGAATCCTGCCGGGGTCGCCAATTAAAGTGGGCACTTCTTGCACGTTGCCGGTGCAGAATCTTCCCAGAACATAGCGTTGGGAACCGTATGGGAATACAAACGCCATGACCGGAAAA
>DATKRE010000247.1:0-25871 GCA_035532335.1 Xanthobacteraceae bacterium | reverse complement strand
GAGCGCTTCCCCGATCGGCCGGTGGATGTGCTGGCGACGACGCTGTGTGCGCCGCTAGCCGGCTACATGCCCGGCATTAGGCAGACCGTTGTGGTCGACCTGCCGCGCGGGCGGATTGCGCTGTCGCAACAACTCGCCTTGGCGCGAAGGCTTCGCCGCGAAGGTTACGGCGACGTACTGGTCATGCCGCGAACCTGGAAATCCGCTTTGGCGCCGTTCCTTGCCGGCATTCCGCGACGCACCGGATTTTTCGGCGAAGGCCGCGTACTGCTCATCAACGATCTTCGCTTCGGCGAATGGCAGCTGCCGCGCACTATCGACCGCTGCGCGGCGCTGGCGTTGCCGAAGAACGCGCCGCCGCCGCCCGCTTGGCCGTTGCCGGTTCTCGATGTCCCGGCGAGTGAAATCGCCGCCTGGCAACGAAAACACGGCCTCGCCGGCAACCGGCCGCTGGTTGCGCTGGCGCCTGGCTCGGTTGCGCCGGCACGCCGCTGGCCGATCGCGTCGTATGCAGCGCTCAGCCATCGGCTGCTGGCGGAAGGCTGCGACGTCTGCGTGCTCGGTGGCCCGAATGAAAAGCCGCTGGCGCGCGAAATCGTCGGCGACACACGCGCGCGCGACCTCACCGGCAACGATGTCGGTGACGCCGTGCTGGCGCTGGCCGCTTCAGCGGCGGCGGTCGCCAACGATTCCGGGCTACTGCACGTCGCCGCAGCGCTCGGCACACCGTCGATCGGAATCTTCGGTCCGATGACGGCAGCACTGTGGGCGCCGCTCAATCCGCTCGCGGCCGCGATCGAGATCAACGCTGGACTGCCGTGCCGGCCATGCAATCAAAATATTTGCCCGCTCGGCCATCACCGCTGCCTGCGCGACATCAGCCCCGACGTGGTGCTCGCGGCCGCCCGTGACGCACTTGCAACGCGCGCGACAACGCCGCGCGTTCTCGGCTAAAGTGCCGCTATAATGGCGTATTCATCAAATCGGCGTATGGCGTCGGGAGCCTTGGCAGACGGACTTTACGCATGACGATCCTGGTCACCGGCGGAGCCGGCTATATCGGCAGCCATATGGTGCTCGAACTCGCCGACGCCGGCGAGCCGGTCGTCGTTCTGGACAATCTCTCGACCGGCTTTGCCTGGGCGGTCGCCGAGGGCGTGCCGCTCGTTGTCGGCGACAGCGGCGATCAGGCGATGGTCGAGCGGCTGATCCGCCAGCATCGCGTCGACGCCATCATTCACTTCGCCGCTTCGGTCGTCGTTCCGGAGTCGGTCAGCGATCCGCTCCGCTATTATCGCAACAACACGGTCAACACCCGCGCGCTGATCGAATGCGCGGTGAACGCCGGCGTTGGCCACTTCATTTTCTCATCGACTGCAGCGGTGTACGGCGATCCGGCGCAGATCCCGGTGCCGGAAACCGCGCCGCCGCAACCGGTATCGCCTTACGGCTGGTCGAAGCTGATGAGCGAAGTCATGCTGCGCGACGCCGGCCACGCGCACGGACTCCGGCATACGATCCTGCGCTACTTCAATGTCGCCGGCGCCGATCCGCGCGGACGCGCCGGGCAATCGAGCAAAGACGCGACGCACCTGATCAAAGTTGCAATCGAAACCGCGGTCGGCGCCCGCGACATGCTGCAAATATTCGGCACCGATTACCCGACCGCGGACGGCACATGCGTGCGCGACTACATTCACGTCAGCGACCTCGTGCGCGCGCATTCGGATGCGCTTCGCCACTTGCGTTCCGGCGCGCCGTCGCAAACGCTCAATTGCGGTTACGGTCACGGCTATTCCGTGCGCGAGGTGATCGATACGGTCAAGCGCGTGTCGGGCGTCGATTTTCGCGTCGAGGCCGCGCCGCCGCGCCAGGGCGACCCGGCGCGCATCGTTGCCGATTCCGCGCAAGCGCGGGCGGTGCTCGGTTGGCAGCCACGCTACGACGATCTGTCGACCATTGTTACGCACGCGCTCGCCTGGGAGCGCGAACTGACGAAGCGGCGCGCCACGCAGTCCGGTCAAGCGCTAGGGCGCGCGGCGGCCGGTTCCAGACGGTCATAGTTCCGCTGAAAATAGCTTGAAAATGACGGCTCTTCCGGGCATGGAAACGCTCGGGAAGCGCGCGGAATTCGCGCATTCGGCCGCAGGACACCACGGATCGCGCATGAACGTTTCCAAGGCCGAACCGTTTTCGGGCACCTATCCCGCTTCCGCATTGGTACGCCGCCTGGTTGTCGACGAGGCGCTGGCGCATTGGCCGCGCTACGCCATAGCGATCGTGCTGATGTGCGTCGCCGCCGCCGCCATGGCGCTGAGCGCCTACCTCATCGGCACGATGACCAACGAGGCGTATGTCAACCACAATTTCCACGGCATCGTCGTCGTCGGCGTCATCGTCATGGCGGTATTCACCACCAAGGGCATCGCCACCTACGGCGGCACCGTGATGTTGTCCTATGTCGGCAACCGCATCGTCGCCGACAATCAGCGCCGCATGTTCGACAAGCTGTTGCGCGAGAATATCAGCTTCTTCGCCGACCGCCACTCGTCGGAGTTCATCGCGCGGATGACCACCGGCGCCAATTCGGTGAGCCAGGTCATCAATCTTTTGATCACGGCAATCGGTCGCGATCTGATGTCGCTGATCGGACTTTGCGCGGTCATGGTGATCCGCGACCCGGTGATGTCGATCGCCGCGCTGGTGATAGCGCCGCCGGCGCTGTTCCTGCTGCGCAAGCTGGTACGCCGGGTGCGCAACATCGCGCAGAAGCAGTTCACCGGCGGCACTCGCATCATCGAAACCCTGCAAGAGTCGCTGCAAGGGCTGCGCATGGTGAAGGCGTTCTCGCTCGAGGACGAGATGCGGCGGCGGCTCGACGGCAGCGTGACGGGTGTGGAGGCGCAAGCGAACAAGATGGCGCGCGTCGCCAATCGCTCGAATCCGATCATGGAGACGCTCGCCGGTTTCGCCATTGCGCTGGCGATCATCTATGGCGGCTATCGCGGCATCGCCGGCCACGGCACGCCGGGTGAATTTGTTTCCTTCCTGGCCGCGTTCCTGCTCGCCTACGAACCGGCCAAACGGCTGGCGCGGCTGAACATGGATCTGCATAACAACCTTGTCGGCGTGCGCGTTCTGTATGAAATCATCGACAGCCCGGCCGGCGAATCGAACGACGACGACCATCCGCCGCTGACGCTGGACACCGGGCGTCTCGAGTTTTCCGACGTGCGGTTCGCCTATCGTGCCGGCACGCCGGTGCTGCGCGGCATGAACTTCGTGGCGCAGCCCGGCAAGTTCACGGCGCTGGTCGGACCTTCGGGCGGCGGCAAGACCACCGTGCTCGATTTGATTCTGCGTTTCTACGCCGTCGAGTCCGGGCGCATCCTGATCGACGGCCAGGACATTGCGACGGTGGCGCGCGGCTCGTTGCGCCACCAGGTCGCCTATGTCGGCCAGATCGTGCAGCTATTCCGCGGTACGATCCGCGACAACATCGCTCTCGGCCGGCTCGGCGCCAGCGAAGCCGAGATCATTGCCGCCGCCAAAGCCGCGCACGCCGACGAGTTCATCCGCGATTTTCCCGCCGGTTACGACACCCCGATCGGCGAGCAGGGCATGCAGCTGTCCGGCGGCCAGCGCCAGCGCCTGGCGATAGCGCGCGCGCTGATCAAGAACGCGCCGATCATTCTGCTCGACGAAGCGACCGCGGCGCTCGATTCCGAATCCGAGCGTTACGTGCAGGAGGCGATCGCCGAGCTGTGCAAGGGGCGCACGACGCTGGTGATCGCGCACCGGCTCGCGACCATCATGCATGCCGACTGCATCCTGGTGGTGGAAAGCGGAAAGATCGTGGAGTCCGGCCGCCACGAGGAATTGCTGCGCAAGAACGGCCGTTACGCCTCGTTCTATCGCATGCAGCTCAAGGGACAGGAAGCGGCGCGCGAGCCGCTCGCCGTCGGCGGTTAGTGGAGCGGATTTAACATTCGCTACCCACCTGGCGGCAGACTCGTGAAGCGAATGTCAAATCCAAAGCGCCACTGAGACTTATGTTTTCTAGTGGTCCTTTTGATTCTAACCGAACACGGCTGCGAATGTTAGAATCGGACCACTAGCTCAGCCCTTCTTCCTTGAGCGCCTGTTGCACCATCGGCCGCGCCGCGACGCGATCGGCGAAGGCTTGCAAGTTCGTCAGTTTGCTCAAATCGATTTTGAGTCCTTTCGCCCAGCGCGTCATCACATAGAGATACGCATCCGGCAGCGTGAAGTTGTTACCCATAAGATACTGTTTGCCGGCCAATTGCTTATCGACCCATTCGAAGCGCCGGAAAGCCAGATCGCGCGACAGTGTCTTGAACTCCTCCGGAGTCGTCGGCCGAAACATCGGCCCGAGCGTCTTGTGCAATTCCGAGCTGACGAAGTTCAGCCATTCCAGCAGGCGGTAGCGGTCAGGCGTGCCCGCTGCCGGCGCGAGGTGGGCGGCCGGCTTTTGGTCGGACATGAATTGCAGGATCACCGGCACTTCGGTCAGCCGTTCGCCGTTGTCGATCTCCAGCAGCGGCACCTGGCCCTTTGGATTGATGGTCAGATAATCCGTCCCGCTTTTGGTCTTCTTTTCGCGGAGATCAACTTGTTCGAGATCGATTTTGATGCCCAGTTCGTTCGCAATGATGTGCGGCGCGAGCGAGCAGGCGCCGGGCGCAAAATAAAGCTTCATAGCCGTACGACTCCTTGCAAATGTCAGGATTTTGCCGGCAAACGCCGGTGGATGACGCAGCTTATATTAGAGACAGCCCGACGCCCGCGGCAACAGAAAGGTGGAACTTTCGTAAAATCGACGGGTTGAGAGGGGAGCCGAAATTATTGGGAGTTCGCCATGGGCGCCGCCCGCCGTGTCACCTTGCGCGTACAACCGCCGATCCCGTTTGGAGACGTCACCATGGTGCCGGCGACGCTGAGCGGACGCCCGGAAGCCGAGCTTGGCCGGGCCATCGCCGCAGCGTTTGCCGATGTCGAGGCACCGAGCGCGGCGGAAATCTTCGGCCGGTTGCGTCAAAGCTTTCCGCAGGCGCCGCTGAGCGCACGGATGGCGGCGTTGTCCGTCATCATGGAACGGCTGCGCCGGGCGTTCTGAAATATTACAAGCCCAGATACGCGCTGCGCACGCGATCGTCCGCCAACAACGCGCTGCCGCTGCCCGACAAGGTCACCCGCCCGTTCTCCAGCACATACGCCCGGCTCGCAAGCTGAAGCGACAGCGCGACGTTTTGCTCGACCAGAAGGCAAGTGATGCCCTCGCGGTTGAGTCCGCGAATGGTGTGGAGCACGTCACGCGCGATGTTGGGCGCGAGCCCCAGCGATGGCTCGTCGAACATGATCAGCCGCGGCGCACCCATCAGGCAGCGGCCGATGGCCAGCATCTGCTGCTCGCCACCGGATAGCGTACCGGCCGGCTGACGGGCGCGCTCGGCAAGCTTGGGAAACATCGCGAGCACGCGCTCGCGGTTCTTCTCGCGGGTGGCGCGGGCGCGCGGCAGCATGGCGCCAACGTCGAGATTTTCAGCGACGGTCAGCGTCGGAAATACCTGACGGCCCTCGGCCACCTGGCCGAGGCCGAGATTGCAGACCCGATGACTGGGCAAACGCGAAATATCGGCGCCGTCGAAAATTACCCGGCCGCGCGCCTGCGGCTGCATGCCGGCGACGGCGCGAATGAGCGTGGTCTTGCCGGCACCATTGGCGCCGACGATGGCAACGATCGCGCCCTCCTCGACTTCGAGCGATACGCCGTCGAGCGCCTGCACGTCGCCGTAAAATACGTCGAGGTTTTCGACGGTCAGCATCACACGGTCTCCTCTTCCCCTCCCCCTTGTGGGGAGAGGTCAGGGGTGGGGTTGTTAGCGGCGCGCATGCACATCGATGACCTCGTGTTCCGCGAAATCCCCCTCCCAACCCTCCCCCACAAGGGGGGAGGGAAATGATCGTCGGCGCGCTGCATCACACCGTCTCCACGCCGAGATAGGACTGCACCACCGCCGGATCGCGCGCCACCTGCTCCGGCGAACCTTCGGCGATCACCACGCCGTGGTCGAGAACCAGCACATGCGAAGCGAGCGCCATCACCGCGCGCATGACGTGTTCGATCAATAGAATAGTCAGGCCGTCACGATTGAGCGCTTTAAGGATCGCGACCATGCGGTCGGTCTCGGTCGGCCGCAAACCCGCCATCACCTCGTCGAGCAATAGAAGCCGCGGACCGGTGGCGAGCGCGCGCGCCACTTCGAGCCGCTTGCGGTCCGGCAACGTCAGCGTCGAGGCGATCCGATGGCGTTTGTCGAACAGATCGAGCTGCCGCAACAACTCATGCGCATGGCCGCGCGCCGCAGCCACATCCGCTCGGTGCAGCAGCGCACCGATGATGACGTTGTCCTCGACGCTCAGCCCCGGGAACGGCCGCACGATCTGGAATGTGCGGGCAATGCCGCGGCGGCAGACCGCGTCGGCGGTGAGGCCGTGCACGCCTTGGCCGGCAAAGACGATCGCGCCGCCGTCCGGCTTCATGGCGCCGGCGATTATGTTGAACAACGTGGTCTTGCCGGCGCCGTTCGGACCGATGACCGCGAAGATCGCCCCTTGCGGCACGGCAAAGCTGACGCCATCGAGCGCGATCAACCCGCGGAAGCGCTTGCTGACATCGCTCAGCGTGAGCAGCGCGGTCACGGCTTGCTCCTGCCGATGCCGAGCAGGCGCGCCAGCGGCGGCCACACCCCGTCGGGCAGCGCGACGACCACGATCAGTAGACAAACGCCATAAAACACCTGCGTCACGCCCGGCAGCTCGATGCCGAAAGCGGTCATCGCGGAATTGAGCGCTTCGGCAAGACCCTTAAGCACGAAGGCGCCGAGGATCGGACCAAACAAGGTGCCGATGCCGCCGATGATCGGGCCGAGAATGATCTCGACCGAACGGAAGATACTGAACACCTGTTCGGGAAACAGGTTGTTGTAAAAGAACGCATAGAACACGCCGGCGAACGAAGTCATCGCCGCCGACACCATCACGGCGATCATCTTGTAGCGGAAGGTATCGATGCCGGCCGCGCGGGCAGCCACTTCATCCTCGCGAATGGCGAGCCAGAAATAGCCGACGCGGCTGCGCATCAGAAAGTGGCAAAGCACGAACAAGAACGCGGTCGCGCCGAGAATGACATAGTAGAACATGGTCGGATCGCCGCGCAGCAGCCATGGATTGTTATGCGCGTATTGCTTGACCGGCACGAACAGGCCGCTTGACGCATTGACATAGTCCCAATGGTCGAAGCCGATGCGGGCAAACTCGGCGAAGGCGATGGTCAGGATGGCGAAATAAATACCGGCGACGCGAAAACGGAACGCCAGAAATCCGATGACGGCGCCGGCCGCGGTCGCGACCGGAATCGCGGCGATGAAGCCGAGCCACGGACCGATACCGAAACGCGTGAACAACGTCGCCGCCACATAGCCGCCAAGCCCGACATAGAGCGCATGCCCGAGCGAAAGCTGGCCGGCGAAGCCCATCATGATATTCCACGCCTGGCCGGCATAGGCGAAGTACAAAATGATGATGAGCACGGTGAGCAGATAATCGTTGACCAGCCAC
Organism: Xanthobacteraceae bacterium; assembly: GCA_035532335.1. Lineage (GTDB taxonomy): Bacteria > Pseudomonadota > Alphaproteobacteria > Rhizobiales > Xanthobacteraceae > BOG-931. The sequence goes on along the minus strand of DATKRE010000247.1, from coordinate 18,230 downwards.
GGCGTCGCCAGCAAAGCCGCCAGCAGCGCGGCAAGCAGGACGGCGCTGCGTGGCGTCACGCCGACGGTCAGGCGCGCGATCAAGCGAGCGATCATGCCAGCCTCTTGCCGAGAATTCCCTGCGGCCGGAACAGCAGCACCAAAACGAGAATGGCGAAAGCGAACATGCTTTTCGCCGACGGCGTGAACAACAGGCCGGCGAGCGCCTCGGTGAGGCCGATCAGCACACCGCCGACTAGAGCGCCCGGCATCGAACCCAGGCCGCCGGTGATGACGATGACGAAGGCAAGCAGCGTGTAGCTCGGCCCCAGCATTGGCGTTGCATCGACCAGCAGAGTCATCATCGTCCCGGCGGCGCCAACGCAAGCCGCGCCGAGCCCGAAAGTGAGCGCATAGAGCCGCTTGACGTCGAGGCCGACGACCAGCGCGCCGGTATGATTGTCGGCGCCGGCACGGATCGCCTTGCCGATCAGCGTGTAGCGGAAGAACACGAACAAGGCGGCGGCGAATATGATCGCGGCGATGCCCGCATAGACCTTGGCGGCGTCGACGATAATCTGGCCGAACTGGAAACTGTCGAAACCGTAGGCGGTCTGCACCGTGCGCGCGTCGGGGCCAAAGACAATCAGCAACGTGTTGGTGATGATGATGGCGAGCGCCACCAGCAGCAGAAACTGGCTGTGCTCGGGCCGGGTGATGAACGGGTTGATCAAGCCGCGCTGCAGTGCATAGCCGAAGACGAACAGCACCGCCGCGATCGGAACGAGCAGGACGAGCGGATCGACATGCAGCGCCGCGCACAGCACGACGGCGAGGAACATGGCAACGGTCATCATCTCGCCATGAGCGAAATTGACCACCCGCACCACGCCAAAGATGACCGACAGCCCGAGCGCCATCAGGCCGTAGACCAAACCGGTCAAAACTCCACCGATGGCGACGTTGAGATAAACCTCAAGCGGCATCCGTCACCAATGAGCACAAACGCGGAAATGATCCAGATTTTTCCTCCCCCGCAAAGCGGGGGAGGAGGGAAGTTGCGTCACCCGCGGCTCTGATAGGACTTCATTGGCCATTCCGGCTTGCCGTTGGCGGCGTCCTTGGGCGCCAGCGTCACCAGCTTGCCGCCGCGATTTTGGAACGCGGCGTCCTTCACCTTGTCATTCTGGCCCTTGGCGTTGAACGTGATGCCGGGCCCGATGTTAACATTGTCGGTGATGTTGGTGGTGCGGATGGCCTCGGCGAGCGCCTTCGGATCGGTCGATCCGGCCCGCTTGTAGGCGTCGGCGGCAACCAGCAGCGCCTCAAACGTAAAGCTGTGGTTGGCGTTGAGGTTGTCACCCGGAGCGACCTTGGCCAATGCGGCTTCGAGCACCGCCGTCAGTTTCTTATGCGGGTCCGGAGCGGGTGAAAGGCTGATCGGACCGTCGGCGAGTTTACCCAACGTCTTGAGGTACTGATCCTCGTACCAGCCCGGCCCCATGCTCATGATCGCCTGCGGCGTCCAGCGCTGCTTCACCAATTCGCGCGTCAACAGCATCGCGTCGTTGAGGCGGCTGACCACGAGCAGCGCATCGGCGTTGGCTGCCTTGGCCTTGGCCACCTCGACCGAGAGATCGCGTGCCGCCGGATCGTAGGAAATCTTCTCGACGATGGTGTAAGGCATGTCGAACTTCGGCATAACATGGTCGACCGCGCCGGCGATGGCTGTGCCGTAGGTGTCGTTGATGTGCATAAAGACGACCGTCTTCGGTGCGGTACCGGCGGCGGCGAAGACCTCCTTCTGATTGGTGAAGGCGTCGCCGACGATCATCGGCCCGGTCGGGAAATTCCGGAAGACGAACTTGTAGCCCTGCTCGGTAATGGCCGGCGAGCCCGCGATATTGATGACCAGCGGGATGCCCTTCTGCTCGGCAACCTGGGCGATGGCCGTGGTCTGGCCGGAATCGAAGGCGCCGACCAGCAGCTGCGCACCCTCGCTAATCACTTTTTCGGCGCGGGCCCGCGCGGTATCGACGTTCGATTCGGTGTCGGCATTCATGATTTGCAGCTCGGGTAGGCCGAGCGACTTTAAGATCGCCGGCGCCATATCGACGCCGAGCTGACAACTTTGGCCGATGCCGGCTTGCAAGCCGGAACGCGGCAACAGGACGCCGACTTTGAGCGGACCACCCGCCGCGCGCACGATGTTGAACGGCGCCACCCCGGCGATGAAGCCGGCGGCACCGAGGCCGGCGGTGACGGTGCGGCGGGTTAGCCGCGCGGAATTCGACTGCGTTTTGTGTGTCATAACGAGAGCCTCCCAACGTTTATGTTATCCGGTTTCACCCATGATGCCGGATGAAGACGAGCGATCACAGGGCCGAAAGTGTCGCGGGGCGCGGGCCAGCCATGGTCCGGCACATCCGCCTTCAGCCGGCATATTGTTGACCTTGACAACAATCGTCAATACCAATCGGCGCCGGCATGGCCAAATCGAGCATCAAGTCGAGAATACCGGACAGCCGCGTCCTGCCCTATCTGAACGTCCAGGCGGCGCGACGCTCGGTGCGCCCGGCGATTGTGCTCGACGCGCTCAACGACCATCTCGGCTATTTCATCAGGCGCGCACAAATCTGGGTGTTTGGCGATTTCATCCGCACGCTCAAGCGCATCGACGTCAGCCCGGCGCAGTATTCGGTTTTAGTGGTGACCGGAGCCAACAGCGGACTATCGCAGGCGGAACTGGCGGCGACGCTCGGCATCGAGCGGGCCCGGCTGGTCCGCCTCTTGCACCGGCTGGAGGATCGCGGCCTCGTTCAACGGCTGCCATCGTCCGCCGATGGGCGCCGTCACGCGCTCAAGCTTACCGCGCAGGGGCGAACCTTGCTCGCGCGCGCCAAGGCGCTGGCGGCGCGGCACGAGAAGCGGCTTAACGAAAAGCTCGGTGGCGAACGCCGCAAAGCGCTGCTCGAAGCGCTGCGCGATTTCTAGACATCGACCACCCGTCCCCGCGGGTCAACTCGCGAACAAGGCCTCCACCGCCGCGGCGATGCGCAACAGCCTACGGTCGCTGCCGTGGCGGCCGACCAGCATCAAGCCGACCGGGAGCGGCGACGGCAGCGGCAGCGAGATCGCGCACAGGTTGAAGAAATTGCCGATGGCGGTGTTGCGGATCAGCAGATTGTGGCGCGCGAAGAAAGTCTTCTGATCGGCCACCTCGGCGATGGTCGGCGCGACGATCGGCGTGGTCGGCATGATCAGCGCATCGAGCATGGCGACCCGGTCGTCGAAGGCGCGAACCAGCCGCTCGCGGGCGCGCAATGTCTCGACATAATCCGCAGCCGGCATGGCGCAGCCGCGATCGATGCGCGCCCGCACATTCGGATCGATGTCGGCGCCGCGCCGGGCCATCCGGTCGCGATGAATGGCGCAGGCCTCGGCCGGCGGGATGCCGCCTTTGGCCAGCACCGTGTTCATTTCGTCGAACTGCGCGATTTTTTCCGTGCTGACGCGCACGCCGGCGTCATCGAGCCGCTTGACCGCGGCGGCGAAGGCTGCGGCGACATGCTGATCGAGATCGTCGAGCGGCAAGCCCTCGTCGAGCCCGAACCGCAAACTATCGAGCGCGGCCGGCGCAAGCGGCGCGGGTTCTTCACCGGCCAGCACCGTGTCGGTGTCGGCGCATTCAGCGACGCTGCGCGCAAGCGGCCCAATTGAGTCGAGGGTAAAGCTTAATGGGAAGGCGCCGTCCGTCGGCACCCGGCGCTTGGTCGGCTTGAAGCCGGTAATGCCGCAGAGCGCCGCCGGAATCCGCACCGAGCCGCCGGTATCGCTGCCGATCGCGACCTCGCACATGCCGTCACCGGCGGCAACGGCGGCACCCGACGACGAGCCGCCGGGAACGCGCGCGCGGTCGGCCGGATTGCCGGGCGTACCGAAATGCGGGTTGGCGCCGATCGACGAATACGCGAACTCGGTCATGTTGGTCTTGGCGACAATCACCGCGCCAGCCGAGCGCAGCCGCCGCACGATCCGCGCGTCCGCCGTCGCCGGTTTGGCTTCTTCAGCCAGCACTTTCGAGCCGGCGCGGGTCTTTTCGCCGGCAACGTCAAACAAATCCTTGATGCTGACGATGGCGCCATCGAGCGGGCCGAGCGAGACGCCGTGCGCGGCGCGGGCATCGGCGGCGACCGCGGCGGCACGGGCTTCCTCGGCATAAACAGTCAGGCAGGCGCGCGCGCCCTCACCTTTTGGATCGGCGATGCGGGCGAGCGCCTGTTCGAGCCGTTCGCGGCTGGATAGAGGTTTCTTTTGCATTTGCGAATTGGGGGTTTGTGCCACCGAGTGGACCGGATCATCAATTCCAAAACATTCTACCGTTCAAAATATCGTAGAGGAGGCTAACCACAAGCCCAATCAATATTGCTCCCCAGATTCCACGATGTCGCAGAGGTGACGCTAATTCGCTATCGAGTTCCACTTTTGGAAATACCCATCGCGAGTAAGAAAATAGGACGCGAAATACAAAAAGGGCGAAAACGAAAACGTAAATATACAACGCGGCAGATACAATTTGAGGAATTCTTGCTGTGTTGAGCAAACCACCAACCCTATAGGCTGCCCAAATTCCGATCGGCACGCCAATCAGGATAAGCAGAATATCGTAAATGGCGGCTTGATGGAGCCAATTAGTTGAAGTTCTTCGATCGGCAAAAAACTGAGATAGCCTTGTTTTGGTGGCCGCAAACCAAGACTCATCGTCAGCCGCAATCGCAAAGTTGCTTTCATTCGGAGTTGGCAGTGTCGGCAGTCTAGCGAAATCCAAAAAAGGGGGACGAGAAAAGTCCAGAAACGCGATGACGTTACAAGGCGGCATGAAATTTAGCACCGCCTGAGGTACGGTTTGCGTGCTAAAAAAGATTGATTTGAGGTGGTCGGGAAAGCTGGAGCTATCGAAGAAGTCTTCGCTATTGCCGGTGACAACCTCGTCATTAAGGCCAGTTGCGGTCACTGAGGTCACGAAAGCACTGTGAACTTTTTGCCTCCGAGCATCGAAGTCATCATCTGTTTCCGAAGCCATTTTAGAAAGCGTTCCTAATATTCGGTCCCTGTATTCAAACTGCTTCGCATTGATAATCTGGTATAGGCGCTTCAATTCATCCCGCTTCACTCGAAAAGCAGGAATAGGGAACTTGGTTGAATAATTGCGCCAAGCTTCTGGAGGCTTTCCGATGTTCGTAGCCAAGCTGCAACCTCAATTCAGAACCAAATGCGCGTAGACTCAAAATGGCCCGTTGCCAAAGATACACCGATCCTGTCACGATCGGCGAAAGGGTTTTGGAATCTGGCAAAATGACTAAGCCGACATTCTGTTTCATCGGCTTCGGCGAAGCGGGCCAGGCGATCGCCGCGGGGTTGCGCGAAGCCGGCGCCGGGCGCATCGCCGCCTGGGATATTCTGTTCGCAAAGTCCGAAGGCGAGCGGCTCAAGGCCGCGGGCAAAGCGATCGGCGTCGATTGCGCTTCGTCCGCAATCGACGGCGTCCGCGGTGCCGACGTCATCATTTCGGCGGTCACGGCGGCGTCGAGCGTCGAGGCTGCACGTTCGGTCAAGCCGCACCTCGCCGGCAGACCGTATTTCCTCGACATCAATTCGGTTTCGCCGGGACGCAAGCAGGAAACCGCGAAGCTCCTCGGCGGCAGCGCACGCTATATCGATGCCGCCGTACTCGGACCGATCCATCCGGCGCGGCATCAGACGCCGATGCTGCTGGCCGGCGCCGATGCCACCGCGATCGCCCCGCTCCTCGGCGCACTTGGCATGCGCGTCACCGTCGGTAGCGCCGAGGTCGGCGCGGCCGCCGCGATCAAGATGGTGCGCAGCGTGATGATCAAGGGTATCGAAGCGCTGACGTTCGAGTGTTTCCTCGCCGCCGCGCGCGCCGGCGTGGTCGAAGAGGTCGCCGCCTCGCTGAAGAATAACTTCCCCGGCCTCGACTGGAAAAAACTCATTCCCTACAACCTCGAACGCATGGCCCGCCACGGCGAGCGCCGCGCCGCGGAGATGGAGGAAGTGGTGGCGACGCTGCCCGAACTCGGCGTCGAGCCGCTGATGGCGGCGGCGACCGTCAAGCGCCAACGCGAAATGGGTCGGATCGGGACGCAGGCCTCGGTGCGCAATGTGCTGGAAAAGGACGGCGCGACCATCCTCAACGCGGTCAGCGCAGCCGCGCGCGACCGGCACTGAGTCGTCGCAGCCGAAACCGGCCGTCGGTATTATCCGCGCCACTTGATGGTATCGGCCAAAAATGCAAACGACGCTTTCGGCGTCCGCTGCTGGTTCGCAAAGTCGACGCGGATAACGCCGAAGCGGCGGCTATAGCCTTCCGCCCACTCGAAGTTGTCGAAGAGCGACCAGACGAAATAGCCGCGCAGCTTGACGCCGGCGGCAAGCGCCGCACCGGCGGCGGCAACGTGCTCGCGCAGATAAGCGATGCGATCGGCGTCGTGCACCATGCCATCGGCGCCGACCGTGTCGTCGTAACAGGCGCCGTTCTCGGTCACATAGAGTTCCGGATTGCCGTAATCGTCGCGCAACCGGGCGAGAATGTCGGTCATGCCGCCGGCGTCGATCGGCCAGCCCATCGCCGTGAAGCGCGTCCCCTTCGGTACCGCACCGAACCAGGCGCCGAACAAACTTTCCGGCGCGGCGGTGACCCAGGCTGGCGCGTAATAGTTTACCCCGAGGAAATCGACCGGCTGCCTGATTGTCTGCAAGTCGCCGGCAGCGACGAGCGGCGCCACGTCGTCGGCAATCGCCGGCGGATAAAATCCCTTGAACAGCGGATCGAGCAAGGCGCCATCCCAAACGGCATCGAAGCGGGCGACGGCGGCATGATCGGCTTCGCTATCGGATGACGGCCGCACCGGTTGCAGGGAGAGCACGGTGCCGAGGCGAAAGTCGCTTTGCTCGGCGCGCAGGGCCTGCAACGCACGCCCTTGCGCCAAATTCTGATGATGAATCGCAGCCAGCATATTGGCTAGTCCGGTGAGGCCCGGAGCGTGATTGCCCATGCCGTAGCCGAATAGCGCATGCACGCCCGGTTCGTTGAACATCGCCCAGTGTTTGACGCGGTCGCCGAGCCGGTGCGCCACCACGCGCGCGTAATCGGCGAATTTTTCGGCGATGTCGCGCGTGAGCCAGCCGCCCTTGTCCTGCAAGGCTTGCGGCAAATCCCAATGATAGAGGCAGAGCCAAGGCGTGATATTGCGCGCGAGCAACCCATCGACCAGCCGGTCGTAGAAATCGAGACCGCGCGTTTCGACCTCGCCAACGCCTGCCGGCATGATACGCGGCCACGCCACCGAGAAGCGGTAGGCGTTGAACCCGCCGCGCGCCAGCAAAGTGATGTCGTCGCGCCACCGATGATAGTGATCGCAGGCGACATCGCCGGTGTCGCCGTTCTTCACCTTGCCGGGCGTGTGGCAGAAAGCATCCCAGATGCTTTTGCCGCGGCCGTCGGCATCAACCGCGCCCTCGATCTGGTAGGCCGACGTCGAGGCGCCCCAGACGAAGTCGGCGGGGAAGCCGGTTTCTTCGGCCAGGGCGGTACGGGCGTGCAGCGCACCGCGCGCGCCGAGCGCGCCCGCGAGCAGCGGCAGGATTTTGCGGCGCGAGACTTTCAGCACCGTGAAATTCCGGCTCACCGCCGTCGTTTGGTCTTGCCGCGGCGCGCCTTCGGCTTGGCGCGGCGCGAAGTTTTCTTGCTCAAATGCGGCGGCCAGAAGCCGGCCGCTTTCAGCCGCACGCTCCAGTATTCCCAAGTCCGCGCTGCCGCGGTGGTTTTAACATTGATTGCACCGGCGAGCGGGATTTCGCCGGGATGGAGCGGCTGCGGCGTGCCGATCATCGAGGCACGCATCTGGTGCTCGGCGTTCCAACACAGATAGATGCAGCGGGACACCAGCTCGCGCAGGCTGGCGCCGACCACGGTCGCGCCGTGCCGCTTCATCAGGACGACCGAATTTTTTCCCAGCGCGCGGGCGAGCGAGCGGCCTTCCTCCGGCTTGACCACGAGAAGATTGGTGTCGCCAAACTCGTCGTGCTGGTCCCAGAACGGCACCTCCGCGCCAATCGCGCCGCCAACGTGGAACACAGGAAAGATCGGCTTGCCGGCAATAGCGAACGGCATCACCGCCGGCGCGTGATGATGACAGACCGCCATCACGTCGGGGCGCATCTTGTAGATTTCACCATGGATGACGCGCTCGGAGTATTGCGGCATGGCCGGTGGCGTCACCGGCACGGATTCGAGCGTGTATTCGAGGATGTCGTCGGGTTCGACGAGCAGCGGCGAACGTGAGCGGGAGAGCAGATAACGCCCGGGATCGTCAGGGTGGCGGATGCTGACGTGACCGAATGCATCGATCACACCTTCATTGCCAAGAATGCGGTTGGCGATCGCGAGGTCTTCGATGATTTCGGTCATAGGGTCCGGCACGGGTTTCATCCTCATATTTGGCGGCACTGCCGCTGCTTGGCGTTAACGGCTGTTGGCGGATGACGATAGCTTGCCCACCAGCGCGATGCTATCAATTGCCGCGAGCGAAAACCGCCGCCCGAAAGCCTGCATGACCGCGCGCAGTCTCGACATCAACGTCCGCGTCAACGGCGAAGACGTTTCCGCCAACGTCGAAGCGCGCAAAACGCTGGTCGATTTCCTGCGCGACGATCTTTGCCTGACCGGCACCCATATCGGCTGCGAGCACGGCGTCTGTGGCGCATGCACGGTGCGGCTTGACGGTGCAGTGGTGCGCGGCTGTCTGGTTCTGGCGGTACAGTGCGACGGTGGCGAAGTCGAAACCATCGAAGGCCTTTCGGATACCGGCGTGCTGGCCGACCTGCAACTGGCCTTCCAACAGCGGAACGCGCTGCAATGCGGCTATTGCACGCCCGGCATGCTGATCGGCGCGCAGGAACTTTTGTCGCGCGGCGGAATCCCTAGCCGCGACACAATTCGAGAGCACCTGTCCGGGAACTATTGCCGCTGCACCGGTTATCAGGCGATCGTCGACGCGATCGAAGCGGTGGCGCAGGCTCGCGCGAAAAAGGCAAGCTGATCATGAACGAACATGCACGACCGCAGACCGCGTCCGAGCGCGCGGACGAGTTGGAAGAAGAAATGATGCATCAGCTCGCCGAACGGATCGCCACGAAATCCGCCCTTTTCTATCTCGGCGACGGCCAAGTGAAATACGATTTGGGCGAAACGTTGCTGGCCGCCAATCCGGGCAAGCACATGCTGATGGGCGCCGATCCGCGGCTGCCGAAAATGCCGGACAAGCCGACGCTGATCGATTTCTTCAAGACGCGCTTTGCCACCACGGCGCACCTTTTGCAAAGCGCCACCCATGCGCTCAAGGGCGGACAGCCGGATAAGGTCGTACTCGCCTGTCTGGTGCACGACATCGGCGTGGCAAGCTTCATCCGTTGCGACCACGGCTATTGGGGCGCGCAGATGATCGAGCCCTATGTTGACGAAGAAATCTCCTGGGCGGTGCGCATGCACCAGGCGCTGCGGTTCTTTGCCGATCCGTCCGTCGGATACGAATATCCCGAGATGTACCGCAAACTGTTCGGCGACGATTATGAGCCGGAGCCCTATATCGTCGCTGAATACGAGCGCGCGCGGAAACATAAATGGTACATGACCTCGCGGCTGATCACGATGAACGATATTTATTCGTTCGATCCGAACGCCAAGGTCAACCTCGACGACTTCGCCGATATCATCGGCCGCAACTTCAAGCAGCCGAAGGAAGGCCTCGGCCTCGACAACTCGCCGTCGGCGCATATGTGGCGCACGCTGATGTGGCCGACACGATTTCTGTAATCATCACCCAATGAAAATCTCTCCCGACCAGCCGTCCGGACTGTCCGCGCTCGACCGCCCGAATTCCTATATCGGCCGCTCGGTGCCGCGGCCAAACCTGGCGCGACTGGTGCAAGGGCGCGGCCAGTATGTGAGCGACGTGACGTTGCCGCGCATGGTGCATGCTGCATTCCTGCGCTCGCCGCACGCGCATGCGCGGATTAAAAATATCGACACTGCGTCGGCGAAGAAAGCATCGGGCGTGGTCGCGGTGGTCACCGGCGCCGAGCTTGCGAAGGTCATGACGCCGTGGGTCGGCGTGCTCAGTCATCTCAAAGGCCTCAAATCCGCGCCGCAATACCCCATTGCCGTTGAGCGCGCCTGCTGGCAGGGCGAAGCGGTGTGCGTCGTGGTCGCGCAGAGCCGCGCGCAAGCCGAGGACGCCTGCGCGCTCATCGCCATCGACTACGACGTGCTGCCCGCCGTCACTGACCCGGAAACCGCACTCGATAAAACGACGCCGGTGATCCATCCCGAGCTTGGCGACAATCTGACGTTCGAGCGCGCGCACACCGCCGGCGATCCCGACAAGGCTTTTGCGGAAGCCGACGCGGTCGTCGAGGCGACATTTATGTTCGGCCGCCACACCGGCGTCACCAATGAAGCGCGCGCTATCGTTGCCGACTGGAATCCGGGCGACCAGCGCCTCACGGTCTATCAGGGCACGCAGGCGCCACACATGACGCAGGACATCTTCGCGCGTCATCTCAATTTACAGGCGCACCAGGTGCGCGTGTTGACCAAGGACGTCGGCGGTTCATTCGGCATCAAAGTGCACATCTATGCCGACGAGATGGCGACGGTCGCTTTGTCGAAACTGCTGCGGCGGCCGGTCAAGTTTGTCGCCGACCGCTTCGAGAGCTTCGTCTCCGACATTCATGCGCGCGACCACCGCGTCAAAGGCAGGATCGGCGTGAAGAAAGACGGCACCATCACCGCGTTCGAGATCGACGACCTCACCGGCATCGGGCCGTATTCGGTCTATCCGCGAACGAGTGGCATCGAGGCCAACCAGGTGGTCAGTCTGGTCGGCGGGCCCTACACCTGCCCGAATTATCGCGCCCGCGCCCGCGTGGTGTTCCAGAACAAGAACGTGATGTGCCAGTACCGCGCGGTCGGCCATCCGATCGCCGTCGCGGTTACCGAAGGCTTGGTCGATCTCGCCGCCGCGAAGATCGGCATCGACCCGACGGAGCTGCGCCGGCGCAATATGTTTGCGGATGACGCCTATCCGGCGACCAACGCTGCCGGCCTGAAATTCGAGCGGCTCTCGCACCACGCCTCGCTCGACAAGATTCTCGCGATGATGGATTACCCGGCGTTGCGCGCCGAGCAGGCGGAGCTGCGCCAGCGCGGTATCTATCGCGGCATCGGCTTTGCTTCGTTCATCGAAGTGACCAATCCATCGGCGGCATTCTATGGCGTCGGCGGTGCGCGTATCTCTTCGCAAGATGGCGCGACGCTCAAGCTCGACGCCACCGGCGCAGTGTCAGTCCATTCCGGCGTCACCGAGCAAGGCCAGGGCGCCGAGTCGGTGCTGGCGCAGGTGGTGGCAACGTCATTCGGCGTGCCGATCGAAAGCGTCCGCGTGGTCACCGGCGATACGGATAACACCCCGATCGGCGGCGGCACCTGGGCGTCACGCGCCGCCGGCATCGGCGGCGAGGCGGCGTGGCAGGCGGGCAAGGCGCTGCGCGCTAATGTGCTCGTTGCCGCCGCTTCCATCCTGCAAGCCGACCCGAAGGCGCTCGACATTCGTGCCGGTGTCGTGGTCGATGCCGACACCGGCCGCGAGCGCATGCCGCTCGAGGAAGTCGCACGCATCGTTTATTTCCGCCCGGACACGCTGCCGCCCGGCTTCCAGGCTGAATTCATCGTCACACGGCATTATGTGCCGCAAGGCTGGCCGTTCGCCTTCACCAACGGCGTGCAGGCGTCCTATCTCGAAGTCGATACCCGCACCGGACAGGTGACACTTCTGAAACATTGGTGCGTGGAAGATTGCGGCACGGTGATCAATCCGCAGCTCGTCGACGAGCAGATCCGCGGCGGCATCGTGCAGGGCATCGGCGGCGCGCTCTACGAGCATTGCCTCTATGACGAAGCCGGACAATTGCTCAATGCCAATCTGATGGATTACCTGGTGCCGATGGCGGGCGAGATGCCGGACATCGACATCGGCCACGTGGTCACGCCGACCGCGGATTCCGAACTCGGCGCCAAGGGCGCCGGCGAAGCCGGCACCGCCGGCGCGCCGGGCTGCGTGATGAACGCGCTCAATGACGCGCTCCGCCCACTCAACGCCGCAGCGTTAGTCGAGATGCCGTTCACGCCGGAGCGCGTGCTCAAGGCGCTCGGGAAGGTTTGATTCCGCATGCTCGTCATTCCGGGGCGCCGCAAAGCGGCGAGCCCGGGATCCATAATCATCAGGTCAGCGAATATGGATTCCGGGTTCCTCGCTGCGTTCGGCCCCGGAATGACGCGATCACGCTTGTCGCGCCGTTGCCGAGACCTACAATGCTGCGCGAAATAAGCCACGAATTTGCGAAAGTTCAGCGGAGGACGTGCCGATGGCCGGGAATAAGCGGGCCGGTTACAAGCTTGCGACCTATCAGACAAAAGAGGGGCCGCGCGCCGGCCTCGTCATCGGCGAGGACGTGTTCGATGCCGCCAGGCTCACCGGCAAGCCTGCTTACGGCAGCGTCATCGGCATCCTCGCCGACTGGAAGCGCGCGGAAGGCGCGCTGAAGAAAGCCGCCGCCGGCGTCGCCAAAAGTGCCGTCAAGAGCCGCGCCAAGCGAATGCCGCTCGGCAAGACCAAACTGCTCGCGCCAGTGCCGAACCCGCCGACTATCTTCTGCGCCGGCGCCAATTACGCCGACCACGCGGCGGCAATGGCGCGCAAGCAGGGCATACCGGAGCCGACCGATCCGCGCGAGCAAGGCCTCAAACCGTGGTTCTTTATCAAAGCCGCGCACACGATCACCGACCCCGGCACGACCATCAAGGCGAAGCATTACGCCGACGAACTGGATTGGGAGATCGAGCTTGCCGCGGTGATCGGCCGCCCCGCCAAGGACGTACCGAAGGCGAAGGCGCTCAATTATGTCGCCGGCTACACCATCGCCAACGACCTCTCGGCGCGCGATCGCGGCCGCCGGCCCGGCCTCGAGCCGACCTCGATCTTCAAAATGGACTGGACCAAGCACAAAAGCTTCGATGGCTCCTGTCCGATCGGGCCGTGGATCGTGCCGGCAAGCGACATCGCCGATCCGCAGAAACTCGGGTTGAAACTCTGGGTCAACGGCGCGCTCAAGCAGGACTCCAACACCGGCCAAATGCTGTTCACAATTGCTGAGCAGATCGCGCAGCTCTCGATCAATATGACCTTGCATCCGGGCGATTTGATCCTCACCGGCACGCCGGCCGGTACCGGAGGCGAAAGCGGCAAGTTCCTCAAAACCGGCGACGTGGTGAAGCTCTGGATCGAAGGCATCGGCGAGTTCGAGAACCGGATCGCCTAGTCGCCCGCACCTCCCACGGTGGGCATTCAAGGGCTATTGCCCACAACGCGCGATGCGTGCCGTTTGCGCGACGCGCCTTGTTCCAATTCTAAAATAGGCTTACCAGTACACCCCTGCATGTTCGACATGCGGACAACACGAAACCGCGCGTACCGCTTAACGATCCGCGGAATAACGTAAGCCATATCGCACGAGCACCGAACGAAGGGGAGCTCCTCATGACGACGTTTGCCTTAACGGTCAATGGGAAACCCGCCAACGTGGAGGCTGATGCCGACACGCCGTTACTCTGGGTTATTCGCGAACATCTCAAGCTTACCGGTACGAAATTTGGCTGCGGCGCCGGATTATGCGGCGCCTGTACCGTACACCTCGACGGCAAGGCTGTGCGCTCTTGCCAGACGCAGATGTCCGAGGTCACCGGCAAGAAGATAACGACCATCGAAGGTCTTTCGCACAATTCCAGCCATCCGTTGCAGAAGGCGTGGGTTGCCGAGCAGGTGCCGCAATGCGGCTACTGCCAGTCCGGCCAAATCATGCAGGCCGCCTCGTTGCTGGCGAAAACCAAATCGCCGACGCGCGAGCAAATCGTCGAACATATGAACGGCAATATCTGCCGTTGCGGCACCTACCCACGCATTGTCCGCGCCATTGAGCGCGCCTCCAAGGAGGGCTGAGTTATGACCGCGCATATCAACCGCGAAACCGCGACCGCGATGGATCGCCGGGGCTTTGTCAAAAGCGCCGCCGGCCTGACCTTCGCCTTTGCGCTGGGCGGCGGACTAGCCGGCCGCTTCGCCGAAGCTTTCGCCGCCGACAACAGCACGCTCAACGCCTGGATCACCATCGGCACGGATGGCACGGTCGTCCTGCTCTGCCCGACCGCGGAAATGGGTCAGGGCGTGATGACGACACTGCCGCTGATCCTTGCCGAAGAGCTCGATGCGGACTGGTCGAAGGTAAAGACGGAATTCGCTCCCGCGATTCCGCCGCTCTATGGTAATCCGCATCCGTTCTTCAACGGTGCGCAGATTACCGCCGGCAGCACTTCGGTCCCCGGTTATTGGCACTCGTTGCGGGTAGCCGGCGCGCAGGCGCGCCGCGTGTTGATCGACAACGTCGCCGCGAAATGGCAAGTGCCGGCGGCGGAACTGACAACTGAAAACGGTCAGGTCATCCACGCCAAGTCGAAGCGGAAGATCGGCTACGGCGACGTCGTGAAATTCGCCACGGTCCCCAAGGATTTGCCGAAGATCGGCAACGCCGATCTCAAGAAGCCGTCGCAATTCAAGCTGCTCGGCCGCGCCGATATCGGCCGCGTCGACGTTCCCTTGAAGGTCAACGGCACTGCCAAGTACGGCATCGACGTCGACGTTCCGGGCATGCTTTACGCAACCGTAAGGCAAGCGCCGGCGGAAGGCACGAAAGCGCAGGTCGCCAACGCCGACGACGTCGGCAAAATGAAGGGCATCGCCGCGGTTATTCCGTTGCCGTTCGGCGTCGCCGTCATCGGCACCAGCGTGGAAGCGACCCAGGCCGGGCGCGATGCGCTAAAGGTGACGTGGGATATGTCGGAAAGCCCGGCCAAGGGCTTCGACTCCGACACGGCGATGGAGGAGTACGCCAAGCTCGGCCAGGACCGGAAGACACCGGCTCGCACGGCCTACAAAGTCGGCGAGGTTTGGGACGTCCTTCCCGGCACGAAAGTGGTGGAAGCGAACTACAAGACGGAGTTCTGCTACCACGCGCAAATGGAGCCGATGAACGCAGTCGCCGCCGTTGCCGAAGACGGCAAGTCGGCGGAAATCTGGACCGGCAGTCAGTTCGGCGCGCTGATCGCCTTCATCGTCTCCGGCATTCTGAAGACGACGCCGGACAAGATCGTCGTCCACCAGCAATATCTCGGTGGCGGCTTCGGCCGGCGGATCGCGCCCGATATCGGCATCCAGGCCGTCATCCTGTCCAGCATCGTGAAGAAGCCGGTGAAGCTCCTGCTGACACGTCCGGATGATTTGGCGGCGGTGCGTCCGCGGCCGATGAGCTACCACGTGCTCAAGGCGGGCATCGACGGCAACAACAGCGTCCTCGGCTGGTACCATCGACTGGTGGCGGAGAACGTTTCCGCGGTGGCCGCTCCTCCGTCCTTTGCGGGAAGCGGCGGCGACGACCTGATCGGTTGGCGAGGCCTGGACCAGGCGTGCTACGACATTCCGCACGCGCTCGCCGAAGGCGTTCGCGCCAACAACGGCATGCGCGTCTGGGCGTGGCGCGGCATCGGTGCCGGCTACAACAAGTTTGCCGCCGAGGCGTTCCTCGACGAGGTTGCCGCGGCTGCCGGAAAAGATCCGCTGGCGCTTCGTCTGGAGCTGACCAAATACAATCCGCGCGCCAACGCGATCCTCAAGGCGGTCGCCGAAATGTCGGAGTATTCCAAGAAACGACCCGGCCACGGCATGGGCATCGCCTTCTCCGACTATCACGGCACCTACACCGCCGGCGTCGCCGAGGTTTCGGTGGATCGGAGCAGCGGCAAGATCACCGTCCACAATTACTGGGTAGCGGCAGATCCGGGCATCGTGTTGCAACCGAACAACGTCCACGCTCAGCTTGAAAGCGCGGTCGTGTTCGGGCTGAGCGCGGCACTGCTCGAGCAGCTGGCGTTCAAGGATGGCGCCGCGCAAGCATCCAACTTCAACGATTACCCGGTGCTGCGCATGGCGGATATCCCGCCAATCCATACCAAGGTGGTCGCCACGGATAACGCGCCGACCGGCATCGGCGAGGTGGGTGTTCCGGCCGTCGCGCCGGCGATCGCCAACGCGGTCGCCCAACTCACCGGCAAGCGGCTGCGGCATATACCGATGACGCCGGAGCGGGTGAAAGCGGCGCTGGCCTAAGCCGCCACCGGTCCTGCCGTTCCAACAATCCCGCCGCGGGCCAACGCTCGCGGCGGGATTTTTTTGCCGATATTTTGCGGCAAAATCTGACGTTGACCGGACACGGTCCGCTGACCTTTATTGCGGGCACGCGCCCAAGGCCTGAAACCAAGACCGGAAACAGGTATAACAGCGCCATGTCGGAAAAATTCGTCGCCAAGCTCGATGAGTTCAAGGATGGCGAGCGCCGCATCGTGTTCGTCGGCGACAACGAGATCGGCGTGTTCCGGCACCGGGGTGCGTTCTACGCCGGTATGGAATACGACATGAAGACCGGCGAGTGCGTGGCCGACCGCCGCATGAAGCTGAAAAAATTCGAAGTCGTGCAAAAGGGAGACGAGGTTTATGTCCTCGCCTAAGACCCCTGGGCCGAAATCGACGGCGCAGCGCACGGCACGCGAGGCAATCAACCGCGCGGCCAAGGCCGCGCAACGTCCGCGCCCCGACGCGCCGCAAAAGCCGGCGAAGCAGAACGCCAAGCGCGCCTCAGCGGAAGCCAAACTGGTCGCCGCCGCCATCCAGCGCGGCATCGCCGACGGTCAGCTCGACGTCCTCTCCGCCGACGCGCTGCAGGCGCTGATTGCCGCCGCGTGCAAGCTCTATACCGCGCGGCGCGAAGGCGGCGAGGACTTTGCGCCGGTGCCGAAGAATGCGGTCTCCGCCACCGACGTGATGGTGACCGCGAGCGGCCTTCTTCGCGCCGCCGATCTCGCCGCGTTCGAACTCGGCATGTGGCAAGGCTGGACGGGGCGATAGCGCATGATCCCGAAAAGTGGATACCGGTTTTCGGAAAAGATCATGCGCAAATAAACGAAGACGGTTGGAGAGTAAGTATGGACCTGATCGCCGATCGCGGCCGGCGCGTCACCGTCGAGGAACTCAACACCACGCGGCTGTTGGCGCACGCCCGCAAGCAGGCGCACAAGCGCGGCTTCGACGACATTTTGATTGTCGATGTGGATGCGCACCATTACGAGAACGAGCATTACGACGAGTTCCTGCCGTTCATGGAAAACGACGTGCTGCGCCAGCTCGTCACCGTCGGGCGCAGCACGCGGCAACGGCCCGGCGTCGTGCCGATCCCGACCGGCTATCAGGACATGGGCGGGCGGGTGACGCGCTATCCGCTGCGCGGCAGCGAGAAGACCGACCAAGGCCAGATCCGCGACGTGCAGCTCGGTCACCGCTGGATGGACGCGATGGGCGTCGATTATTCCTGCCTGTTTCCGACCGGCATGCTCAATATCGGCCTACACCCGCAGGCCGAAATGGAGGTCGAGCTGTGCTGGGCCTATAACCGCTGGCTCACCGAGAAGGTGATGCCGGAGGCCGGCGGCCGCTTCTTCTCGCTGCTTTGTCTGCCGTTTGCCGATCCGGACGCGGCGTTACGCCAGGTCGAGACCTTCGGCGATAGGAAACACGTCGGCGGCTTCATGATCACCACTGTGCGCGCCAACATGGGCGTGCACGACAACGCCTATATGAAAGTCTATCGCGCGATGGAGGAACGCGGCCTCGCCATCGCTTTCCACTCCGGCGTTAATTGGAGCGACACCGCGTTCAAGAACTGCAACCGCTTCATCTCGGTGCACGCGCTCGGCTTCACCTGGTACAACATCGTCAACTGCACCAACTGGGTGATCAACGGCATCGGCGAGCGCTTCCCCAAGCTGCCGGTGATCTGGATGGAATCCGGGCTCGCCTGGGTGCCGTTCCTGATGCAGCGGCTCGATCACGAATACATGCTGCGGCCGTCGGAAGCGCCGCTGTTGAAGAAAAAGCCGTCGGACTACATGCGCGACATGTACTACTCGTCGCAGCCGATGGAGATTCAGGATTACGACGCGATGGCGACGAC
>DATKRE010000246.1:0-4253 GCA_035532335.1 Xanthobacteraceae bacterium | reverse complement strand
TTAACCGCGTGAATATTCGCTCGGCGGCCGAGGTTCAAGCAGTTCGGGGTGATGCTTGACCTCGTACCAAATATTTCGCTTGGTGAAGTAGAGAAGCCCGCTCAGCACGATCAGGAAAATGAACACCTGGAAGCCGAGGCGCTTGCGTGCGTCGAGCGTCGGCTCCGCCGCCCACATCAAGAAGGCGGCAACGTCGCGGCCATATTGATCGACGGTCATCGGCGTGCCGTCGGTATATTTGACCTGCCCGTCGCTCAACGGCTTCGGCATGCCGATGGCATGGCCGGGGAAATACTTGTTGTACTGCCCGCCCGGTGGCAGTTCCGCGCCGGCCGGCGGCGGATCCACGTAGCCGTTGAGGATGGCGTAGATATAGTCGGGCCCGTCTTCCTGATATTGAGTAAACGCATCGAAGACAAACCATGGGAAGCCGCGCTCGACGCCACGCGCCTTCGCCAGCACCGACATGTCCGGCGGCAGCTGGCCGCCGAGCGCGGCGCGCGCAGCCTGATCGTTCGGGAACGGCGGTGGAAAATGATCGGCAAGCTTGCCGGGCCGCTGAAACATCTCGCCCTGGTCGTTCGGGCCGTCGGTGACCTGATAGCCGGCCGCGATCGCCTCCGCCTGCGCCCCGGTGAAGCCGGGCCCGCCGGGATCGGCGAGATTGCGGAAGGCCAAGAGCTTGATGCTGTGGCAGTTCGAGCAGACTTCTTTGTAAATCTGGAAGCCGCGTTGAAGCTGCGCCGGATCGTAAATGCCGAACGGACCGGCGAACGACCAATGCTGCTTCGACGGAATTTCCTGCTCCTGCGCGAGAGCCGCGCGCGCGCCGAGCGCCGACAGCGAGACCGCCAGACCGAACGCGAGGACCATGCCGCGAGTATTGTTCATGACCGCCCCCCTAACCGCGCACGCCGGCTGGCGGCGGCGCGGATGCGCCTGCCGGCAAGCCTTTACGCAACACCGCCTCCGAAATCGAATTCGGCAGCGGCTTGGTTTTCTCGAACCACCCGAGCAGCGGCAGGATGACCAGCAGGAAGATGAAATAATACGCGGTGAGGATGCGCGCGGCGATCACGTAGCCGCCCACCGGCTCCTGCGAGCCGAGATAGCCGAGCCCGATCACCACCAGGAACCAGACGATCAGGAACTGGCGGAACAGCGGCCGATAATTCGCCGAGCGAACCCGCGAGGTGTCGAGCCAGGGCAGGAAGGCGAGCAATATGATCGACCCGAGCAGCGCGCAGACGCCGAGCAGCTTGCTCGGGATCGCGCGCAGAATGGCGTAGAACGGCAGGTAGTACCATTCCGGCACAATGTGGGTCGGCGTCTGGCCGGGATTGGCCATGATGTAATTGTCGGAATGGCCGAGATAGTTCGGGATGTAGAACACGAACCAGGCGTAGAATAGGAAGAACACGGCCACGAAGAAAGCATCCTTCATGGTCGCGTAGGGCGTGAAGGCGAGGGTGTCCTTCGACGTTTTCGGCTCGACGCCGGTCGGATTGTTCTGCCCGACCATGTGCAGCGCCCAGATGTGCAGCACGACCACGCCGGCGATGACGAACGGCAACAGGTAGTGCAGCGAATAGAAACGGTTGAGCGTTGGATTGCCGACCGCATAGCCGCCCCACAGCCAGGTGACGATCGGATCGCCGACGCCGGGAAGCGCCGAGAACAAATTGGTGATGACGGTCGCCGCCCAGAAGCTCATCTGGCCCCACGGCAGCACGTAGCCCATGAAGCCGGTGACGATCATCAACAGGAACAGGATCACGCCGAGAATCCACAGCACCTCGCGCGGCTCCTTGTAGGAGCCGTAATACATGCCGCGGATGATGTGGGCGTAGACCGCGACGAAGAAGAACGCGGCGCCATTGGCGTGCAGATAGCGCAGCAGCCAGCCGTAATTGACGTCACGCATGATCGATTCGACGGAATTGAAGGCGTAATCGACATGCGGCGTGTAGTGCATCGCCAGCACAACACCGGTGATGATCTGCACGCCCAGCATGAAGGAAAGGATGCCGCCGAACGTCCACCAATAGTTCAGGTTGCGCGGCGTCGGATAGACGACGAAGGAGGAATGGACGAGGCCCGCGATCGGCAGCCGGCGCTCCATCCATTGCATGAAGGCGCTTTGCGGCTTGTAGGCGGCATGCTCGCTCATGATCGAACCCTATGCATTGTGTTTGCAATGTAATGAAAGCCGCGCTGCGAAGGCTCAGCCGCGGAGATTGGTGTCACCGTTCCGTCCCCAACTGTCTGGCCGGCTACTCGATCCGCGCTGGAAGGCCGACATGGCCGCGGAAGGGCCGATCGCCTCAACCCGGAGGAGGTCATAAGCGACGCGATCCGACGCGGCTTATTGGCACCGCTCCCGGGCAAGTGCAAGAGTGCCGACCATCGCACCCCTACGGCTGGTTCTGCCCGCTTTGCAGGACACCAATGCATCCATGCGCATCGCCCTCTACCAACCCGACATTCCACAAAATACCGGCACGATCCTGAGGCTTTGCGCCTGTCTCGGCATCGAGGCGCATATCGTCGAGCCGGCCGGATTCCCGACCAGCGACCGCGCCTTCCGCCGCGCCGGCATGGACTATCTCGATGCCGTTGCCATCGTGCGGCACCGCTCGTGGGCGGATTTCGAGACTTGGCGCCGCAGCGGAGCCCATCGGCTGGTGCTGTTTACGACCGCGGCTTCGGTCTCTTATTTGGACCACCACTATCGGGCGGACGACGTGCTGCTGTTCGGTCGCGAATCGGCGGGCGTGCCGCCGGACGTCCACGAAGCCGCCGACACGCGCGTGCTGATTCCGCTCCGACCCGGCATGCGCTCGCTCAATGTCGCGGTCGCCGCAGCCATCGCCGCCGGCGAAGCGCTGCGGCAGACCGCGCTCAAAGGGTCAAAATAGGCAGATGGAACCGGGGCTGGCAAACGATGTATATTATGTTAATATACAAACATGCTCGATCCAAGTCGGATAACCGGCTTTGACTGGGATGACGGAAACAGCCTCAAGAGCGCCGAGAAGCGTTCGGTTTCTCAGCCTGAGGCAGAGCAGGTGTTTGCCGATCCACTATTGCTGATCGCCGATGACATTGAGCACAGTCAGGACGAAGCGCGCTTCCACGCCTTGGGGCAGACGGCCGAAGGGCGGAGGCTGCATGTTACATTCACGTTGCGTGATGTCGGAACGCGAATTCGTGTGATTTCCGCGCGGAATATGAGTCGCAAAGAACGAGGCCGCTATGAGTAAGCAGCTTAAGCCGGTGCCTCGCTTTCGGAGCGAAGCCGAGGAACGCAAATTTTGGGGGAAACACGACTCGACGGACTATGTGGATTGGAGCAAAGCACGGCGGGCGCAGCTGCCAAATCTGAAGCTTTCCACGACCGCGATTTCTCTGCGCCTGCCGCAGGGCCTGCTCGATCGTATCAAGATCGCCGCCAACAAACGCGACGTGCCATATCAATCGTTGATCAAGGTCTGGTTGGCCGAAAAAATCGAGACTGAGTAAGGCCTGTTGGCCAGATTTGAGTGAGCTATGGACGTAAGCGTCATCGAAACCCGCAAACAGCGCGCGCGCGCCTGGTTCGAGAACCTGCGCGACGAGATGATCGCAGCCTTCGAGGCGCTGGAGGATGCACTCCCTGCCGGGGCGCCTTTGGCCGACCGGGTCGCCGGGCGTTTTAAACGCACGCCCTGGCAGCGCACCGATCACTCCCATTCACCGGGTGGCGGCGGCGTCATGGCCACCATGAAGGGGCGCGTGTTCGAGAAAGTCGGCATTCACGTCTCGACCGTGTTCGGCGAATTCGCCCCCGAATTCCGCAAGGACATTCCCGGCGCCGCCGACGACCCGCGTTTCTTCGCCAGCGGCATTTCGCTGATCGCGCATCCGCACAATCCGCATGTGCCGGCGGTGCACATGAACACCCGCTTCGTCGTCACCACCAAAGCCTGGTTCGGCGGCGGCGCCGATCTCACCCCGGTGCTCGACCGCCGCCGCACCCAGGACGATCCCGACACCGTTGCGTTCCACGCGGCGATGAAAACGGCGTGCGATGCGCATGCCGCGGTCGCCCCCTACCAAAAGCTCAAAACCTGGTGCGACGAATATTTTTTCTTAAAGCACCGCGGCGAGGCGCGCGGCATCGGCGGCATCTTCTACGACTATCTGGAAACCGAATGGGATGCGAGTTTCGCTTTCACGCAAGACGTCGGCCGCGCCTTCCTCGGCGTTTATCC
>DATKRE010000245.1:0-17001 GCA_035532335.1 Xanthobacteraceae bacterium | reverse complement strand
TGCACCGGCCCTAATCAATCGCGCCAACGGCCGCCGCGGCTGCGCAAATGATATTGTGCCGCCGAACGAATAGCTGGTTGCGTTGAAACTCTCGGCGGATTGTGAGCCGTTTTCGTGCCGTTAAAAGTCTCAACTTCCGTTGAAACGAAACAATTTCCTGACGCCCTTCTAAGCTGAAGGTCGCAGGTTCGTATCCTGCCGGGGTCGCCAATGATTTCAGAATCTTAGTGCGTTCAAATTTTCCAAAATCTATTTCGCCGGCTGCCGCGACAGATCATCATTTCATCATTGCCTTGCCGACCGCTGCCAGGCTCAAGCGCAGCGGGATCGCCGGTGATTGGTGCTATCAGGTGCAGGCCTGATAACCCCAACGGACGACGACACCGTGTTGGGCGGCGCCCCAGATTTTGCACGAAACCCCAATCAGGTTCGCGCGCCAAAAATAGATCCTTTGGTGCTCCGAATAAGCAGTCTCCATTGGGCGCCCAAGCTTCGCGATGGCCTCTTGCACGGGTTCTCCGCGATAAACGCCAAGGCTGAGCTCAAGCCCAAGCCCCGAAAAACCGCACAAGACGGCGGCGACCGCTATGAGAGCGCCGACTTTCAAGACCCTGTGCATCATGTACCTCCATCTGATAGGTGATTTCTCCGCAAAATCACCGCCAGGGCAAGGGGGCGTTTACGGGCCGGCTCAACTATCTTTCCCAGCTGCCGGTTGGGCTTGATTTACGGTCGCTATTCGACCGTCACGATCGAGCGGCCGTCTTTATTCTGGATTGCATATCTGTAGTTGGAGCGATCGCACACCAATTGATACCCGCCCGGACGAGGCTCAAGCGCGCTGATGCTGTCGCAGCGATACCCGCTTGCCCGCACAAAATGGGCGAGCTCGAACATCAGGTCAAAGTTGCCCGCAAATTGGGGATGGATAGCCGCCTCGGGTTCGATTGGCACCTTGAGGTCGACGGACTGGCGTTGCTGCGGTTGCGGCGGTGGCGGCTGAGGCGGTGGCCGCAGCACGGCGACCGGTGCTGGCTTTGCCGCCGCTGGCGGTGATTGCACCGGCGCAGCTTTCTGCGCTGGAGCGCCTTGCGGCAATGATCCGGTTACCGCGTCCGCCGGCGGTGACGGCGTGGGTGTCGATGTCGATGTCGATGTCTTGGGCGGCGCTACGCATTGTTTCGTCGTCGCATCGAGCGTCATTCCCCGTGACTCGCAAAAGTCTTGCGTCGGATGCATGGCGCTCATAAAGGTGTTGCCGCCGGATACGCCCGGGAGGGCGCATGCGGTCAACATCAACGCGGCTAAAACATAGAAATGTCGCACCAGCGCAGCCTCCGAAGGAAACGCCCGCCCCCAAACGATCCGCAGACAAATGAAATGCCCGGCAACGCGCGACTCAGACGCGCAATCCTAGCCTCATACGGCACGGGCTTGTAGCGAGTTTGGCGGAACACCGATGCCTAATCAGGATGCTCGTCATGGCCGGACTTGCTCCGGCCATCCACGTCTTTGTCTTCGTTCAGCGTTTAAGACGTGGATGCCCGCGACAACCGCGGGCATGACGGCGCATCATTGCTTTTCTAGGAGCTAAAGCGCGATCTGCCGCGTGACCTTATACCCTGCCTTCTCGCGATCCCAGGTCGCGGCGGTGATGCCGCGTTCGCGCAGTTGGTATTTGGTCACTTTGCCGCTCTCCGTCGTCGGCAATTTATCGACGAATTCCAGATAACGCGGCACGGCGAAATACGGCATGCGCGGCTGGCAGTAATCGAGCAAAGCCGTGGGTGCGATCTGCGCACCGGCGCGCAGCATGATCGTTGCCATCACCTCGTCCTCGGCCAATTCCGATCGCACCGGGAACACCGCGGCGTTTTCGATCGCCGGATGGCTCACCAACACTTGCTCGACTTCATAAGAAGAGATGTTTTCGCCGCGGCGGCGGATCGAGTCCTTCATGCGGTCGACGAAGCGGTAAAAGCCGTCGGGATCGCGGATGACGCGGTCGCCGGTGTGAAACCAGAGATTGCGCCAAGCCTCCACGGTCTTGTCGGCCATGCCGAAATAACCGGCGGCGAACGCGAACGGTTCGTCGGCGCGCAGCACAAGTTCGCCGGCGTCGCCGTCGGCCAAGGCGTTATCTTGGTCGTCCACCACGCGAGCGGAAAAGCGCGGTAGCAGCCGGCCCATACAGCCCGGCCGCTGGTCGGCAAGCGGGGCGCCCATGATGCAGTTGGTCTCAGTCGAGCCGTACCCGTCGAGGAGGCCGAAACCAAAGCGCTCGGTGAACGCCTGATGAAAGTGCGCGGGCACGGCCGGCGCGAGCGCGATCCGCACCCGATGCCCGAGGTCGGCCGGACTTTTCTCCTGCGCCAGCAGCATCGGCACCATGGCGCCGAGCACATAGGTCACCGTCGCCTTGTGGCGCGCGAGGCTCGGCATGAAATCCGACGCCGAGAAGCGCGGCTCGACGACGAGCTGCGCGCCGTGCAGCAGCGCCTGAAAGCAAGCATTCAGCGCGTTGGTATGAAAGATCGGCAACGTCGTCACCAGCACGTCGGCTTCGCGCAGGCCGAGCAGCCCGCCGGTATAGACCGCCCACCAGAAATACTGGGCGTGCGGACAACACACGCCTTTCGACAGGCCGGTCGTCCCCGACGTATAGAGGATGGCAAACGTATCGCCCGGATCGGATTCGTGCGGCGCGATCGGCTCCAGCGGGTCCGGGAACGGGACGGATGCGAGCCGCGGCAGATCAGCCGCACTCCCCTCGCCCACCAGCCATAAAGTCGCAAGTGCAATGCGCTCGGGATCGAGCGAGATCAGTACCGGCGTCAGCTCGCGCTCGATGACCAGCAACCGCGCGCCGCAATTGGCGAGGATGTGCTCAAGCTGCGCACCACGCGAAGCGGTGTTGATCGGCACGGCAATAGCACCGAGCCAGGCGCTGCCAAAGATGGTGAGCAGCAATTCGGCCCGGTTGCCGCACATGATGGCGACGCGGTCGCCGGCCGCGATCCCGGCGGCGGCAAGTGCAGCCGCACGGCCGGCCGCGGCATC
This sequence comes from Xanthobacteraceae bacterium, assembly GCA_035532335.1. Taxonomy (GTDB): domain Bacteria; phylum Pseudomonadota; class Alphaproteobacteria; order Rhizobiales; family Xanthobacteraceae; genus BOG-931. Next base: position 13,941 of record DATKRE010000245.1, on the reverse strand, counting down.
GCGCAATCCGACGTGGCTGAACGTCACACCACCGATGGTAATGACCGGCCGCTCGCCGTAGCGCTCGGCCTGACGATGCAGCATCTCAGGCACCGTGCGTTCGAACGGCGGAAACAGCGCGGGAAGCGAGTGGCTGGCTGGCATGGATCGACGTTTTTTACCCTGCGACGCGACGCGACATTGCCATAGCACAAAGCCCGCCGGGCTATTATTTTAAATCTAAAGCATCCACCACCGGGACGCCGATGGCCGAGAATACCGAGATCGAGGTCGTGCTCAAGCGCTCCGGCCTGACCTTCCTGGTGCCGCCGGACAAAAGCATCCTGCAGGTGCTGATAGAGGAAGGCATCGATCCGATGTACGATTGTCAGCGCGGCGAGTGCGGCATCTGCCAGGTCGCCGTACTGGATGGCGTGCCCGATCATCGCGACCATATCCTCAGCGACGACGAGCACGTCGGCAATAAGGTAATGCAAATTTGCGTGTCGCGGGCAAAGACGCCGCGTCTGGTGCTCGATCTTTAGAGCATGATCTGGAAAAGTGGACGCCGGTTTTCCGATAAAGATCATGCTCCGCTAAAATGGAGACCGTTCGATGGGCCGCTACACAGAAAACGCCGAAGCCGTGCACGATCTGGTGCGCGAAACCGAGGTCCATCGCGACGTCTATATCGACCAGGAGGTCTTTGACCTGGAGATGGATCACCTGTTCGCCAACACCTGGGTCTATGTCGGCCACGACAGCCAGATTCCCAATGCCGGCGACTATTACGGCACCACGATCGGCCGCCAGCCGGTGCTGATGGTGCGCCATTCCGACGGCGCCGTGCACGTCCTTTACAACCGCTGCCCGCACAAGGGCACGCGCATCACCATCGACACCTGCGGCAATGCCGGAAAATTCTTCCGCTGCCCCTATCACGCCTGGTCGTTTCGGACCGATGGCTCGCTGTTGGCAATCCCGCTGCGCAAAGGCTACGAGAACACCGGGCTGGAGGAGAGCGAAGCGGTCAAGGGCATCGCCCACGTCAAGCACATGAAAAACTACCGCGGTTTCGTGTTCGCCAAGATGAGCGACATCGGGCCGAACTTCGAGGATTATTTCGGCGAGAGCCTCTCGACCATCGACAACATGGTGGATCGCTCGCCGGCCGGACGGCTGGAGATCGCCGGCGGCGTGCTGCGCTACATGCACAATTGCAACTGGAAAATGCTGGTCGAGAATTTGACCGATACCTGCCATCCGATGGTGGCGCACGAATCCTCGGCCGGGACCGCAATCGAGGTGTGGAAGAAGATGGCGCCGGACGCCAACAAGAAACACCCGGCGGTCGAAATCTATGCGCCGTTCATGTCGTCCTACGAATTCTTCGAGAAGATGGGCATCCGCATCTGGCGCAACGGCCACGGGCACACCGGGGTGCACCACTCGATCCATTCGGACTATTCGGCAATCCCCGGTTATTTCGAGAACATGGTCGCCGCCTATGGCGAGACGCGGGCGAAAGCGATCCTCGACGAGAACCGGCACAACACCTCATACTTCCCGAACTTCACCGTAAAAGGCCCGATCCAGTCGATCCGCCTGTTCAAACCGATCGCGCCGAACAAGACGCTGGCCGAATCCTGGACCTTCCGGCTCGTCGATACGCCCGATGCACTGCTTGAACGCACGCTGACCTACAACCGCCTGGTCAACGCGCCGACCTCGATCGTCGGCCACGATGACCTTGAAATGTACGAGCGCGCCCAGGAAGGGCTGCACGTCGACACCAATCCGTGGGTCAATATTCAGCGGCTTTACGACCCCGCCGAACTCGAACAGGAAACCGCGGTGATCAACGGCACGTCGGAATGGCAAATGCGCAACCAGTTCCGCGCCTGGTCGAAATTCATGACGCTGTCGATGTAATGCGGATGAACGCGCCGACCGACCAGGATTTGATCGGCTTTGTCGTGCACGAGGCGCGGCTGATCGACCAGCATCGCTTCGAGGATTGGCTCGATCTGTTCGCCGACGACGGCCATTACTGGATGCCGTTGGAATGGGGGCAAACCGACCCGCGGCTCGCGACCTCGCTGATGTACGAGGACAAGGTGCTGCTGCAAATCCGCATCGAGCGGCTCAAGGGCAACCGCACCTTTTCGCAAAAACCGAAAAGCCGATGCCACCACGTCTTGCAGACACCGCAGATCGATAAGCGCGACGAATCGGCGAACCAATACGTCACCTGGACACCGATGCATTACGTCGAGACCCGGCTTGATGAGCAGGATCTCTATGCCGCCTGGGCGACGCACACGCTTGCGATGATCGGCGGCGCGCTGAAGATCAAATTAAAGCGCGTCGATCTGGTCAATTGCGACGCTGCGTTGCGCAGCATTCAACTTTTTATGTGAGCGCCATGAGCGAACGGCCGGTCGCGATTGTCACCGGCGGCAGCGCCGGTATCGGCGAGAAAATTAGCCGCCGCCTCCTTGGCGCCGGCTATGACGTGGTGTCACTGGCGCGGCGGAAGCCGCAATGGTCGGACCCTTCATTGCATGGGATCGAGGTCGACCTCGTCGATGCGAAAGCAACCGAACAAGCCGCCGCCGAGATCGCCGGGAAATACCCGGTTCGAGCTGTCGTCCATAACGCGGGGGCGATCCGCGCCGGCCTCCTTCCGGACGTCAAACAAAACGATTTGCACGACCTGACGCAGCTGCATCTCGGCGCGGCAATCCTCATTGTACAGGCTGTGCTTCCGGGCATGCGCGAGCGCAAGCTCGGCCGCATCGTATTAATCTCTTCGCGGGCGGCGCTCGGATTGCAGACCCGCACGGCCTATTCGGCGACCAAGGCTGGCATGGTCGGCATGGCGCGCACCTGGGCGCTCGAGCTCGCCCCCGCCGGCATCACCGTCAATGTGGTGGCGCCGGGACCGATCGCCGACACCGAAATGTTCCGCGAAGTCATCCCGGAAGGCAGCGAGCGGGAAACCGCGTTGGCCAAATCGATACCGGTCGGTCGGCTTGGCCGCGGCGACGACGTCGCTCGTGCGGTGATGTTCTTCGCCGATCCGGACAATTCCTTCGTCACCGGCCAGGTGCTCTATGTCTGCGGCGGCACCAGCGTCGCAAGCTTCAGCCTTTGAGGAAAAGACCCATGCGGATCTGGTACCAAAGCTACGTCGATGAACCGCACGGGCGGATTTATTGGGAGCGGCTGCGCCGCCATCTCGCCGCGATCGTCGATCCTGGCACGACCGTCGACATCAAGGGTATCACTCCGCACGACAATTACGCGCATCCGATCGTGGAATTCCGCTGTGCACGCGAAGTGATCTGCAACGCGGTCGAGGCCGAGCGCGAAGGCTACGATGCCTTCATCATCGGCCATTTCCAGGATGCCGGGCTTTATGAGGCGCGCTCGGTGGTCGACATTCCGGTCGTATCGCTTGGCGAAGCCTCGATGCTTTATGCCTGCCAGCTCGGCCAGCGAAGCGGCATCGTCACCATCAACCCGCGCTACATTTCTTGGTTTCACCACCAGATCGGCAAATATGGTCTGGAAAAGCGCGTCGCCGGCGTGCACGCCATGATCTTCGAGCCGGGACAAATTCTGCAGGCTTACGAATCCGAAAAGCTTGCCAAAGACGTCGAGCGGCTGTTTGCCGAGCAGGCAAAACCACTCGTCACCGCCGGCTGCGACGTACTTATTCCCGGCGGCGGCATCCCGATGCTGCTGTTTTCCGCCATCAAAGGGCACGCGGTCGATGGCGCGCCGGTGATCAACGGCATTCCGATCGTGGTGAAAATGGCCGAGCTTGCGGTCAAGCTGCGTAACCTGACCGGTCTCGGGGTGAGCCGTGTGTCGGATTACGTCAAGGCTCCGCCCGAGATCATCGAGGAGTTTCTCGCCAACCCGAAAGGGCTTTGAAGCAGCTCATTATCGCTCATTCCCGCGCAAGCGGGAATCCAGGATTTGACGCTGGGTCCCCGCCTGCGCGGGGACGAGCGGATTAGTGCGAGTTACTGCATCAGCTTCCACTTGCCATCGACGAGCTTGACCAGCACCAGCGCGCGCTTGTCGACACCGAAGCTGTCGCCGGTGTGAAAGCTGTACACCCCGTGCGTGCCGACGACTTCCTTCGCGCTCATCAGCGCATCGCGCAAAGCCGTACGGAATTCCGGCGTGCCCGGCTTTGCCCCGGTCGCGAGTGCGCGTTTCGCCGAATCCAGGAGAACCAGCCATCCGTCGAAGGCGTAGGGACCGAAAGCGCCGCGTGCCGGTTCGTTGTTCGCCTTCTGATAAGCGGCCTCATAGGCAATCGACATCTTTTTGGTCGGGTAGCTATCGGGCAATTGGTCGGCCACAACAACCGGCCCGGTTGAAGCGATCACGCCTTCGACCGCGCTGCCGCCGACACGCACGAAATCCGGATTGATGATTGCCGGCGTTCCATAGATCTCTTTGGTGTAGCCGCGCTCGCGCAATGCAATGAACGGCAACGCGCCCGGCGTTCCCGATCCGCCGGTCATCACCGCATCGGGCGCCGCCGATACGATGTGCAACGCCTGCGCGGTCACCGACGTATCGGCGCGCGCGTAGCGCTCGTTAGTCAGTACCTTGATGCCGTCGCCCGGCGCGGATTTCTCCAGGCCGCCGTAAACGAGATCGCCCCAACCATCGCTATAGCCGATATAGCCGACGGTCTTGACGCCGGTCTTCTTCATGTAATCGACGACGACCGACACCATCAAATTCGGCGGCTGCGGAATCGAGATCATCCAGGAGCCGGGCTCGCCCGGCATGTTCACCGGCGAAAGCGTAATGCAGGGAACTTTCAGTTCGTGACAAACCGCGGTAATGGCGATCGAGTTTGGCGTACTGCCCGAACCAATCAGCACATCGACTTTGTCCTGCTCGATCAGCTTGCGGGCATTGCGCGTCGCCGTGGATGGGTCGGTGGCGTCGTCAAGCTGAATGAGATTGAGCTTGGTACCGTCGACCTCGTCCTTGTAGGCCACGCCGGCGGCCGTTCCCTTGGCATAAGGGATGCCGATCGAGGCGCCCGGACCTGTCATGGACGTAGTGAGACCGACGTTAATTTCGGCAGCGCCGGCTGGCAGGACCGTCAGCGCAACAATCGCTGCGCCGGCGAAAAAACGCTTAGTGTTTTTCACGACAAACCTCCCGTATGGCGGCGAAAAGACGACATATTCTAATTGAGCGTCCTTGCGAGACTTTTTAAGCTTGAAACAATTGAGCCGCAATGGTTTTCTCGAACACCGGCCGCTGCGAAGCGACGCAGCCGTTGCGCCACCCGATTAAGCATGACACCGGACATCGGCCTCATCCTCGGTATCGACGGCATCGCCACCGGATCGATTTATATCCTGGTCGGGCTCGGCCTCGTCCTGATCTTTTCGGTCACCCGCGTCGTATTCGTGCCGTTCGGCGACATTGTCGCCTTTTCGGCGCTCACGCTCGCGACCATGCAACTCGGACGTATGCCGGGTACTGTTTATATGATCGTGACGCTCGCGGCGGTAGCGTGCCTGGTCGAGATCGGCCACCATTTGCGGCGCCGGCAACCGCGGCGCATCGTACGCGGCCTGTTTTATTACGGATTGCTGCCGCTCATCCCAGCGGCCATCGCCTTTTTCACTGCCGGCGCGAACATGCCTTCGTGGTTGCAAATCCCGCTGGCGATTGCGCTGGTCGTGCCGATCGGCCCGCTGATCGAACGCATCGCGCTGCGGCCGCTCGCCGACGCCTCCGTTCTTCTTCTGCTCGTCGTCTCGGTAGCGCTGACTTTCGGCCTCTCCGGCCTTGGGCTTTTGTTTTTTGGCCCGGAGGGATTCCGCACCAAGCCGTTGACCGGCGAAATATTCCGTTTCGGTCCGATTATCCTGTCCACGCAGACGCTTCTGATGGTGGCGAGCGCCGCGGTGTTCAGCCTGCTGCTGTTCTTGTTCTTTGAGCAGACGCTGATCGGCAAGGCGCTACGTGCAACTTCCGTCAACCGGATTGGCGCGCGCATCGTCGGCATCCGTCCCGGCAACGCCGCCGCGCTCGCCTTTCTGCTCGCTTCCCTCCTCGGCGCCGTCTCCGGCATTCTGATTGGGCCGACCACGACACTCTATTATGACTCCGGTTTCATCATCGGATTGAAAGCATTTGTTGGCGCCATCATCGGCGGGCTCACGAGCTATCCAGGGACGGCCCTCGGAGCGCTACTGATCGGCGTGCTCGAAAGCTTCGCATCCTTCTGGAACAGTTCGCTCAAAGAGGTGGTGGTCTTCAGCGTGCTGATTCCCGTATTGCTTTGGCGTTCGCTTTCGCTCGGCCGCGTCGATGATGAAGACCATGAGGTCGAGGAATGAGCCGGCGCGCCGCGATTGTGCTTGCGCTTGCCGTGATCGCGTTGCTGGCGGCCGCGCCATTTTACGCAACCTCTTTCACCATCACGCTGCTCAACTACATCGGCATCTATGCGCTGGTCGCGCTCGGCATCGTGCTGCTGACCGGCTTCGGCGGACTGACGTCGTTCGGGCAAGCGGCCTTTGTTGGCATTGCCGCCTACAGCACGGCCTGGCTCACGACCGCCGAAGGCGCTTCGCCCTGGCTCGGGCTGTTGTTTGCGCTAGCCTCGACCGGGCTGGCTGCGACAGTGCTCGGGGCGGTTACCTTGCGGCTGGGCGGACATTATCTGCCGCTCGGCACCGTCGCCTGGGGGCTCGCGATCTTTTTTCTGTTCGGCAACTTCGAAGCACTCGGCCGCCACAATGGACTGGCCAACGTGCCGCCGATCTATATCGGCTCGCTGTCGCTCGAGCCGACCGCCGCCATCTATTATCTGATCTGGGCGGTGCTGATCGCGGCGACGATCCTGGTCGCCAACCTTCTCGAATCGCGCGAGGGCCGCGCCATCCGCAGCTTGCGCGGCGGCGTGGTGATGGTCGAGAGCCTCGGCATCAGCGTGTTTCGCATCCGGCTTATCACTTTCATTATCGCCGCCCTGCTGGCCGGCTTTTCGGGCTGGCTTTATGCTCATATGAGCCGCTTCGTCAGCCCGGCGCCGTTCGACCTGCGAATGGGCATCCAGTATCTGTTCATGGCAATCCTTGGCGGATCGGGACACATCCTTGGCGCGGTCGTCGGTGCCGCCCTGATCACGCTCTTGGAAAATGCCTTGCAGGACGTGCTGCCGCTATTCGCGCGCGACGGCCAGCAGCTTGAAGTCATCGTGTTCGCCGTTATCTACGTGCTGGTGTTGCAATTCGCGCGCGGCGGCGTGATGCCCTTCGTGCTGCGCCTGGTACCGGGCGCCGCCAAGGCTCCGATCGTCGCGGCGGCGCCGCTGCCGCGGCGCACGATGCCCGAACGCGGCACCGCCCTTCTCTCGGTCGAACGCCTGTTCAAGCGGTTTGGCGGCCTTGAAGCCGTCAGTCAGGTCGGTTTCGATATCAAAGCCGGAGAGATCGTCGGACTGATCGGACCGAATGGTGCCGGCAAAAGCACGGTGTTCAATCTCATCACCGGCGCGCTGACGTGCGACGACGGCAAAATCTTCTTCCTCGGTGAGGACATCACCCGGGCCGGCCAGCGCCGCATAGCCGAAGCCGGCATCGCTCGGACTTTCCAGCACGTGAAATTGCGGCCGAACATGTCGCTGCTCGACAACGTGTTACTTGGAACTTATCCGCGGACCCGCGCGGGCTTTTTCAAAGCTGCGTTGCGGCTCGACCGACAAGAAGAGCGACGCGCCCGGTTCGAAGCGTTCGCACAACTCAAGCGCGTCGGCCTTGGCGACGAACCTTACGGTCCGGCCGGCAATCTGCCGCTCGGACGCCAGCGCATCCTAGAAGTGGCGCGTGCGCTCGCCGCCGACCCGGCGCTGATTATCCTCGACGAACCAGCCGCCGGCCTCAGTCGCGTAGAAAAAAAAGCATTGGTCGATTTGCTGCATTCTTTGCGCAACGAGGGGGTCACCGTCCTTTTGGTAGAACATGACGTGGAATTCGTCATGGGGCTGGTCGATCGGATCGTGGTGATGGATTTCGGCTCCAAGCTCGTTGAAGGCACGCCGGCGGCGGTGCGCGCCAATCCGCGCGTGCAGGAAGCTTATCTTGGTAGTGTCGCATGAGGCCGCTCCTGGAAATCAAGGATTTCCACGTCGCCTACGGTAAGGTCGAGGCTGTGCGCGGCGTCGGCCTCACCATGCAGCAAGGTCAGATCGTTACCGTGATCGGGCCGAACGGCGCCGGTAAGACGACTTTGCTCGCTGCCGCCGCCGGGCTGCTGCGTTCGCGCGGCCAAGTGATCTATGATGGCGTCGATCTGGAACGGGTCGACGTCGAGGAGCGGGTTGAGCGCGGATTTTGCCTGGTGCCCGAGCGGCGCGAATTGTTCGGCGACATGGCGGTCGCCGATAATCTCCTGCTCGGCGCTTACGCGCGGCGCCGCCACGGGTCGGAAGTGAAGCAGACTTTACAACAGGTGTTCGCGCGATTCCCGCGCCTTGCCGAGCGGCAAAAACAAAAGGCACAGACGCTTTCTGGCGGCGAACGGCAGATGTTGGCGCTCGGCCGGGCCTTGATGGCGAAGCCGCGGCTATTGATGCTCGACGAGCCGAGCCTTGGTTTGGCGCCAATCATGGTGCGGGAGATTTTTCACATCGTCGCGTCGCTGCGCGAGCTTGGCGTGTCGATCCTGCTGGTCGAGCAGAACGCGCGCGCCGCGCTTGAGACCTCCGATTACGGCTATGTGCTGGAAATGGGCGAGATAACCCATCAGGGACCATCGGCGGCACTCGCCCACGATACGCGCGTGGCGACGACCTATCTCGGCGGAGCCGCCTGATGGCGGCGCGCAGCTATGACGACGTCGTGCTCGCCGCGCCGGTAACGGTTCCCTATGTGCGTTACTCGACCCACGGCGCACACTGGTTCCTCGGCCGCGCGGTCGCCGACCTCCTCGCCATTGCAAAAATTCCGAAACAGCGGATCGACGGCTTAGCGGTTGCAAGCTTCACGCTTGCCCCCGACAGCGCCGTCGGCCTGACGCAGCACCTCGGCTTGACGTTACGCTGGCTCGATCACGTGCCAATGGGTGGCGCGTCGGGCATCGTATCGATCCGGCGCGCCGCGCGCGCGGTGCAAAGTGGCGATGCCGAAATCGTCGCCTGCGTCGGCGGCGACACCAATCACACCGACAGTTTTCGCCGCAACACGGCAAGCTTCAGCCAATTCGCCCAAGATGCCGTCTACCCTTACGGCTCGGGCGGACCGAACACGAGTTTCGCGCTGCTGACGGCTTATTACATGCGCATGCATGGCGCGACCCGTGAGGATTTCGGAAAATTGTGCATGGCGCAGCGCAACAACGCGCTGGAAAATCCGTTGGCTTTATTCAAAAAGCCGCTGACGCTTGACGATTATCTCAACGCGCGGCTGGTCGCAGATCCGCTTCGGCTGTTCGACTGCGTGATGCCGTGCGCCGGCGCTGAAGGATTTCTGGTGATGCGGCGCGGGACGGCGGAAAAGCTCGGACTGCCGTTCGCGCATCTGCTCGGCGCGGTCGAACGGCACAATGCCTTTCCCGACGATCCGATCCAGGATCGTGGCGGCTGGGCGCTCGATCGCGACGCGCTTTACGCCCAGGCCGGCGTCGGGCCCGCCGACATCGATTTTCTCGAAACCTACGACGACTATCCGGTCATCAACGTCCTGCAATTTGAAGGTCTCGGCTTCTGCCCCGACGGCGCCGGGGCAGAGTTCATCCGCGCCAACACCTTCGAGGTTACCGGCACTTTCCCGTTCAATACCTCGGGCGGGCAATTGTCGGTCGGCCAGGCCGGCGCGGCGGGCGGACATCTGGGCATCGTCGAAGCGATCCGCCAGCTTAGCGGACAGACCCTCGGCGCGCGGGTGCCTGACGCCAAACACGGGCTGGTCTCCGGGTTTGGCATGATCAATTACGATCGCGGAATTTGCAGCGGCGCCGCTTTGCTGGCCGCGGCTTGATTTATAATGGTCTTCTGGGGGAAAACGGTGTCTCAAGTCGCCAAGCGGCCAAAGCGCAAAAATCCGATCGAGCGGACCCAGCTGCCGACTTTACCGCCCGCAACCCGCAGCAGGGTGGCGCTCGGGCTTACGGCGGCGGCAGCGCGCGGACGGTTTGAACTCCAGGTTTGTCGCGACTGCGGCGCGGTGCAATATCCTCCGCGCGAAGTCTGCCGTGCCTGCCTGTCGCAGCGGTTGCTCTGGCGGCGGCAGGACGGCGCAGGCGCGTTGATCAGCGACACCATACTGCGCGTCGCCCAGGAGTTATTCTTTCGCGAGCGGCTGCCGTGGCGGATCGGCAACGTCCGGCTCGATTCCGACGTGAATGTGATTGCGTATGTGCATGACAGTGTCGGCGCGCCACCCTGCCGGATACGGATCGAGGCTGCGCTCGATCGCGCCGGCCAGGCCGTGCTGGTCGCCATGCCCGAACGAGGGAGGCCTGCATTGTCGGACGATCCGAAGCTGCGTGAAATGACCTGCGATCCTCGCGGGCGCAAAATCCTGGTCACCGACGGCAAGTCGGCCATCGGTCAGGCGAGCGCACGGGCGCTCGCGGCCGTCGGGTCCGATCTGATCTGGATCGGCATAGCCGAACCATGGAAGAAGGCGGCCGGGTTTGACGGCTTGCGCGAGCTGCCGCAGGCAAAAGTCGTTCCGCTCGACGTCACCGACAGCAGTTCGGTGCGCGAGCTGGCCGGTGAGATCGGCGGTAAGGTCGACATCGTCGTCAACACCAACGACTGCCATCGCGCCTTCTCGCTGGCGGCCAGACGCGGCGTCGAGACCGCACAACTGGAAATGGACATCAATTATTTCGGCCTTTTGCGCCTCGCGCAGGAATTCGCGCCGGCGCTGAAAGCGCGCGCCGCCGACGGCGCCGCGAACGCCATCGCCTGGGTCAACGTCCTGTCGATCTTCGCGCTCGCCAACTATCCGCCGCATGGCACCTATTCGGCTTCAAAGGCCGCGGCTTGGTCGCTTTCGCAAAACTTGCGCGCTGATTTGCAGCCGGCGGGCGTGCGCGTCATCAATCTGTTTCCCGGCCCGATCGATGACGAATGGGATCAGCTTGAAATGCCACCGAAACTTTCGCCCGCCGCGCTCGCCGCGGCCCTCGTCGGAGCGCTCAAAGGCTCGGTGGAGGACGTTTATCCGGGCGACGTGGCGCAAGACTGGCTCGCCCGCAATCTGGAAAGCCCAAAAACGCTCGAGCGTGAACTCGGCGAGACCGGTCGATGAAAACGGCAAAAAAGAAATCCGCGCCCAGGACAAGCGCGGCGAAAGCGAACGTGCGTACGCCCGCGCCGCACGCGCGCGCCGTTTTGAGCGACCTCCTGGTGTCGGGCGGCGCTCGCCTGGTCGATCTGACCCAGACGCTGTCGCCAGACTTTCCAACAATCGTGCTGCCGCCCGAATTCGGCCAATGCCGCCCGTTCCGCATGGAGGAAATATCGCGTTACGACGAGCGCGGGCCCGGCTGGTATTGGAACAATGTCAGTTTCGGCGAGCATAGCGGCACGCATTTTGACGCCCCGATCCATTGGATTTCAGGGCGCGATCTGCCGTACAATTCGGTCGATACGCTGCCCACCGCGCATTTCATCGCCCCGGCCTGCGTGATCGATTGCGGCGCGCAGGCAAAGGCCGACGCGGATTTCCTGCTGACGACCGCTTTGATAAAGAGGTGGGAAGAACGGCACGGCCGCATTCCGGCAGGCGCCTGGGTGCTGATGCGGACCGACTGGTCGAAACGCAACGACCCGATCGCTTACCAGAATCTCGACGACACCGGCCAGCATACGCCCGGTCCCGACCCCGATTGCGTACGTTTCCTGGTCAATGAGCGCGACGTGCTCGGTTTCGGCACCGAAACCATCGGTACCGATGCCGGTCAGGCTGCGCATTTTGCGCCACCCTACCCATGTCATTATTACATGCATGGCGCCGGCAAATACGGGTTGCAATGCCTGTGTAATCTCGATCTGTTGCCGGCGACCGGCGCGCTGATCGTGGCGGCACCGCTAAAAATTTTGCAGGGCAGCGGCAGCCCGCTGCGGGTTTTTGCTATCGTACCCGCCAAATAACAAGGAGGCGCGTGAATGAACGTCTACGATCTGAAGAACCGCGTCGCCATAGTCACGGGTGGCGCGCAGGGCATCGGGCTGGCGGTTGCAAGCCGCATTCTCGCCTCCGGCGGCAAGGTCAGCATTTGGGATCGCGACCAAGCGCTCCTCGACGAGACGGTCAAGCGCCTCAGCAAGCCTGAGGTCGTCCACGGCTTGCCGGTCGACATCGCGGATCTCGCGGCGGTCGAGGCCGCTACAAAGTCGACGATCGGACATTTCGGCAAGATCGACGTCCTGATCAACAACGCCGCAATCGTCGGTCCGAACGCCAACACCTGGGAATATCCGCCCGACGCCTTTCGCGACGTCGTCAACATCGGGTTGAACGGCACTTTTTACTGCTGCCGCGCCGTCGTGCCGAACATGATCGCGGCAAATTACGGCCGCATCGTCAACATTGCCTCGGTCGCCGGCAAGGAAGGCAATCCGAAAGCGCCGGCCTATAGCGCCATGAAAGCAGCGGTGATTGCGCTGACCAAATCGCTCGGCAAGGAACTCGCCGGCTACAATATCGGCGTCAATTGCGTCACGCCCGCCGTCGCCAAGACGACGCTCGCCATGAGCCAGGCGCCGGATTTTCTGGCTATGATCGTTGCCAAGATTCCGCGCGGCCGCATGCTCGAACTCGACGAAGCCGCGTCGATGATCTGCTTTCTCGCCAGCGCGGAAAATTCCTTCACCACCGGCGCCGCCTTCGATCTGTCCGGCGGACGGGCGACCTATTGAGGCACGGCGGGACCAACCGGAATGATGAAACTCTATTACTCGCCCGGCGCCTGTTCGCTCGCCCCGCACATTGTGCTGGAGGAAGTCGGCGGTCGTTTCGAATTGTCGCGCGTCGATATTGCTTCCGGGCAGCAAAACAGCCCGGAATACCTCCGCGTCAACCCGAAGGCTCGCGTACCGGCGCTGACTGACGGCGACTGGGTGCTGACCGAAGCGCCGGCCATCCTGCACTACATCGCGGCGCGGCACCCCGCGTCTGGACTGTGGCCGTGGGAGCCGCGCGAGGAAGCCCATTGCGCAGAGTGGCTCAACTGGTTGTCGTCGACCATTCAGCCCGCCTTCGTCCATGTTCGCCGCGCCGCCCGCTACGCTTCCGATCCGCGCGCGATCGAAGACGTGGCCATGACCGGCAAGAAAAACGCTTACGACTTATGGAAAACGGTCGAGGAGAAAATCGGCGCCGGGCCGTGGGCGCTGGGCGAACGCTATAGCGTCGCCGACGCGCTGTTGATCGTTTACTGGATCTGGGGCCGCGGGCCGGTGCTTGGCTTCGATATGGCCAACGATTTCCCGTACTGGACTGCGCATGCGCGCCGCCTTGCCGCGCGGCCTGCGGTGCAGAAGGCATTTGCGACCGAAGGTCTGCCGTTGCCGGGATAGCGATCGTCATTGCGCGCGAAGGCGCGGCGGCTCCTCGCAATGACACAGCGACTAGTGGTCCGATTCTAACATTCGCATCCGTATTCGGCAGCTTCTCATGCGAATGTTGGAATCAAAAGGACCACTAGCAAATATGAGTCCTAGTGGAGCTTTGGATTTGACATTCGCTTCACGAGGCTGCCGCCAGGTGGGTAGCGAATGTTAAATCCGCTCCACTAGGCGGGTAGCGAAGCTCAAATCCGCTCCACTAGGAATTGGCCCGGCGGGCCGCTATGGTGACGCCGCGTAAAATGGATTTCGAGCATGGCGGATAGCATCGTTCCCCACTTCCATAACGATCTTGGCGTCGCGGTGATCGACATCGGCGCCAAGGA
>DATKRE010000244.1:0-11604 GCA_035532335.1 Xanthobacteraceae bacterium | reverse complement strand
GGAGATTATCGAACAGGCCTTTGCCCGCTTTGGCGCGCCCGCGATCGTCAACACCGATCAGGGCAGCCAGTTCACCGCCGAGGAGTTCACCAGTGCGGTGATCGACCGCGGCTGCAAACTGTCCATGGATGGGCGCGGCTCATGGCGCGACAATGTGTTCGTCGAGCGCCTGTGGCGCAGCGTGAAGTACGAATGCGTGTATCTCAAAGCCTATGCCGGTGTGAGCGCGGCCCGAGCCGACCTTGGCCGCTACCTGGACTGGTTCAACGCAGACCGGGCGCATTCGCGGCTCAATGGCGCCACGCCCCAGCAGGCCTATCTGGACTTGGGGTCAAAACTCGAGGCGGCCGCATAAAATGAAATCCGTTCAATGGTGCGCCCCGAGTTGCCCACCGCGGCGGCCGGTTCGTCGCAAGCGCCGACCGCCGCCGTGGACAACTCTGCACCTCGCTTAACCACCCCGGAGTCCACTTATAAATCGGGGAAATCTGTTCAGCCAACCGGAGCCACTTCTCTGCGTAACGCAATTAGCCATGAGCAATTGAGGAAAACAAATTCACCGACGCTCATTGTCGGCCGCCGGATTCTATGAACATGCTTGAAGATGCGGCCAAGGCACGTAACGCCGGCAATCAGGCAGAAGTACAAGCCGAATTGACCTGCGCCGTCGCGGGTCCATCAGGCTTGGCCCGCACGGAAGTTTGCCCGAAAGAGATTTCGCTTGCCTAATGCGATCGCCTCACTGAACTAGGACGTGATCAAGAAATAGGCTTGCAATTCCAACCGCGAGAAAAGGTGCGCCGTAAAGGATATGGCTTGCATACTGGCGTGCTCAGCGTCAACGGCTTTTGGCGACCGTTAAAGTGTCGCACGGAATATGCCGATTGCACCCTTGTACGCGCGAGCGATCGCATGATCCAAAAATGGATAGTCGCCCGCCTCGTGTACGCGGAACTCGAAGATCGCGCCGTCTCCCGGCCCTACTTCAAAACTCTGCACTCCATGGAATGCGTTGGCGGGATTGCCACTTCGATACACCGAGCTGAATATCGCGCCGACCACGTGAAAGTCGGAGGTGCGGTTTGGCCCCGCATTGACGAAGAAAATCCTCACCAACTCACCGACTTTTATCGAGATAGGATGATCAGCGTATTTTTCGATGACTCCGTTGAACACCACGAAGTCAGGCCGCTCGTCCATCATACGTCTGCTGTCGCCCGCCACTAATCCTTTATCATCGGGATCACCGTAGAACTCGCCCTGTTCGATCGTAACCTCGTGCGCCTTCGGCCACCCGCCCTTCGGTTCGACAATCATCATCCCGTACATCCCGTTTGCGATATGCGTAACCATCGGGGGTGCGCTGCAGTGATACATGAATGCGCCGGGGACCTCGGCATCGAAGTCGTAGCTGAGGTCCGTCTTGCCGGGGATGGGTGCGAAATGCTTGCTCGGAGCGATTTGAGCCGCATGGATGTCGATACCGTGCGCAATCTCCATATCATTCACAAGATGAATATGTACCCGATCGCCCTGGCGCACCCGCAGGACCGGACCGGGCACGGTGCCGCCGTAAGTCCAGGCGTCGTACGTCAGACCGGAACCGATGTCAACAACTTTCTCTTCTACCGGGATGGTAAAGTTGCGTTGCGCGGAAAGTGCCGGCGATGCGTTAAGAAGGATCGCCAAAAGCGCCACAAACGCGAAGTGTGTTGATTTCCCGCTTCTACTAATTGACAGCTTACGCATCGCGTAACGCTCCATTCCGTTCTCGGCAATCATAGGCTGCGCGCGGGCATCTCATCGCTCCAAGGTTAAGATTTGTAAATACCTGCGACTAGGCATGTGAACACAACCGTGTTGGGAGCGCGATTCAGAAAATCTGGACGTTAAAATGTTCATACTCCTCATCGCGGGTTCTTCGGTACATAAAATGAAGACCCATTTATTATGCCTCGTTCATCTCGCCTGAAAAAGACTTATTGAGCGTCGCCCATACGGCTGCAACGCCTCGGCCACCGTGTCTACCGGTCCTTTCGCTCCACTGACGATGGCTCCTAAAGCACCGATGGTCAACGACAATCAAGTCTGGCGGTCATGTTTCCTCAGACCAAAATGTTACTTTGCTATAATCGTCGTTATTCCCTCTGGGGCTGGAGCGCGAGCAGGGGCTGGCCCTCCTCGCCGTTCAGCCCGAGGCTAGCGGTGGGATAATCTTGCGTGCAGCGCGCTCGCGAGATCGCGTGGGACCAAACAGGCGGTGCGCCAAATGAGTGCGCCGCTCAAGAAGGTCGGCCAGCGTGTAACGGTCGAGGACCGCGATGAGCGCCTGGAACGCCTCTTCGAGAATGTCGGGCAGATCGCAGGCGCCGGTAATCGCGCACCTATTGCCGGTCCGAAAGCATTCGACTGGCTTGAACGGGCCTTCCATATGCCGCACAACTGCACCGATGATGATTTCCTTGGGATCCTTTGCCAGTGTCAGTCCTCCGCCCCTGCCGCGATACGTCAGCACGAATCCACCCTGCGCTAGCCCGTGGACCACCTTCATCAGATGGTTCTCGGAAATGTTGTAGTGCCCGGCAATTTCAAATATCTGGCAGAGCTTGTCCTGACGCAGTCCTGCGTACATCAGCACTCGCAGCGCGTAATCCGTGTAGTAGGTCAGTTCCATGAACCCCTCCACGACTCCTTTCCCTCGTCAGACCCGATGCGTGCCATTCGTTCCAACACCTCCCGCAGCACTACTGCTTGATTGTGCGCTTCGTCTTTCGCCCCGTAAACGAGGGTAACGGTATCCTCCACCGCGACCTCGGCCAACTCTATAAGCATCCGCCGTGCGCCAGTTTGCATTCAGTTCCTACCGGCAGCGCTTGCGAAACTCTTCCCAACACGCCGGTTCGTGGTTAAAGAATTTGCGGAGATCATCGCTCGGCCCCGGCTCCTTCATCCATTGGCTGACTCGCAGCCCCTCTTTCATTACCCCGCGTGGCCACACGCGATCGACCAAGACTCGGATTCCATCTAGGCGTGCCGGAGCCGCGTACGCGCGCTTTATTCTGATCATTGTCGGCACCCTTCAGAGAGTCCTCCGCTGGGCCGCTCTCTTGCCCCGGGAGTGGTAGGGGCTCGAAAGGAGCTCCCGGCCGGTCGAGACGAATGAAAGGCTGCGGAGCCTCCGGTGTGCATCGCTGACGGATGACCGCCGCTATCCTTGCGAGATCTGATCGCAATCAAGGCCATGAGCACGATCAGCGCAGCGATGTCTACGCGGGTAAGGAAGGTTCGCATCGAATGAATCTTCTGATCGTTCCTGCGAGGGTTTGATCATGGGCCTCCCTTGACCAGCCTCTAAAGATGCATTTATAATACCTCTCATCGCAACGCAAGCGCGAGTGATGGATATCGTCGATGGCAACATTCGGCGTCTTCGATAGAATATGTTTCCAGTTGGAAGACGGGAATTCGCGGCGCAGCGCGGCGTTATGAGAATTGAACGCAAGACGTTAATTCTTCTCGCTTTGCCGTTTCTGACGGCAGTCTTCGCAGCCTATGTCCAATGGGCGGCCCTGGGGCTGCCGCGATTGGCGCCGCTTAAGACATTCTCGCCGGCGGCATTGGCCGGGCCGAGTGGGTTTCCGATCTGGTTGCGCCTAACTCACTGGGTGAATTTCTTTTTTATCATCTTACTGGTCCGGAGTGGGCTACAGATTTTAGCCGATCATCCGCGGCTGTACTGGAATGTCCACTGCACCCCAGGCTCGGAATGGCTCCGGCTTACGTCGATCATAGTTCCGACGGACCGGGTGTGGACGGCAAAGGATGATTCTCGCTACCTGACGCCCTGGATCGGATTACCCGGATACCGCCATACGGTCGGAATAGCACGGCACTGGCATTTTCTGAGTGTATTGTTCTGGGTAGGTAATGGGCTGGCATTCGTGATTCTGCTGTTTGTCACATCGCAATGGAAGCGATTGGTGCCGGATTCGTGGCATGTCATTCCGGAGGCGTGGGCGGTCTTTGTTCACTACGCCACTCTCCACATGCCGCCTGAGCCTGATGGTTTCTATCAGTACAACGCGCTGCAGCAACTAGCCTATTTCGGAGTGGTATTTGTATTGGCGCCGCTGGCGATCCTTAGTGGACCATCGATGTCGCCCGCCTTCACTTCGCAATTTTCATGGTATCCACAGCTGCCCGGCAATCGACAGATCGGGCGTTCGCTCCACTTCCTGGTGATGTGCGCTTTTGTCGCTTTTATAGTCATGCACGTAGCGATGGTGGCTGCTACCGGCTTCGTCAGAAACATGAATCATATCATGCTAGGCACTGACGCTCTCACTCCACTGGGAATATACGTCTTTTTCGCCATGCTCGGAGCGATCCTGCTTTTTAATGCTTTCGCTAACTACATGGCATGGCGCCATCCAAGGAGGATACAACACGTCGCCAGGGCAATTGTGACACCGGTGATGCGTCTTCTGCTCGATCGGGTCGCGCCGCGCGCCGAGTTCAGCCGAGCCGATGTTTCGCCGTTTTTCTGGGTAAATGGCAAGATGCCAACCTGCGAGGAGTGGAAGGCATCGGCCGGCGACTCGTTCAAGTCGTACCGCCTGAAGGTCTATGGACTAGTTGATAATCCAGTTGAGCTTTCGCTCGATGACCTCGCCTTGATGGGGAAGAAGTCTCAGATCACACTCCACCATTGCATTCAGGGATGGTCCGGCATCGCCGAGTGGAGTGGGCTACCGCTAAGCGGCTTGATCCAGCTAGTGCGGCCCAAGCCGACGGCGCGTGCCGTAGTTTTCTATTCTTTTGGCGAGGGCGCCGAAGGCGGGGAGTTCTACGATAGTCTGACGTTCAAGGACGCATTGCATCCGCAGACACTGCTTGCCTATGAAATGAACTCCCTCCCGCTTGGCCCTTTGCATGGAGCACCGCTCAGACTCCGGATCGAAAGCCAGCTCGGTTTTAAAATGGTGAAATGGATCCGAGCGATCGAGTTCGTCGACGATGTGCGGCACCTCTACAAGGGCGAGGGCGGTTATAATGAAGATAACGAGTACTTCGGCGAACTCGCCAATATTTGAGGAGTCCGCAGGTCATGGCCAATCCGCTGCGGCTTGGTCATCATCAATGACCGCCGCGGCGTACTGCAAGCCTGTCTCGCGATGCAGTCCGAAAATCGCTTCGGACTAAAACATCTTCGCGAGTATTTCCGGTTCGTCGAGAAGAGCTTTTTTGTTCGCTTCGCAAAGACATGAACCACCAGGTCACCCGCCAGATCCTATGGAATGTGCCAATGGCGTTCATCGTTGTGATGTACGCGCTGCTGTTCGCGCTCTTGTGCGCTTTTGTCTGGCGGGGGGCGTATTGGTGGCGGCGCGTGACTTTGGGGACGGCGGAGGAAAGCCGAGTCGATCAGCCGTTTAGGCGTCTGTGGATCGCTCTAATCGATGGGGTTGGGGAAGGGACGGTCGTAAGAGAGAGCTGGGGGTGGATGCGCTACACCTTCTACGTCGCCTTTGTGGGACTGTTCATTGGCACCAGCATCGTCTTCCTCAACAGCGATCTCCGCTACGCGGCGGGTCTGGTGGGGTTCGACCTCTACTTCTACTTCGGAGACTTCTATCTTTTCTTCAAAGCCGCGATGGACACATTCTTCCTGGCGCTGATACTCGGCATTACTGTTGTCGCAGCTCGGCGCTTGATCCTTGTATCACCGGGGGCGATGCGGTCGAGTCTGGCCCGATTTGGCCGGCCTTCGCTACTGAGCTCTCCTCCGCACCAAAAACTACTCGATAATCTCGAAAATTTTCTCGGCTATTGGTACCCGCTCCTGATGCTGGTGCTGGCGGCCGTGACCGGGCTGATGTTGGAGGGCGCACGAATCAACGCAACACATCCGATTTTCACGGAATGGGCGTACGTTGGCCGGCAGGTTGGCCGGATCGAAGGAGCTTTCGGTACCGGAATTATATTCCACCGCTGGCTCTGGCTGACACACGTACTGATTGTGTACCTGCTGCTGTTTGCTTTCCCGTTTTCCAAGCTACGCCATTTTTTGTTCGGTCCGATCAATCTTTTTTTTCGTTACCTCGGGCCAGGTGGCCGACTGAAGCCGATTCTCAATTTTGAAACGGCCGAAGCCTTCGGGGTTTCCAAGATCGAGGAATTCACGTGGAAGCAGCTGCTGGACATGGCTTCGTGCCTCGAATGCGGACGATGCACGATCAATTGCCCGACGGCGACCACTGGAAAGGCGCTCAACCCCAAGTTCCTCGTGATTGAGCAGCGCGAGCATCTGCTCGATAAGACGCCCTACCTGCTGGAGGCAAGGGCGGCTGCGCAAGAAGGCGCCGCTGCGCCTTTTTGGACCGGCCCCGACATGATCAAGGATGTCGCCACTGAGCAGGCGATCTGGGATTGCACAAATTGCGGATGGTGCGAAGAAGGGTGTCCGGTCGGGATCGCGCACATTCAACGCATCGATGACATGCGCCGGCATCTGGTCATGATGGAGAGCCGATTTCCGCAGGAGGCAGTGGCGGCATTCAAGGGAATTGAAAACCAAGGAAATCCCTGGGGCTTGGCGGCTGAAAAACGCGGAGATTGGGCCGAAGGCCTCGGCATTCTAGAAATGTCCGCGCTGGATGACTCTTCTCAGATCGAGGTGCTGTACTGGGTTGGATGCGCCGGTTCGTACGACGAACGCAATCAAAAGGTTTCTCGCGCGCTCACCGGCTTGATGAAACAGGCGGGGGTCAAATTCGCAATCCTTGGCCGAGAGGAGAGATGCAACGGCGACCCCGCGCGAAGACTCGGCAACGAATACCTGTATGCTACCGTCGCCCAGCAGAACATCGAAGTGCTCAATCGTTACAAGCCAAAGCGAATCGTAACGCAATGTCCGCACTGCTATCACAATTTGAAAAAGGAATATCGTGATTTTGGGGGTGCATACGAAGTGGTTCACGAGGGCGAGTTTCTGGCGGAGCTGATCCGCGCCGGCAGACTTCACCCGAATACGCCCGTTGATCAGCGCATCACGTACCACGACCCCTGTTTCATGGCGCGTCACGACCATAAGTGGAGTGACGCGCGCGAAGCCCTCCACGCGATTCCGGGCGCACATGTAACCGACGTCGATCAGTCTAAAAACCGGACTTACTGCTGTGGTGCGGGTGGCGGATGCTTCTGGAAGGAAGAGGTCGGGGGCACGCGTATCAATGAGAAGCGGCTTTCGCAGCTTGCGGCGGCCAAGCCCCAGACGGTAGTGGTCTCATGCCCTTTTTGCATGACGATGATCGAAGATGCGGTCAAGTCGCGCTCCTCGGAGGAGAAGTCGACCGCTACCCTGGACCTCTCCGAAATCATCGCGAAATCGACCGGCATCCGATAATTCAGCGATCCGCGAGAGTCTTTCTGAATCGAGGCGAGTGCGATGCCCAAAACGTTTAAGCGCGGCGATCACGTTGAATGGAACTCAGAAGCCGGACGCGCTCGCAGTGTCATCGTCAAGAAGGTCACCTCCGTGACGCGCTTCAAAGGTTACGTGCATCACGCATCGAAGACTCAACCGCAATATATCATCGAAAGCGACACGACCGACCACGTGGCAGTCCACAAAGGGCGCGCACCGAACACATAGCCGCTCGCATCAGCAGCCGACCACAACCGGCAAAAAAAACAGTAAGACGCGCGCACTTTTGAATAGGATAGAACGGGCTGGCCAAAATGAGGTCATGCGAAGGATGACGTTCTGGCGAACAACGGTCGGCAAGAAGGTGGTCATGGCGGTGACCGGCGTCGTGATGATCGTCTTCCTGTTCGGTCATCTTGCCGGAAACCTGCTCGTCTTTCGCGGCGCGGTTCAGCTCGACGAGTATTCTGCTCTTCTGCACTTCGAGCCTCCGGCGCTATGGGCGGCACGAGCGATCCTGCTCGTTGCGGTCATTCTTCACATCATTGCCGCTTGCCAGCTTGCCTTGAGTGATCGCACGGCGCGGCGTGAGGCCTATATCCGCGTCGATCCGCAAGCAGCAACATTCGCTTCGCGCACGATGCGTATCGGCGGTATCATCATTGCGGCCTTTATCGTCTTTCATCTTCTGCATCTCACCACCGGCACTATCAGGCCAGCGCCCTTCCACGAGTCGCTCGTTTACTCAAACCTGGTGGGGGGATTTCAAATCTGGTGGATCGTGGCCATCTATGTCGTGGCGCTCGCCGCAATTGGCATTCATCTGTATCATGGTGCGTGGAGCTGGGCACGCACCCTGGGTTTGTCGCGGCCGTCGGCCGAACCGCTCCACCGGCCAATCGCCATCGTGATTGCGGTCGTCCTCTGGGCGGGATTCACCGCCATTCCACTCGCCATTTTTTTCGGTCTCGTGAGGTAGCCATGCAGCTCGACGCGCACGTCCCATGCGGCCCCCTCGCGATGAAATGGGACAATCGCCGTTTCGAAGGAAAGCTCGTGAGCCCGGCGAACCGTCGCAAACATCGGATCCTTGTAGTTGGCTCAGGTCTGGCAGGCGGCGCGGCTGCGGCGACCTTGGGCGAGCAGGGCTATGTCGTCGATTGCTTCTGCTTCCAGGATTCTCCCAGGCGCGCCCACAGTATCGCCGCCCAAGGCGGAATCAACGCAGCCAAAAACTACCCCAATGACGGCGACAGCGTGCGCCGCCTCTTCTATGACACGATAAAGGGAGGTGACTTCCGCTCCCGTGAAGCGAATGTTTACCGGCTCGCTCAGCTTAGTGCCGCGATCATTGACCAATGCGTGGCCCAAGGCGTTCCATTTGCGCGCGAATACGGTGGTCTGCTTGCAAACCGCTCGTTCGGGGGCGCGCAAGTCTCGCGGACATTTTACGCGCGCGGTCAGACCGGCCAACAGTTGCTGTTAGGCGCATACCAGGCGCTCGAACGACAGATCAGCCTCGGGCACGTGACGATGCATCCACGGAACGAGATGCTCGATCTCGTGGTGGTGGACGGGCGCGCGCGCGGAATCATCATACGCGACCTTGTCACCGGAGAAGTGTCGTCATTCGCTGGAGGCGCCGTTGTTATCGCCACCGGCGGCTATGGAAACGTCTACTATCTTTCGACCAACGCCAAGGGTAGCAACGCCACCGCGATCTGGCGCGCCTACAAGCGTGGCGCCGCTTTCGCAAATCCCTGCTACACGCAGATCCATCCCACTTGCATACCGGTTACCGGGCATCACCAGTCTAAACTCACCTTGATGAGCGAATCGCTGCGCAATGACGGCCGCGTCTGGGTACCGAAGACGGGGGGCGACACGCGGGCACCGGGCGAGATTCCAGAGTCGGAGCGCGATTACTATCTTGAGCGCAAGTACCCAAGCTTCGGCAATCTCTCGCCGCGCGACATCTCCTCGCGTGCGGCCAAGGAAGTCTGTGACGAAGGCCGCGGCGTTGGTCCCGGTGGACGCGGGGTATATCTCGACTTTGCCGAGGCAATAAGCAGGTTCGGCGTGAACACCATCCGTGAACGGTATGGAAACCTGTTCGAGATGTATGAACGCATCACGGCGGAAGATCCGTACCGGCGCCCGATGCGAATCTACCCGGCCATCCACTATACGATGGGCGGGCTCTGGGTCGATTACGATCTGATGAGCACCATTCCCGGACTCTACGTTCTGGGAGAAGCGAATTTCTCGGATCACGGCGCGAACCGTTTGGGGGCGAGCGCGCTGATGCAGGGTCTCGCCGATGGGTACTTCGTACTGCCCAACACCATCTCCGACTACCTGGCTACCTCCAAGCTCGACAAGGTCGAGGCCGATCATTGCGCCTTCAGGGAGTGCGAAGCCGGGGTTGCTGAGCGCGTGAAGAAACTGCTCAAGATCAATGGCAAACGCACCGTCGACAGCTTTCATCGAGAGTTGGGAGAGCTGCTTTGGAATCACTGCGGGATGGCTCGCAGCGAGGCGGGCCTAAAGCGTGCGATGGAAGCGATTGCGGCGCTGCGCGAACAATTTTGGAAAGGCGTGAAGGTAGCGGCGAACGGCGCCGACCTGAATCAATCGCTCGAGAAGGCCGGACGGGTAGCCGACTTCCTCGAGCTGGCCGACCTCCTTTGTCTCGATTCGCTCGAGCGCCGCGAGTCTTGCGGCGCGCACTTCCGCGTCGAGCACCAGACGGCTGACGGCGAAGGGCGACGCGACGACGCCAACTTCTCCCATGTATCGGCGTGGGAGTTTGCGGGCGAGAATGCTCCGCCCATCCTGCACAAGGAAAAGCTCGAGTTCGAGGAAATCCACCTATCGCAGCGGAGCTACAAGTGAAGATAGCTCTCAACGTGTGGCGCCAGTCGGGCCGGAAAGCGATTGGAAAGTTCGTCCGTTATGAGATCGCCGACGTCAGCCCCGATATGTCGTTCCTCGAAGCGCTCGATGTTCTCAACGAACGACTCATCCTCGCGGGCGACGAACCCATCGCTTTCGACAATGACTGCCGCGAAGGGATCTGCGGCTCCTGCGGCATGATGATCAATGGAATCGCGCACGGACCAGCCCGCGCCACTGCGACTTGCCAGCTCCACATGCGGACTTTCCGCGACAATGCGGAGATCCGTGTCGAACCCTGGCGGGCGGCAGCGTTCCCCGTGGTGAAGGATCTCATCGTTGACCGCAGCGCGCTCGATCGAATCATCGCGGCCGGAGGATTCGTCACCGCTCCTACCGGCGGTGCGCCCGACGGCAATGCCATCCTAGTTTCGAAACAAGATTCGGATTCGGCGATGGACGCTGCCGCCTGCATCGGTTGCGGCGCCTGCGTCGCCGCGTGTCCGAACGCTTCTGCTTCTCTGTTTACCGCGGCAAAGATCGTCCACCTGGGAATGTTGCCGCAAGGACAGCCGGAACGCGCGCGCCGGGTGCTCGCGATGGTGGAGCAAATGGACGAGGAGGGCTTCGGCAACTGCAGTTGGCACGGCGAATGTCAGGCCGCGTGCCCCAAATCAATCAGCATCGACACTATAGCACGTATGAATCGCGACTGGCTTCGGGCCTCGTTTTCAGTTAGGCCGATAGAAGTCGAATCAGATTGACGACTCAATCCTGGATGAGTGCCGGAGAAGTGCCATTAGAAATTGGCTAGGGCCCTGCGGTGCCTGACCCCGCCACAGATTCGACCTCCCGCTTCTTTTCGACGATGATCGGAACATAGGTAACGCCTTCAACATCGAGACTGTCGGGAGTCAGAGTCCGCACGCCCCGATGAAAGGTGAAATAGGCCCAAACCCAGGTCGCAACGACTTGGATCCGATTCCACAAGCTCATCAGATATAAAATGTGAATTGTGGACCAGAGTACCCAAGCGGATTTTCCGCTGAACCTCAGCCTGCCGCCAAAGTCCGCGATCGCAAACGCACGCCCGATCGTTGCGAGGCTGCCATTATCCCGATAGCGAAATGGCTCGGGGTCTGTCTTGGCCGATACCCGCCTTGCGATAAGACCTCCCACGTAGTCACCTTGTTGCATGGCGACCGGGGCCAATCCGGGCGAAAATGGCTTGCCATCGCGCTCCATGACCATCAGGTCACCGATCACGAAAATTTCGGGATGAT
>DATKRE010000243.1:0-14300 GCA_035532335.1 Xanthobacteraceae bacterium | reverse complement strand
TGTGGGGCGCCGGAACCCTGCCGGAGTAGAGCCGGCCGTTCTCCTCCTCGTCATTGCGAGGAGCGGCAGCGACGAAGCAATCCAGCCGGAAGCACCGATTGGATTGCTTCGCCCTTGTGGGCTCGCAATGACAGGGAATCGGTCCTGCCCCTCTCGCGCGGGGAGAGGTGATAGGGCACAAAGCCGCATGGATAAACCGATTACCACCCTGTCCGGCGCCATCGTCGCCGGCCTGTCCTGTCGCTGTCCGCACTGCGGGCAGGGTAAGTTGTTCAATGGCTTCGTGACGCTGCGGCCCGGCTGCGAGGCTTGCGGGCTCGATTACAGCTTTGCCGATGCCGGCGACGGCCCGGCCGTCTTCATTATGTTCCTGGCAGGCTTCATCGTCGTCGGCGCGGCGCTGGTGACCGAGATCGAGTATCGGCCGCCCTATTGGGTGCACGCCGCGCTGTGGCTGCCCTTGATCCTCATTGTCACGCTGGGGCCGCTGCGGCCGATGAAGGGATTGATGATCGCCTTGCAATACCACCACAAGGCCGAAGAACGCCGCTTCGGCAGGAACAAGCCTTGAACGCCCCTGCGCTGGCTCACGCAGGATGACAAGCCAGCGCGAGGCCAGTGGTTTTCCGCAGATTTGCAGAGGATCGTCGCCGAGACGACCGGCGCCGTAGCGTCGTTCTTATCGAACAGGCCCTACCGGCATGGCCGGGTGGGGGACCCCCGTCCAGGCTTCGCGGGAAGGCTCGGTGCCGAGCCTTAGGCGGGTCTTACTTAGCCTTTGGCAACGGCACCGGGCTCTTCGAGAGCGTATCGAGATAGGCGATCAGATCGGCGCGCTGCTTATCGCTCGACAGCCCGGCGAAGGTCATAGCCGTGCCGGGAACGTCGGCGCGCGGATCGGCCAGCCACTTGTCGAGCGCGGCGAAGGTCCATTTGCCACCC
The DNA here is from genome assembly GCA_035532335.1 of Xanthobacteraceae bacterium. Lineage (GTDB taxonomy): Bacteria > Pseudomonadota > Alphaproteobacteria > Rhizobiales > Xanthobacteraceae > BOG-931. The sequence goes on along the minus strand of DATKRE010000243.1, from coordinate 13,358 downwards.
TTGGCCTTTAGGGCAGGGGTGTATTTAAAGTCCGCTGCCGAAGCGACCGGGCGATCCACGACGCCGTAGAGGTCGGGCCCGATCTTGGCACCTTGGCCCTCCTGGAGGTTGTGGCAAATCTGACACTGCTTGGAGATTTGCGCGCCATGTTCAGCGGAGGCGGTGGCGAGCAGGCTATTCAATGCCTGCGAGCCGGCAGCCGACTCCCCCTTGGCGCCGCCTTCAGAGGCCGCTTTCGCTAGCCTGGGGTGGAACGCCCCGTCGGCGATATGCAGAACTTGCAAAGCCAAGGCGGTTCCCAGTATCACGCCGAGCACCTTGTTGATCTTATACTCATTCATCGCTGAATCGCTCCCCAGCAGTAACGGAAGGTTCGAAAAACCGGGATTGCCCGGATACCCCCGAATTTCGGGGGGTCGTAATTTTCTCAGCTCCGTCGTTCTCAATCCACCCCGATCACGACCTGTTTTGGCGCGTCCGGCACCATACGGTCAAGTCAACACATGCATATCAAATACATGTTTATCGTGCAACGGTGCGGCCTAGGCCCGGCTGCTGCTGGCTGGGTTTTGCACCACGAAAGTGGCCGCAACAGACAGCGTCGTTGGCTTGGGGCAGCGATCCGGAAGGCCGACGCGGCAAGGCCCAGCGGCCGAGGCGCCAAGCATCTCTGGTCTGCCCTGGTCCGCTCACCGTCTCCCCTGCTCGTGCTGCTGCCGCAGAGCGACTTCGACGCACGGCCCATCGGCACATAGCGAGTTCTGACGCAGATCCCTAGTGACGTGCTTCCTTGGCGCCGGTGTGAGTTATCCGCCTGCGTACCGCCGCCGTTTCGCGGCGCAGCGGACGATGCTCCAAGTTTGGCAAAAAGCCCCGTCCTTCGGCGAGGAGGAAATCCCTGAGTGCGCGGGCGGCCGGCATCATCCGCTTCGCAGCTAATCGTACAACGAACCATTGCCGGAGTTCCGGAAGGCCGATGATGTCGAGTGCGACGAGACGGCCGTCGCCGATCTCCGCGGCGATCGTGTGGGCGGAGATGAAGGCGATGCCGAGCCCCGCCATCACCGCCTGCTTGATCGTCTCGTTCGAACCAATCTCCATGCCGATACGCGCCTTGATGCGGTTCCGCGCAAGGAATCGCTCGGCCATCAATCGGGTGCCGGAGCCGCTCTCGCGCATCAACACGGTCTCGCCACCAATCTCATGCGGCGGGATGGAACGCCGCTTGGCCAGAGGATGATCGGGCGGTGCGATGATGACCTGCGGATGATCGCCGATCGGTGTGCTCTCCACCTCGACTGCCTCTGGCGGCCGACCCATGATCGCTACGTCGAGGCGTCCGCTCTTGAACGCGGCGACGGTGTCTTCCCGATTGCCGACGACGAGCTCCATGGCTACGCCGGGATGGACGCGTGCGAAAGCCCCGAGCATTTGCGGGGCGAAGTACTTCGCCGTGGACACCACGCCGACGGTGACCCGTCCTCCAGTCAGTGACTTTAGTGTGGCCAAGCCGGCAGCGCAGTCGCCAAGCACGGTCTCAACCCGTTCGGCCGCCGCCAGCACCTCGCGGCCGGCAGCGGTCAGTGCCAGATTCCGGCCATTGCGCTCGAACAGCGGTAATCCGACGTCCCTCTCGAGCTGGCGCATCTGCATGGTAACGGCGGGCGGCGTGACGTTGCACGCCTCGGCGGCGGCGGCGAAGCTGCCACCCTGCACCGCTGCGCTGAGAAGTCGAAGTTGCTTGATGGTGATGGTTTTCATCGCTGTTCAAATTATCTGAATATAACAATAAGATATCGCAAATTTACTTAATTAGCCAGCGTCATTACATTGCTCCCGCGATGGAGGACATCATGGCTGACAGCAACGTTACCAAGGTTCGAGATGCCAAGCAGCGCTACAAATCCGGTGTCATTCCATACGCAACGATGGGTTATTGGGAACCCGACTACCAAGTCAAGGATACCGACATCCTTGCGATGTTTCGAGTCACCCCTCAAGACGGCGTGGATCCGATCGAGGCCGCGGCCGCAGTGGCTGGCGAATCCTCAACGGCAACCTGGACCGTGGTTTGGACCGATCGTTTGACGGCTTGCGAAATCTATCGCGCCAAGGCTTACCGGGTGGACCCGGTTCCCAATACCGGTCCCGGCACCAAAACCGAGGCGCAGTACTTTGCTTACATCGCCTACGACATCGATCTGTTCGAGCCAGGCTCGATCGCGAACCTCACGGCATCGATCATTGGCAACGTGTTCGGCTTCAAGGCGGTTAAGGCGCTGCGTCTTGAAGACATGCGCATCCCCATCGCCTACCTGAAGACCTTCCAGGGACCGGCCACCGGCATCGTTGTCGAGCGCGAGCGCCTCGACAAATTTGGCCGGCCGCTGCTCGGCGCTACCACGAAGCCCAAGCTCGGACTCTCGGGCCGCAACTACGGTCGCGTCGTCTACGAGGCGCTGAAGGGTGGCCTGGACTTCGTGAAGGACGACGAGAACATCAACTCGCAGCCGTTCATGCATTGGCGCGACCGCTTTCTCTATTGCATGGAGGCGGTGAATAAGGCGCAAGCTGCCACCGGCGAGGTCAAGGGGCATTATCTCAATGTCACCGCCGGCACGATGGAGGAGATGTACGAGCGTGCGGACTTCGCCAAGCAGCTCGGCTCGGTCATCATCATGATTGACCTCGTGATCGGCTACACCGCCATCCAGTCGATGGCCAAGTGGGCGCGCAAGAACGACATGATCCTGCACTTGCATCGCGCAGGCAACTCCACCTATTCGCGCCAGAAGAGCCACGGGATGAACTTCCGCGTCATCTGCAAATGGATGCGCATGGCGGGCGTGGATCACATTCACGCCGGCACGGTGGTCGGGAAGCTCGAGGGCGATCCTCTCATGGTCAAGGGCTTCTATGACACCTTGCGCAGCACCGACACCCCGGTGAATCTGCAGAACGGCCTTTTCTTCCCGCAGGAGTGGGCGTCGTTGAACAAGGTCATGCCGGTGGCCTCGGGCGGCATTCATGCCGGCCAGATGCACCAGCTACTGGACTATCTCGGCGAAGACGTCGTGCTGCAGTTCGGCGGCGGCACGATCGGTCACCCGATGGGCATCCAGGCCGGCGCTACCGCCAACCGCGTTGCGCTCGAAACGATGGTGCTTGCGCGTAACGAGGGCCGCGACATCCGCAACGAGGGGCCGGAAATCCTTCGCGAAGCTGCCGCCTGGTGTAAGCCGCTACGTGCCGCGCTCGACACCTGGGGCGAGATCACTTTCAACTACACCTCAACCGACACCTCCGACTTCACTCCAACCGCCGTTGCCGTCTGAGACATGGCTGCAAGCCCCCAGGAGAGATCGACATGCACGTGACCCAGGGCACTTTCTCGTTTCTTCCCGATCTGACGGACCGGCAAATCTCGGACCAGATTGAGTATTGCCTGCACCAGGAATGGGCGGTGGGCGTGGAATTCACCGATGACATTCACCCCCGCAATACCTACTGGGAAATGTGGGGCATGCCGATGTTCGATCTACGCGATGCCGCCGGCGTGATGGCGGAGGTGCGCGCCTGCCGTGACGCCAATCCGAATGTCTATGTGCGGGTCACTGCGTTCGATTCGACGCGGGGATGGGAGACGATGCGCTTGTCGTTCCTGGTCCAGCGTCCGACAAACGAGCCCGGCTTCCGCCTTGATCGTCTCGAAGCCGAAGGCCGCACCATCCGCTACTCCGTGCACGCCTATGCCATGGATCAGCCGGCCGGCCGGCGTTACCAGCCCGACCAGGCAAATGCGGCACAAGGCGACCGACGATGAGCGTTCCCGGGCCTGCGGCCAGCTTCGAGACGGCCTCGAGCGAGGTTGTTGACCTCAAAGCGCTGCAGGCGGACACTGATATCGGCGCGCCAATCGCCGAACTCGATCGCGATCTCGTCGGACTCGCGCCGGTTAAGCAGCGCATCCGCGAGATCGCAGCTTTTTTGCTGGTGGCTCGCGCGCGCGAACAAGTCGGCCTCGCCGCGGGGCCGCCGACGCTGCACATGGCGTTCACCGGCAATCCAGGCACCGGCAAGACAACGGTCGCGCTGCGCATGGCGGGCATCCTTCATCGCCTCGGCTACGTGCGCAAAGGCCATCTCGTCTCGGTCACGCGTGACGATCTGGTCGGCCAGTACATTGGCCACACCGCGCCAAAGACCAAGGAAGTGCTGAAACGCGCCATGGGCGGCGTGCTGTTCATCGACGAGGCATATTATCTGCATCGTCCGGAGAACGAAAAAGACTACGGACAAGAGGCGATCGAGATCCTGCTGCAAGTCATGGAGAATCAGCGGGAAGACCTGGTGGTCATCCTGGCCGGCTATCGCGACCGCATGGCAAGCTTCTTCCTCTCGAACCCGGGCTTCCGCTCGCGCATCGCGCATCACATCGATTTTCCCGACTACGACGCAAGCGAACTGCTCGCCATCGCGGAGTTGCTGGCGGCCCAAAGCGAGTACCTGCTGAGCCCGGCTGCGCGCGAAGCGATGATCGACTACATCACGCGGCGCCAGCAGCAACCCAGCTTCTCCAACGCTCGCTCGATCCGCAACGCGCTCGATCGCGCACGGCTGCGCCAAGCCATGCGATTGTGCGCCGGTAACGCGGTCGCCACCCGTGAAGCCTTGCAGACCATTGAAGCCGAGGACATTCGGGCAAGCCGGGTGTTTGCGACCTGAGTTGATCAGATACCCGTCGCCAGGGGAGACCACGATGGACAAGATCGGGCTGGAACAGCACCTTGAGACCTGGGCGGCAAGCGACGCTTTGCGCCAGGACGTGGCCTCCACCATTGTGGCGCTGGCGGCAGCTTGCCGCGATATGGCCACCATCATCGCCGCCGGTCCGCTGGCCGGCAATCTGGCTGCGCATCGCAATAACGGCACCGGCGGCGACGTTCAAACCGAGCTTGACGTGCGCGCCAATGCGCTTATCGCCGAGGCGCTTGAAAACGCCCCGGTCGCCGCCGTCGCATCCGAGGAAATGGATGCACCTCTGCAGCTAAGCCCCGGCGCGCCGATCATCGTCGCCCTCGATCCGCTTGATGGATCGTCCAATATCGGGACCAACGTATCGATCGGCACCATCTTCTCGCTGCTTCGCAGCGCTCCCGACAGTACCGCGCAGGAGCCCTCGACATTTCTGCGCCCCGGGCACGAACAGATCGCTGCCGGGTATGTGATCTACGGGCCGCATACCTCGCTTGCGCTCACGCTCGGTGGCGGCACCGATATTTTCACGCTCGATGCTGCGCGTGGGAGTTTCGTCCTTACCGGCGCCCATGTCCGCGTTCCGCCGCAAGCGCGCGAATTTGCGATCAACGCCTCCAACTATCGCCACTGGGATACGCCGGTCCGCACCTGGTTCGACGACTGCCTGGCCGGCGCCGAAGGACCGCGGGCCGAGAACTTCAACATGCGTTGGATTGCCTCGATGGTCGCTGAGGCGCATCGCATCCTGGTGCGCGGCGGCGTCTACGTCTATCCGGGCGACGCTCGGTCCGGTTACGGCAATGGCCGGCTGCGTCTTCTTTACGAAGCAAACCCCATTGCCATGCTGATCGAGCAGGCCGGCGGCTATGCCTCTACCGGCAGCGAGCGAATACTCGACCGGGTGCCACGTCTCCTGCATGAGCGCGTACCGTTGGTGTTTGGTGCGCGCGAGGAAGTGGAACGTATCGAGCGATACCATTGCGGCGATATTCCGCGGGGCGAGACGTCTCCGCTATTCGCCCGACGTGGCCTATTCGTCTGAAAATCGTTGTTGAGGTGCGGCAAAGTCGTGTCAATTAAACATCCCATCATCTCGGTGACCGGCTCCTCGGGTGCGGGTACCACGTCGGTAAGGCGGACGTTTGAACAAATTTTCCGCCGCGAAGGCATAGCCGCCGCCTTTATCGAAGGGGACGCATTCCACCGCTACGACCGCCAAGGGATGAAAGACGCCATGGCGGATGAGATGAGCAGGGGGAATCTCAATTTCAGCCATTTCGGCGCCGGCGCTAATTTGCTGGAAGAGCTGGAAGCGCTCTTTCGCGAATACGGTGAGCGTGGCGCCGGGCGCACACGCCACTACGTTCATAACGCCGACGAGTCGGAAAAGTACGGGAAGCCGGCCGGCAGCTTCACCGCGTGGGGGGATCTGCCGAACGCGACTGAACTCTTGTGCTACGAGGGATTGCATGGCGCCGTCGTCACCGACGCCGTGAACACGGCCAGATATGCCGATCTGAAGATCGGAGTTGTTCCCGTGATCAATCTCGAGTGGGTCCAGAAGATCCATCGTGACAAGCATGAACGCGGTCATTCCGAAGAGGCGATCGTCGACACGATTTTGCGCCGAATGCCCGATTACGTGCACTTCATCTGTCCGCAATTCACCCAGACCGACATCAATTTTCAGCGGGTCCCGACCGTAGACACGTCGAACCCGTTTATCGCGCGCTGGATCCCGACGCCCGACGAATCGATGGTGGTGATCCGCTTCCGCAATCCGCGCGGCATCGACTTTTCGTACCTGGTTTCGATGCTCCACGGCAGCTTTATGTCGCGCGCGAATTCAATCGTTATTCCGGGCAACAAGCTTGACCTTGCCATGCAACTCATCCTGACGCCGATGATTCTCCAGTTGGTGGAGAAACGGCGGCGCGCCATCTGATGGAGCCCGGCATAATGAATGTGCTGACGCCCCAAATCTCGCGGCGGCTCGATCAACCGATCACCGCCGCGTTGCGCGCGCTGGCGATGGATGCGGTGGAGACGGCAAGATCCGGCCACCCCGGCGCACCGATGGGCTTGGCGGAAGTCGCCGCCGTACTCTGGCGCCGCTATCTGCGCCATAGTCCGGCCAACCCGGCGTGGCCGGACCGCGACCGCTTTGTGCTTTCGAATGGCCATGCCTCCGCGCTTCTCTACGCTCTGCTTCATCTGACCGGCTACGATCTGCCGATTGCCGAGCTCAAGCGCTTTCGCCAATTCCGCTCGAAAACCCCCGGCCATCCCGAACTCGGCGTCACCCCCGGAGTCGAGACAACGACAGGCCCGCTCGGTCAGGGTTTCGCCAATGCAGTGGGGATGGCGATTGCCGAGAAAACGCTCGCCGCGCAATTCAACCGCCCCGGCCATACGATCGTCGATCATCGCACTTTCGTGATCGTCGGCGATGGTTGCCTGATGGAGGGCATCAGCCACGAAGCGGCCTCGTTGGCCGGCCGCCTCAAACTCGGCAAGCTCGTTGCCCTTTACGACGATAACGGCATCTCGATCGATGGCCCGGTCGCGGAATGGTTTGCCGACGACACGCCGAAACGGTTCGAGGCATACGGCTGGCATGTGGTGGCCGGTGTCGACGGTCACGATCCGATCGCCATCGACGCGGCGCTTGCGGCGGCCGTCGCCGAAACGATGCGGCCGAGTCTTGTTTGCTGCAAGACGGTGATCGGACGCGGCGCGCCCACCAAACAAGGCCACCATGATACGCATGGCACGCCGCTCGGCGCCGAGGAGGTCGCGCGCGTGCGCGCGGCGATCAACTGGCCCTACGCGCCGTTCGAGATTCCCGACACCGTCGCCGAGGCTTGGGACGGCCGCCGGCAAGGCGCCGCGGTGGAGGCGGAGTGGAATTACCGCTTCGAACGGTACCAGGCTGCTTATCCCGAACTCGCGTCTGCTTTCGTCCGCCGCGTGCGCGGCGAGTTGCCGGCCGGCTTTGCTGCGGCGAGCGATGCGTTCGTCACCGCCGTCGCGGCGGCGGCCGCGACCATGGCTACGCGCGCGGCAAGTCAGAATGCGCTCGCGGCGTTCGCCCGCGAATTGCCGGAACTGTTCGGCGGCTCGGCCGATCTGGCGCATTCGAACCTGACGACACACCCGCTCACGCGGCCGATCACGCGCGATCCAGCGGGCAATTCGATCTTCTATGGCGTACGCGAATTCGGCATGACGGCGGTCGCCAACGGCATCGCGCTGCATGGCGGCTTGCTGCCTTATGTGGCGACCTTTCTGGTGTTCTCCGATTACGCACGCAACGCCATCCGGATGGGCGCGCTGATGCGCCAGCGTGTCGTGCACATCCTCACCCACGATTCGATTGGTCTCGGCGAGGACGGCCCGACCCATCAGCCGGTGGAGCATCTGGAGTCGCTTCGCCTGATCCCGAACCTCGACGTCTGGCGCCCATGCGATGCCGTCGAAACCGCGTCCGCTTGGCGCAACGCGGTGGAACGGACAAACGGGCCGACAGCGCTCGCACTGTCGCGGCAGGCGTTGCCGCATCAACCGCGAACCCGCGAGCAGATCGATGCAATCCGCCGCGGCGGCTACGTGCTGGTCGAACCGGCGATGCAGCCGGCAGCGATTATCATCGCAACCGGCTCCGAGGTGCAATTAGCGTGTGCCGCCGCTTTGTTGCTCGCGGCCGCCAGCGTCCATGTGCGCGTCGTCTCGATGCCGTGCGTCGAGATATTCGACGCGCAGGATGCGGCGTGGCGACATTCCGTGCTGCCACCGCATCTGCCGGTCGTTGCCGTTGAGGCCGGTGCTACACGCGGCTGGTGGCGCTATGCCGACCGTAGCGGCGCTGTCATTGGTCTGGATAGCTTCGGTGAATCGGCGCCGGCGCCCGCTCTGTTTGCGCATTTTGATTTTACGCGGGAGCGCGTTGTTGCGGCGGTCCTGCAAGTGCTCGCTGCCCGTAGCGAATCTGAAACTTTCTAGTCAGCTCATTGGGAGAAAATCGATGCCGCTCATCTCCATGCGCCAGCTTCTCGACCACGCCGCCGAAAAGGGCTACGGCGTGCCGGCGTTCAACGTCAACAACATGGAGCAGATCAAGGCGATTATGGAAGCTGCGCGTGAGACGCAGAGTCCGGTAATCCTGCAAGGCTCCGCCGGCGCGCGCAAATATGCGGGCGAGCCGTTTCTTCGTCATCTCGTTGCCGCCGCGGTCGAGACTTACGCGGAGCTTCCGATCGTCATGCATCAGGACCACGGAGCGTCGCCCGACGTTTGTATGGGCGCAATTCGCTCCGGCTTTACTTCGGTCATGATGGACGGCTCGCTCAGGGATGACGCCAAGACGCCTGCGGATTATGGCTACAACGTCGTCGTCACTCACAAGGTAGTCGAATTGGCGCATGCGGTCGGCGTCTCGGTCGAGGGCGAACTCGGCTGTCTTGGCTCACTCGAGACGCTCACCGGAGACAAGGAGGACGGCCACGGCGCTGAGGGCAAACTGTCACGCGACCAGCTCTTGACCGATCCCGACGAGGCGGCGCGTTTCGTCGACGAGACGCAGTGCGACGCACTGGCGATCGCCATCGGCACCTCGCACGGCGCGTACAAGTTCAAGCGCCAGCCGACCGGCGACGTTCTCGCCATCGACCGCATCAAGGCAATCCATGCGCGCTTGCCCAATACTCACCTGGTGATGCACGGCTCGTCCTCGGTTCCGCAAAGCCTGCTACAGGAAATTCGCTGCTACGGCGGCGACATCCGCGAGACCTATGGCGTGCCGATTGCGGAGATTCGGGAGGGCATCCGCCACGGCGTGCGCAAGGTAAACATCGATACCGACATCCGCCTCGCGATGACCGCCGCCATGCGCCGCACCATGAAAAAGAGCTCATGGGAATTCGATCCGCGCAAGTTTCTGCAGGCAGCGATGGATGAGACCAAGAAGGTCTGCATCGAGCGGTTCGAGGCATTTGGTTGCGCCGGGCAGGCGCCGGATATCTGTCCGATCGAACTCGAAGTTATGGCCCAGCGCTACCGCGCCGGCGCACTTCGCCAGATGGTACATTGAGACGTCCCGCCGGCGCGCGGACCAATTTTGGTCATTAAGTGCCCCTTTGCTTCGGACGGGACGTCGGCGAGGGTTGAGTTAGCGAGGGAGTGGCTTGGGTTCCGCCACGGCGAGTATCCTTGCTAGATCGTCGCACGTTGTAACGATGTCCGTTCGCAGGTTTTCCCAGGCCTCGAGCTCCATCGGAAACCACTCCTTGGCAGCCACCGTGGCGGCCTTGTGTTTCTTGAATTCGTTGAGGACGTTTTGGACGCGATCCTGAACGTCCTCAATGAGGTTGCCCCACTCGTCTTTGTTCATCATCGTCATGTCTCCGGCGCGGGAACGAAAGGTCAGGTGCCGCGCTACACCGCTGTTTAGCCGTCACCGCGATGAGCGCGGCTTGTGACTTGGGGAAGCTGTAGACAGTTTTTTCCAACTCGCTTATAAAGATGCAGCGAGGGTGCGATTTTTCCAACACAATGCTGTAAATCGTCCTTCGCGATTGCCGCGCCGCTGATGCTGCGTCGGCGGCCATTGTGGACCAGTAATGAAGCGGCGAGGGTGAAACAGGTATGAGTAATTCAGTGCCCCAATCTGATGGTTCTTCCTTCCTTGTTTGCGAGGATGTGAGGGAGGAGGTCAATAACAAGCTCAGCGTTATTGGCGTCTTCCAGAACGACACTATTGCCCTGCAAGAGGAAGTTTTGATTCCGTCGCTCATGGCCGTATTGTTTGCTCGCGGCGGCGAAGGGTCTTGTGAGACGAAAGTTTCACTTACCGATCCTCAAGGTAATACGGTGATCGAGAGCCCGAAACAAACGGTCGTTCTCGAGAAAGACAACGTCCATCTTGCGGCGGTTAGAGTGCTTGCCCCGCACCTGATCGTTGGGCAATACAAAATAAAGTTTTTCTTCGACGACGAAACGATTGAACGCTCCTTCCAAGTGAAATCGGCGTCGGCATCAGCATAGGGGGTTACCTCGCGCTTTGCGGCTGCGGCCTCGCCTGTGCATTGGCGTCGTCGAAGTCGCGCCACGCGCTTGTTCGCTGGCGCGGTTGGCATTCTATTGGATTTTCCGATTCGGGTTATCTCGCGGGGATCTAACTCAACGTTAGACGCGCAATCGCCATGTATTCGACCAACGCATTCGCGCAGTTGGACAATTGATCCTGTATTCGTTGAATTGCCCGACGCACCTCGGGTGGCAATGGATCTTCATCGCCTGAATATATTTCCAGCATCTCATCGCATTCCCTGGATGCTTCCGCCATTTCTTTAAAAATGTACCTTATGTTCGGAATTTCGGTCCGATCTTTCGCCGCGGTCATGACCACCCTGAACATAGATTCCAGTTCGGCGACATGACTGTTCAAGGCTTGAATGGTTTCTCTCGAAAAATCGGCGTCGTCCATTATCTCCTCCTATTCGAGATCGAAGATAATTCTCGCCGACGCACACCATGACGTATAGCTCAAAGTAGCCGGGATCGGCCGTGACCTTCGCCACTCATCGGTCTCCGCTGGCTGTAGGCGTTACAGAGGGATGCGCGATCAATGTCCGCCGCCGTTCGGTGGGTGTGCAGCCGCCTTGCCAGCCTCATTGAGATACCACTTGTCGCCCGCGCGCTTGAGAAACCCGCTCCTGAAACGCAACTCATCGAACAGCGTTTGTTGAACCACGCAAATATCCCGACCCTTGCGGTCTTTCATCACCATTCTTGGCGGCCCGGAAAGGTCAAGCACGATGTAGTTGCCGTCGTTTTCCGCCAACTTCTGCAATATGTCGGTTATCGTCTTCATCGCTGGCCTCAACGTGGCTTCGTGTTTTTAATCGTCGTACAGCATCACTTTGTCGCAATTCATGCAACTCCAGTCTTCGTCTTGCCTTCGCCGAAGCAACGTACCTCAGTCCTTGTGGAGAAGCCTGAAGGCATGGGTCCATTCGTTTTTGGTGAAACCAAGGATGCACCAAAGCATGCACAATGGCTCGATGGCTCGGGCGGCTTCGGCCTTACCCAGGTCGGCCGTCTCCCAGCCGAATTGGTCGTTGATCTGGTGTACGACGGCCTTGGCCTTGTCGTTGTTGCCGCAAATGAACATGGTCGGCGGCCCGCTTTTGTATTCAGGGTTGATCATCCGGGCGTTGCCGACGGAGTTGTAAGCCTTGACGAAATGCGCGTCGGGGACAGCGGCTTGCAGTTGCTCCATCAGGGATAGGTCGAGGCTGGTGAAGAACTTGAGCACGCCGTTGACCGGCGGAGCCTCGGCGATCGGGTTGGTGGCGTCGATCACCGGCTTGCCTGCCAGATTTGCGGCGCCCGCCATCTTGAGCACGTCGGCTGCGACGGTACCTTTGACCGCAAGTACGACGATATCGCCGAACTTCGCAGCATCGGCAAAGCTTGCCGCTTGCGCTCTCTTATGTTGCGCCACGAAATCCTTGAGCTTGCCGGTGTCGCGCGTGCCGAGCGCGACCTGATGGCCATATTTAATGAATCCGGCGGCAAGCGTTTTCGCTACGTCGCCGGAGCCAAGAATGCCGACCTTCATGGGTTTCTCCTCGTAACGGCTGCAGTGTTGGTTAAAGGTAGTTGGTCGCAGGAAGGGGCGGATTCAAGCCGCTCATGCGCGGCGGCGTGCTCCAGGTTTGACAGGCTCGAAGCCAAGCGCTGCGCCAGCGGCGCAGCAACGATACGTTTGCAGGCGTCGGGATAGTGCTGCTCGATCCAGCCAACGCCGATCTGGCGTAACCACGCTGCCACCACCAGCATAATGAGAAACCAAGCCAGAAAATAATAACGCGCGCTTGGGACATAGAAGAGTGCGACGGCATGCTGCGCAAGCGCGGCCGCACCGATCAGCCGAAGCCACGGATCGAATCGCCTGCCGCCGATGACGACATAAGCCAGAATGACAATCGCCGCGCCATTGAGCGGCGCCGTCGCATAGGATTCCGCCGGGCCGGATAACCAATCTGGAATTTGCTTCAGCGCCCGCCCGAAATATCCGCCACTGAAATTCCCGCTGAGCAACTCGCCCGCCGCCGCCAAGTAAGCCGAGGGCGGCATAACCAATACCTTGGGATGTGTGGCATTGGCGCTCAGCGGCACGAAGGCGTGACCGTACACCCAATTGTGCAATGCCATGGAAAGGACCGGAATGAAGCCGACACACAGTCGGCTATGCGGCGCCATTGCCGGACCGCAAGCGCGGCAAGGCCGGCGCCGACGAGCATGACGGCCACTGCCGGCACGATGATCGGCTTCATGAAGATCGCCAACGCGAACAACAATGCGCTGAAGAATGCCGGCGCGAAGCGATCATCGGGTTCTGCGCGCGTCGTCCCAACCAATGCGACAAGCGCGGCTATGAAAAAAATATAAGCTGCCGGGTCGGCTAAGCCCCGCGCCGCCCATTTGGCGTAATCGACAAACGTCGTGCCAAACAAATGACCGACCGGGATTGCGGTAAAGATCAGGGCAATCGCAATTGCCCAGCGCTCGGACAGGAAACGCCGCAACAAGGCGTA
>DATKRE010000242.1:0-10655 GCA_035532335.1 Xanthobacteraceae bacterium | reverse complement strand
CTCATCCGCAATCGACGCGGGCCAAATATCCAAAAACTCACCGAGCGCGATCTTCACCTGATCGGGGGTTATGTCGCCCGCGAACGGACACGGCTTAAGCGCCGCCGCGAACTTGACCGCCGCCGTGTCATAGAATTCCTTTCCGATAAACATTGCCATTGAAAGCTCCCTGCCCCGCGCGGTGTTGCGCAGCGATATTGATTCATAGCCGGGACGGCTTTGCAATATTCAGTTTTAACTGATCTCGCTAAAGTAAGTCAGAACTGATTTTTCCGATAGGATCGCGATCCTTACTTGACACACTCCGTTGCCAACTTTGTAAGAGCTCCTTTTGGGTCGCGCCCCTCGAAGGTGTAGTCGTGGTAGTCGCTCTTAAAAGTCTTGACCCGAATCTTAAATGTTTTTGCAACTATAAATTTGTGGGCGACAGCGATGCGGTTTTGTACCTCCGACTCTTGCCGGTCTGCGGGAACAAATAAGAGCGAGCCCTGTTCTGCGTTCCTATCGCTGTATGCCCACTCCTCCGAGACGGCTTTCTCGGCACCAATGCGATACGTGACCACTCGCGTTTCCTGCCAGCCAGTTTCACCGAGATAATCTATTGTTGCTATTTGTAGATCGTATACTGGAACTTTGGTTTTATTGATCTCATACGTTCCCTCGCATCTGATGACCATCAATTCTGACATAGACTCTGCGTACAGGTGGACGCTCATAGAGGTACGGTCAGTCATCGCGTCCTTGGTTATTTCAAACTCCCAATCATGAGTGGGAGGCTTAGCGGTGTGCGCCGATGGGGAGCTCCTTGTTTGGAAATACCCCAGGGTCTCGATTCCAACCACCGCACCAAACGCAAGAACCGCCGCCCCTCCCACCGCAACACTGACGATTCCAATGCATTTCATCCCAGACTCCTTTCGGGCGCGCCGCTGAGATTATTCGTTTGATGCAAATTCGGTGCCCCAACTGACTCAAACTGAATCCCAAAACTCCCGCGCCCTATGCCGCAACGGGCCGGTAATGCTCACGGCACTGCCCCTAATCAGCCGCCGCGCCTTCGGTGCATCCCGCAGAATGTAGCTGGTCCAAACGTCGGGCGTCTCAAGTGGTGTTTCAGACGACGCGGATGATTTCCCCTGCTTGCGCCAGGGAATTAACCGCATAACCGGATACGCCAGTGGGAGGTGAGAGACATTGTGTTAGTCCGAGTCACTAGGCGTGACTGACGCGAACACATTCTCTCGGTTCGGCAGCGACGTTCTAAATCGTCACCAGCTTACGGTTATCCACACCAAATTGTCATTCCACTTGTTTCCCCAAAGTGGTCCACCAATCTAGCATAAGTACCTGATTTTGCTTGGTAAATTTTAATGGTGCGGCCGAGAGGACTCGAACCTCCACGGGTTGCCCCGCTAGCACCTCAAGCTAGTGCGTCTACCAATTCCGCCACGGCCGCATGTGGGGTGGACGCGTGCCGGACCCAGCGCGCGACCGCGCCGATGTAACAGCTAGGCCCTCCCCGGACAAGGCCCGCAGGTTCTCGGATCGGTAATCAGGCCGCTTCCGGCGAGCGCGGAAGCAGGCGTTTGACTTCAACCGCGATGCGATTGCCGCTGACGATGACGGTTCCCCTCGCCACCGGCATGTTGTTGGCAAGAATCCGGACCTCATCCTCCTCGGAGGAATCAAGCTCGATGATGGCGCCGCGCCCAAGCCGCAGCACCTGGTGGATTGGCATGGCGGTTTTACCCAACACCACCGCAATATCGATTGAAACGTTGTCGAGTGTCGCCAAGGGGTCCCCGCGCGGTTTTGTCAGCGCAAACTGCGTACGGTATTGTTTCACCCCGGCATGGTTACGAGGTGGTTAACACGCGCAACGATTTGAAAGTCGGGCTTATTCCGGCCTCCGGCGCGCCACCGGCAGACTGGTATATCAGCGACGAGCCCGTCGACTACGACAGGGCGCTCGCGGCAATGACCGCCCGCGCCGATGCGGTCGGGCGCGGCGAAGCGGCCGAACTGGTCTGGCTACTCGAGCACCCACCGCTCTACACCGCCGGCACCTCGGCCCGGCCGCAAGAATTGATTGAGGCGCGCTTTCCGGTGCACGCCGTCGGACGCGGCGGGCAATTCACCTATCACGGGCCCGGCCAGCGGGTCGGCTATGTCATGCTCGACTTAAAGCGCCGCGCACCGGACGTGCGCCGTTTCGTCGCCACCATCGAGGAATGGATCATCCGCACGCTCGCGGCTTTCGATGTGCGCGGCGAGCGGCGCGAGGATCGCATCGGCGTGTGGGTGCGGCGACCCGACAAAGGCGATAATGCCGAGGACAAAATCGCCGCCATCGGCATTCGCGTCAGCCATTGGGTGACGCTGCATGGATTTTCGCTCAACGTGGCGCCCGACCTTTCGCATTTTTCCGGCATCGTGCCGTGCGGCGTTGCCGACACCCGCTACGGCGTAACTTCGCTTGCCGACCTCGGGCGCAAGGTTTCGATGCAAGAGGTCGATCGCGCCTTGCAGCGCGAATTCGAAACTTTGTTTGGCGCCTCGCGCGACGTTCAGGAGCTCGGCAGCATCGAGAAGAGATCGCCGGGCCGGCGCAACACTAAGTCAGCGGAACCCGCCTCGCGTTGATCGACGGTATCGATGCGCGCACCGGGCGGCCCGCCGCGACATCGCTCGATCATGCTCAACACAACCTCCTCCGGGCCGGCCAGCAAAGCTTCGACCGAGCCATCCCGGCGGTTGCGCACCCAGCCTTCGAGGCCGAGTTCAAGCGCGGTCACTTCCGTCCAGGCGCGGAACCCGACGCCTTGCACGCGACCGCAGACGACTATCACAACAGTCACGTTCATCCGCATCAACTCACTGGCGGTTGGACACTCGGCCGCGTCGCCGCCCAAAGCGTGACGGCCGCCGCTAGAATGATCGGCACGAAAGCCAGCAGCAGCAACACAGTCACCATCAGCCACGCCGCATCGTAATGCGGGGCGCCGAGCAGGATGGCGATGACCGAGACCAGCAGCAGGAGGCCAAACGCGCTCGCCGTATTCGCGTCGGGAGCCTGCGCGGACAGCGCACTGTAAAACGACACGGCGACAATAATCATCAGCGCGACCGCGAGCGCGTAGAGAATGGCGGCTGCGGCGGCAAGGCCGGTGGCGTGGCCACCGTCGCGCAACCGCTTGGCATGCAGCGCGTACCAAATCCAGATCAGGAGCGCCTGTGCCGCGATAAACGGCCAAAGGCCGGTTCGCGTGATGACATCGGGAATTGTGAGTGCGTGCGAGATCGCGCCGCCAAGATAGACGAGACCGATCAGGACAATGAAAATCTGCGGCGAAAGCCGTCCCGACGGCGAGAAAATCGTGCGCAACGGTTGCATGCCCGGCATCATGCCAGATTCGGCAGCCCTTTACGCAAACTCCATAATCACCGCATCGACGGCGACGCTGTCACGCGGCTTGACGCGGATTGCCTTGATAATGCCGTCGCGTTCGGCCCGCAGAATGTTTTCCATCTTCATCGCCTCGATAACCGCTAAGGTCTCGCCGGCCTTGACGTCCTGGCCTTCGGCGACGGCCAGCGACACGACCAGGCCCGGCATCGGAGAGCGTACGGACTTCTCACTGCCCGAGAGCTTCTTCACCGGCATCAGACGCGCGTAGCGCGCCTCGCACTCGGTGTAGACGAAAGCCTTCACCTCGATGCCGCGATAAGCGAGTTCAAAGCCGTTCGGGATCATGCGCACATGCATGGCAATCGCCGCGCCGTCGAGCGTACCGGTCCAGACCGGCATGCCGGGAAGCCAGTCGGAGGAAACCGCGTGGACGTTGCCGTCCGCGAACGTCACGATCACGGCATTGCCGTCGTGGCTAACGTCGGCGACCAATTCCTCGCCGCCGAGTAGGACCGCACGCCGACGCTCGCGCGTCATGGCGCTGTTGAGTTGCCCGGAAATCCGGCGCTTGCGTTCGCCCATCCGATGGTCGATGGCGACGGCTACGGCGGCGATCGCACGCGCCATCGCGCCGGACGGCGCCGTCCGCTCGAAGCCCTTGGGAAACTCCTCGGCGATGAAGGCGGTCGACAGCTTGGCCTCGCGCCAACGCGGGTGCTGCATGATCGCAGCGAGGAACGGGATATTGTGGCGAATACCTTCGATGGTGAAAGCATCGAGCGCATCAGCCTGCGCATCGATCGCCTCGATGCGCGTGGCGGCATGGGTAACGAGCTTGGCGATCATCGGGTCGTAATAGACGGAAATTTCGCCACCCTCGAATACGCCGGTGTCGTTGCGCACGGTAACGCCGTCGCGCACGCCTTCAGCCGGCGGGCGATAGCGCACCAGCCGACCAATCGACGGCGTAAAATTGCGGTATGGGTCCTCGGCGTAAATGCGGCTTTCGACCGCCCAGCCGGAATGTTGAATGTCGCTCTGCTTAAGTTTGAGCTTCTCGCCGGCGGCAACGCGGATCATCTGTTCGACGAGATCGATGCCGGTGACGAGTTCGGTCACCGGATGCTCCACCTGCAACCGCGTGTTCATTTCCAGGAAATAGAAGCTGCGGTCCTGCCCGGCGACGAACTCCACGGTTCCGGCGCTGTCGTAACCGACCGCCTTGGCAAGCGCGACCGCCTGCTCGCCCATCTTCGCCCGCGTGGCGTCGTCGAGCAGCGGGCTTGGCGATTCTTCGATTACTTTTTGATTGCGGCGCTGGATCGAACATTCGCGCTCGCCGAGATAAATGACGTTGCCGTGCTTGTCGCCGAGCACCTGGATCTCGATGTGGCGCGGATCGGTGATGAACTTCTCCAGAAAGACGCGGTCGTCGCCGAAGCTTGATTTCGCCTCCGAGCGGGCGCGCGCGAAGTTCTCGGCTATTTCGGCTCTGCTGAGCGCAACCCGCATGCCCTTGCCGCCGCCGCCGGCGGAGGCCTTGATCATCACCGGATAGCCGATCTCGTCGGCAATCTTGGCCGCCTGGTTTTCATCTTCAATGACGCCCAGATAGCCCGGCACGGTCGATACGTTGGCGCGGGCAGCGGCCTTTTTCGATTCGATCTTGTCGCCCATGGCGGCGATCGCCTTGGGGTTCGGACCGATGAAAACAATGCCGGCTTTGGCCAACGCTTCGGCGAAAGCGGCGCGCTCGGAGAGGAAGCCGTAGCCGGGATGTACCGCCTCGGCACCGCTTTCCAGGCAGGCGGCGACGATTTTTTCGATAACGAGATAGCTTTGCGCCGCCGGCGGCGGCCCGATGGCGATGGCTACATCGGCCATTTCGACGTGGAGAGCGTCGCGGTCGGCCTCGGAATAAACCGCAACGCTTTCAATGCCCATCCGGCGGGCGGTTTTGATAATCCGGCAGGCGATCTCGCTGCGGTTGGCAATCAGGATACGCTTGAACATGGCGGCCTAAGCACCCGCAAACCGGCCCTTTGGCTTTGCGGGGTCAGCGCGAAAATGTCAATGACCGCAGGAAGCTAGTGGTCCTTTTGATTCTAACATTCGCATCCGTATTCGGCAGCTTCTCATGCGAATGTTAGAATCAAAAGGACCACTAGAAAATATAAGTTCTAGTGGAGCTTTGGATTTGACATTCGGTTCGCGAGTTCGCCGCCAGGTGGGTGGCGAATGTTAAATCCGCTCCACTAGTGCGGCAGGCCTGAAGTTCCTACCGTGCAGCGGCGGACTACACAGGAAGTTCGCCCGCTTAACCTCTAACGAAATCAAGCGTTTGCATAGTTCGGGCGGCGCTGGTTTGTGCGGTTGCCAATGCGGTTTCCATACGCAGCGCGACGGCGTAATTTGCAGGTGGAATTTTGCAGGTCTGGTAATCCGGCGTGGGTGCTTCGCAAATGTCGAAGGGAGCGTTCTCCAGTCTGGCGCTATTTAATGCGCCGTTTCGGCGTTTCGGCGGCTCGCTGCTGGGGCGCTATCTGATCCTGGCGGCCGGCCTGCTCGCCATGACGCTGTTGACCGTGCCGGAGTTGCGCGTTGCAGCCGGTCTCTGGCTTCAGGTCGCCCTGTGGCTTTGTCTCGCCTATTTCGCGGTCGAGACCGTGATGCACGTGGCCAGTGCGGTCCGCCACAACGCTCTGGGCGATTATGTGTTGTCGTCGTCAGGGGTCGTCGATCTGCTCGGCATCTTTCCGGTACCGATAGCGCTTGCCGCCGGCGGCGCGCCGCATAGCGCGTGGCTGTTCGCCTCGCTGTGGGTGCTCAAGCTGGCGCAGAACTCGCCGGGCTTCACCCAGCTCGGGCGCGTGTTCGTACTGGAAGCAAAGCCGCTTGCCAGCGTTCTGGTACTTTTCCTCATCGTGCTGTTTTTGGCCTCCGCCCTCATGCACGTGGTCGAGCGTGACGGCGAGCCGGCCGGATTCGGCACGCTGCCGCAAAGCCTGTGGTGGGCGGTCGTCACGCTCACCACCACCGGCTACGGCGATGTGGTGCCGCAAACCATTATGGGCCATCTCATCGGCGCCTTTGTGATGATCTGCGGCATCGCCACCTTCGGATTGTGGACCGGTATTCTCGCCACCGGTTTTGCCGCCGAGAGCCGCCGTCGCAACTTCATCCAGACCTGGGATGTGGTCAGCAAGGTGCCGTTCTTCCAGACACTCGATCCGTCGGCCATTACCGAAATTACTCACATGTTGCGCCGCGTCGAGATGCCGGCGCGCGTCGCCGTCGTCCGCCGCGGCAAAGTCGGCGACTGCATGTACTTCATCGCCGATGGCGAAGTGGAGGTCGACATCATGCCGACGCCAGTTCGGCTTGGCTCCGGTACGTTTTTTGGCGAGCTGGCGCTGCTCGGCGATTCGATTCGCACCGCCAACGTGACCACCACCAGGCAAACGACGCTCCTGATCCTCGACCTCGCCGATTTCCGCAAGCTGATGGCGAGCCACACCGAGCTCGCACGCGTGATCGAAGCCGAAGGCAAGCGGCGGCTTGGCGCTTACGAGCATCGGCACGACGTGCACGACGCCTCGCCATCGTGACCAGCAGGCACCAATAACAGCCATGACAGTTAGACTGAACGAAACGCACGATCCCGCGCGGAAGAGTTTTGTCGACAGCGCCAACGCTCCCGGTGGCGACTATCCGATTCAGAATTTGCCGTTCGGCGCGTTCCGCCTCGCGGCGGGCGGCGAGCCGCGCCTTGGCGTTGCGATCGGCGATCAAATCCTCGACCTCGCCGCCGCGGCCGCCTCCTTCGCAGGGCTTTCGGCCGAAATCGTCCAAGCGTGTGCGGGCCCGCAGCTTAACCGGCTGATGGCGCTCGGGCCGCAGGCCGCCTCGACGCTGCGGCTTGCTCTGTCGCGCGCGCTCAGCGCCGAGCGTGGCGATCAGACGCTGCGCCGGCATTTGACGCCGATGGCGCACGCCGAGTTGTTGCTTCCGGTCGCCATCGGCGACTTCACCGACTTCTACGCTTCGGTATTCCACGCTACCAACGTCGGACGCATGTTGCGGCCGGATAGTCCGCTGATGCCGAACTATAAATATGTGCCGGTCGCCTATCACGGCCGCGCTTCGTCGGTGCGGGTGAGCGGCACCGCGGTCAAGCGGCCGCAGGGCCAGCGCAAGCCGGCCAACGAGACTGTTCCAAGCTACGGTCCGTCGCGCAATCTCGATTTCGAGCTCGAACTTGGTTTGTATGTCGGCGTGCCGAGCGAACTCGGCGCTACCGTTCCGGTCGGCAAAGCGGCGGAGCATATCTTCGGCTTTTGTCTGCTCAACGACTGGTCGGCGCGCGACGTTCAGGGTTGGGAATACCAGCCGCTCGGGCCGTTCCTTGGCAAGAACTTCGCCACCACGGTTTCAGCTTGGGTGGTGACGCAGGAAGCGCTGGCGCCGTTCCGCGTGCCGGCCTTTGCGCGGCCGCAAGGCGATCCAGCGCCGCTGCCGTATCTCGACGATCCTGCCGACCGCGCGCAAGGTGGCTTCGACATCGCCGTGGAAGCCTATTTGGCGACCGAAAAGATGCGCGCTGCCGGCACAGCGCCGCTTCGCATCACGAAAAGCTCGTTCAAAACCACGTACTGGACGGCGGCGCAGATGGTGGCGCACCACGCCAGCAACGGCTGCAACCTTGTGACCGGCGACCTGTTTGGATCAGGCACCGTGTCGGGGCCGGAGCAGGGCAGTCAGGGCTGTCTCCTGGAAATCACCGCTCGCGGCAAGGAGCCGATCGCGCTGCCGGGCGGCGAGCAGCGCGCTTTTATCGAAGACGGCGACGAGATCATCTTCCGCGGCTACGCCGAGAAGCAAGGCTATCCGCGGATCGGTTTCGGCGAGTGCCGCGCCCTGATACTGCCGGCGGGGTGATACTGCCGGTGGGGTAAATCACTCCGCCGGCGCCCATTTTTGCAAGCGCTTTCCGGTATCGACCTCGCCGGTATAAAAATTACCACGTGAGTCGAACGCTCCGGCATGCACCCAGTGGAATTCGCCAGTCCCGCGGCCGGGCCGGCCGAAGCTGCCGACGACGACGCCGTCGCGGCGGCGCACCGTCTCCAGCACGTTGTTGGTGCCGTCGATCAGCACGAAATAATTTTGCTTGCGGTCGAGCGGCGAGAACGCGAGCCCCCAGGCCGAGCCCGGGCCTTGCGTCTGCGGATCGATCACGTACTGGCGTACGAAGCTGCCGTCCTTGCCGAACACCTGGACGCGATTGTTGCTGCGGTCGCAGACATAGACGAGCCCATCCTTGCCAAGCGTGACGCAATGCACCGGATTGGCGAACTGCGCCGATTGCGGATCGTAGGGCGGCCGCTTGTCGTCGGTCGGCGGCTTGCCGTAAGCGCCCCACACCCGCTTGATCTCGCCGCTGTCGCCGTCGAGGACCGCGACCCGGTGGTTACCGTAACCGTCGGCGGCATAAATCTCGTTCGCCGTCTTGTCGTAGGCGAAGGCGGCGACCTGGCCGAATTGGCTTAAATCCGCACTCGAGGTCAGCGGTCCGGATTTGCCGATTTCCTTGACGAATTTTCCGTCGGTGGTGAATTTGAGCACCATCATATCGGTCTTGCCGTTGCCCGACAGCCAGACAAAGCCTTTGTTGTCCACCAGGATGCCGTGCTCGTTGGCCGGCCAGTCGTAGCCGAGATTTTCTCCCGGCCCACCCCACGCTTTCACCAGGTCGCCGGACTGACTGAACACCAATACCGAAGGTGCCGGCACGCAGCATTTCGATCGCGGCGGCGTCAGTGCGGCGCCTTTTTCGTCGTCGGTCAGCGAACGCGGCCGCTGAAACACCCAGATGTTGTCCTGTGCGTCGACCGAAATGCCGCCGACTTGGCCGAGCATCCAGTGGTTCGGCAACGGCTTCGGCCAGAACGGATCGACCCGGAACGCCGGACTCTGCGCTTGGGCGGGAAAGCTAAGGAACAGCAGAGCAAGGGCTGCGCCCAAAGGCCAAAGGTGGGTTTTCATGCCGCGTTCTTCCGTCATCCAAGTGCGAGCAAAGCGGGCCTCGAAGGACGACGCCGAGGCGGCTAACGTCAGACTGCGGCCACGGCGATGATCGCGAGCAGCAGAATCGCCGAGGTGACGGTGAAGATCGTCACGTTCACGTCCCATAGCCAGGTTTTCGGGCCGATCGGCGCCCGGAACGACGGATAGCCGTTGGTATCGAATAAGCCGCCGCCGTAAAGCGGACGGCCGAACACGGCGCCGAAGAATCCGGCATAGACGGCAACCGCCAGCGCGGCGGCGATATAGAGCTGCTCCATCCGCGCCGGCCCGCCGGTCCAGATCAGATAGAGCATGACCAGCGCGATGCCATTATAGGACAGCACCTGCCAGACGACGTGAAAGCGCGCATGCGGCGTCCACAGCCGATTGGCCGCATGCGTTTTGTTTAGGTCGGCGACGACTGTGATGGCGCTGAAGCCGAGCGCGGCAAGCGTCAGCAAAATGCGCGCGGTGATCAACATATCGGCGTCTCCCGGCCGCCTCGAGCGGCGATGCTAGTGGTCCGATTCTAACATTCGCATCCGTGTTCGGCACCCTCTTATGCGAATGTTAGAATCAAAAGGACCACTAGCAAATATGAGCCTTAGTGGAGCTTTGGATTTGACATTCGCTTCACGAGTCTGCCGCCAGATGGGTAGCGAATGTTAAATCCGCTCCACTAGAACTTTATCATATCGATGGTGGTGAGCGTGATGTGCTGCGGGATCGCCGGCGCGTGGGCGAGCTGCACCCCGGGCGGATAGGATTTCTCCGAGAATTGCGCCATCGTCATCCTCCCCGATGGGCGGGCCGCGCTTGCTATGCCGCGACCAAATTCCCGAACTTCTTCAGATTCGCTTTTTGCTTGTCGTTGCGCGGTGCGAGCTTGAACAGCCGCGCGGCCGTGCCGCCCAGGATATTGTGCTTGGCCTTTTCCGACAAAAACGGCAAATCCCAAACGGTCGACGGCAAATCGAAATCCCAGTGCGGATAATCCGAAGAGTAGAGCAGCTGGGTCTCCGCGTTGATCATGCGGAACGTCGTCGCCATCGCGTCGTAATCCTGAATCTCCATCGGCTGCGACGAGTAGTACATGTCGCGCATGTAGTCCGACGGCTTTTTCTTCAACAGCGGCGCTTCCGACGGCCGCAGCATGTATTCGTGATCGAGCCGCTGCATC
>DATKRE010000241.1:0-4257 GCA_035532335.1 Xanthobacteraceae bacterium | reverse complement strand
CGCCGCGGTACAGGAATGGGGCGCCGGCCGCGCGCTACCGAAAGAGCCGGCGGTCGACGATATCGTCGCCGCCGTGCGCGCCGTGCTTGACGGTCCGGGCTATCGCGATGCGGCCAAGCGGCTTGCGCCTCTGCTCGCCGGCGTCGACGGCGCCGAGCTCGCCGCAGCCGCGATCGAGCGCCTGGTACCCGCGCTCAGCGAACGGCCGCGGAAGCGCGCGCCCTAGTTCGCGGCGTTGCCGAGCGCGGCGGCGTGCACGACGTCGCCGATCTTGATGCCGAGCCGGTCGACCGTGCCGCCGTTGAGCTCAATCACCGCGATCGCCGGCGCGTGCGAGACGATGATCGCGTCCGACAGCGGCACCGCGCGCTCGTGCAGGTCGACGATGCGGCCGCCCGGCGCGACGAACAGCATGTCGAGCGGGATGTACGTGTTGTGCATCCAGAAATCCATGATCTGCGGCGATGGCCCGAAGACGAACAGCATGCCGGCGTTAGCCGCCATGTGCCGGCGGAACATCAGGCCCTGCTCCTGCTGCGCCGGCGTCAGCGCGAGCTCGACGGTGAAATGTTGCGGCCCCTTGGCGGTGTCGATGGTGAGCGGCGCCGAATTGAACGTCTGCAGGGTCGCGGGCTGCGCGAACGCCGGCGTCGCCAGCAGCGCGAACGCAACGAGGACGGCGCGGATCATCGGAAGAATATCCAGGCGGTCACCAGCAGCAGCGGCAGCAGGCACACCACGGACCAGCCGATGTAGGCGAAGAAATTGGGCATCTTCACGCCGTAGCTTTCGACCACCGATTTCACCATCAGGTTGGGCGCGTTGCCGATATAGGTCATGGCGCCGAAATACGACGCGCCGGCAGAGATCGCCGCCAGGGTCAGCGCCAGCTTGCCGCTGAGCAGCGTGGCGTTGTCGCCGGCGAGGCCGAAGAACACCAGATAGGCCGGCGCATTGTCCAGGATCGAGGACAGCACGCCGGGCAGCAGATAGAAGAGCGCGTTGTTTGGCGCGCCACCAACAAACACCTGCGCCAAAAGCGGCGCCGCCGGTCCCGCCGTGCCCGCCGCCATGATCGCGTCGATCGGCACCAGCGTCACGAAGATCCCGGCGAACAGGATCGACACCTCGACAATTGGCGTCCAGACGAAGGTGTTCTCCTGTCGCGTCGCCGGCTTAGTCAGCCGGAGCGAGAGCAGCGCCAGCGCGACGAACAGCGCATCGGACAGTATGTCGTCGAAGCTCCAGGTGACGCCGAAGACGGCGATCGCGCCCGGCACCGGATAATAGGTGCGCAGCATCATCGTGACCGCGGCGCCGAGGAGGAGCAGCAGGTTGATCGCGCCATCGATGCCCAACTTCTCGAGTTCGGGCAGAACGGCCGGCTCGTGTCGGCCGAAACGGTAATGATCGATGAAGAAGAACATCGCCAGCAGCGCCACGCTGAGCAGGATCGTCGGCAGCCACAGATGCTGCGCCGGCCAGAAGAACGGCACGCCACGCAGATAGCCCAGAAACAGCGGCGGATTGCCGAGCGGCGTGAGCGCGCCGCCGACGTTGCACACCAGGAAGATGAAGAACACGTAGACGTGCCCTGCGCGCGTGCGGTGACGGTTGGCGCGCACCAGGGGCCGCAGCATCAGCAGTGACGCGCCCGGCGTGCCGATCAGGCTGGACGCCACGGTGCTAAGCGCCAGCAGCGCCGTGTTGACGCCCGGCGAGCCGTGCGGCGCGCCACGGATGCGCAGGCCGCCGGTGATGATGAACAGCGCGCCGAGCAGCAGCACGAACGGCACGTACGTGTTGAGCGCCATGTCGAGCAGCCGCGTGAACGACGCGCTAGCGCCTTCGGCGACGACGTCGGGCACGACGAAGACCAGCCCCCAGAGTGCGACGATCTTGCCGTAATGCCGGTTCCACAGTCCGGGCACGCCGAGCGGCGCGATCGCCAACGTCAGCAACAAGCCGACGAATGGCAGGCCCCAGGCCAGGCTGCCGTATGGAAGTCCCCCCGACATGGCGACGACTATGGCCGAGGCCGCGCGCGGCATGCAACCCGCCACGGCGGGCCGCGCGCTTGTCCGCGGGCGACGCGGGCGCTACGGTCAGCACGCAAAAACCAGGGGTGACGCCATGGACATGACGGGTGAATACCGCATCACCGCGCCGCAGAAGAAGGTGTGGGACGCGCTCAACGATCCCGACATCCTCAAGCAATGCATCACCGGCTGCGAGGAAGTGCAGAAGGTCTCACCGACTGAGTTCACCGCCAAGGTCCAGGCGCGCGTTGGCCCGGTGAGTGCCCGCTTCGGCGGCAAGGTCACGATGACCGATCTCGATCCGCCCAACGGCTACAAGATCAGCGGCGAAGGCCAGGGCGGCGTCGCCGGCTTCGCCAAGGGTGGCGCCGAGGTACGCCTGACGCCGGACGGCGATGCCACGAAATTGACATATACGGTGACCGCGCAAGTCGGCGGCAAGCTGGCGCAGATCGGCTCGCGGCTGATCGACAGCACGGCGCGCAAATACGCCGACGACTTCTTCGCCAAGTTCGCGGCAATCGTAGGCGCGCCTGCGCCGGCGGCCGCGCCGGCGGCACCCGAAGTTGCGCCCGCCGCCGCGCCCAAGCCGCCCGTGCCAACGCCGGCGCCGATGCCGGCCGCCGGCATGCGCCTGCCGCCGGTGGTGTGGGCCGCGATCCTTTTGGCGCTGGTCGCGGCGATGCTCTATTTCTTCACCCGCTGACGCTTGACCCGGGCCGATTTCCGGCACGACAATCCCGGCAACCAATAAGGCCGCGCGCCCCCCGCGCCCGCCACTGAGGAGGTTCCCAAAATGCCCAACGTCACCATGACGGTGAACGGCAAGAAGATGTCCGGCAACGTCGAGCCGCGCACTCTGCTCGTCCAGTTCCTGCGCGAGACGCTCGGCCTGACCGGCACCCATGTCGGCTGCGACACCAGCCAGTGCGGCTGCTGCGTCGTGCACGTCAACGGCGACGGCATCAAGAGCTGCACCATCCTCGCCGTGCAATGCGACGGCGCCGATGTCAAGACCATCGAAGGCGTCGCCAACGGCGACGATCTCCATCCGATGCAGGCGGCGTTCCGCGAGAACCACGGTCTGCAATGCGGCTATTGCACGCCCGGTATGGTGATGAGCGCGCTCGACCTGGTGAAGCACAACAAGAATCCGTCGGAGCAACAGATCCGCGAGTGGCTCGAAGGCAATCTCTGCCGCTGCACCGGCTATCATAATATCGTCAAGGCGATCAAAGCCGGTGCGGAGGCAATGGCGAAGGCGCGGCCATGAGCCCGCGCATGATTGGCGACCCGGTGCGCCGCAAGGAAGACCTCCGCTTCCTCACCGGCAAAGGCCACTACACCGACGACATCAATCGCGCCGGCCAGGTCTATGCCGTGTTCGCGCGCAGCCCGCATGCGCACGCCGAGATCAAGAGCGTCGACGCCAAGCGCGCCGCCGGCGCGCCCGGCGTGGTCGCGGTTTATACCGCCGCGGACCTGATCAAGGCCGGCCTCGGGACACTGCCCTGCGGCTGGGGCGTCAAGAACAAGGACGGCTCGCCGATGGCGGAGCCGCCGCATCCCGTGCTTGCCACCGGCAAGGTGCGCCATGTTGGCGATCCGATCGCGGTCGTCATCGCCGACAGCAAAGCGGCAGCCGAGGAAGCCGCCGAGCTGGTCAACATCACCTACAAGGAATTGCCGTCGATCACCGCGGTTGACGCGGCCGTAAAGCCCGGCGCGCCGCAACTCTACGCCGAGGCAAAGAGCAATCTCTGCTACGACTGGCACATCGGCGACAAGGCGGCGACCGATGCCGCTTTCGCCAAGGCCGCGCACGTCACCAAGCTCGACATCGTCAACAATCGGCTGGTGCCGAACGCCATGGAGCCGCGCGCCTATATCGGCGAGTACGACCGCGCCACCGGCGAGCACACGCTGTTCACCACCAGCCAGAACCCGCACGCCATCCGCCTGCTGATGGGCGCCTTCGTGCTGCACGTGCCCGAGCACAAGCTGCGCGTCGTCGCGCCCGATGTCGGCGGCGGCTTCGGCTCGAAGATCTATCACTATGCCGAAGAGGCTGTTGTGACGTGGGCAGCGACCCAGCTTGACCGGCCGGTCAAGTGGACGGCGGACCGCAGCGAGAGCTTCATCTTCGATGCGCATGGCCGGGACCACGTCACCCATGCCGAGCTCGCGCTCGACAAGGACGGCAAGTTCCTGGGATTGC
>DATKRE010000240.1:0-10752 GCA_035532335.1 Xanthobacteraceae bacterium | reverse complement strand
CGCTCTTCCATCACCGGCGGCGCTTTCGGCCGGCATAAGGATTGGCCTTGGCGCGCAGCGTAAGCCGGATGGGTGTACCGGGCAGATCGAACGCGTCGCGCAAGCCGTTGACGAGATAGCGCCGGTAGGTCTCGGGCAGCGACGAAGCGCGCGAGGAGAACAGGACGAAGGTCGGCGGCCTTGCTTTTGGCTGCGTCATGTAATTAAGCCGCAAACGGCGGCCGGCAATTGCAGGGGGCGGATGTTCCGATACGGCTTTTGACAAAAACCGGTTGAGCGCCGCCGTCGGCGCACGCCGGTTCCAGACTGCATACGCTTCGATGACGGCCGCCATCAGACGCTCGACGCCTTCGCCACCGCGCGCCGACATGGTGACGACCGGCACGCCTTTGAGCTGCGGCAGCGCGCGATCAACTCCCTCTCGCAACCAACGCTGCGCGTTCTGTTGCCGATCAATCAGGTCCATTTTGTTGATGCCGATGACGACGGCGCGCCCTTCCCGCTCGACCAGATCGGCGATTCGGATATCCTGTTCTTCAAACGGCGTTTGGGCGTCAACGAGCACGATCACGACTTCGGCAAAACGTATGGCGTTGAGCGCGTCGGCCACCGAGAGCTTTTCCAGTTTTTCCGCGACCCGCGAGCGGCGGCGCAGTCCGGCCGTGTCATAGATGCGCAACGCATGCCCCTGCCAGGCATGATCCACCGCGATCGCGTCCCGCGTGATGCCCGCCTCCGGGCCGGTCAGCAGACGTTCCTCGCCCAGCAAGCGATTGATCAGCGTCGACTTGCCGGTATTGGGCCGCCCGACAACCGCAACGCGGATCGGCTTCGGCTTGTCGTCGACAACCGCGTCCAGGTCGGACTCGGCCGTGGCCTCCGGAAGCGCTTCGCGTAACGCCGCATAGAGGTCGGCCAGTCCCTCGCCATGCTCGGCGCTCAACGCGACCGGATCTCCAAGGCCGAGACCGTAGGATTCCGGGAGACTTGCCTCGCCGGCGCGACCTTCGCTTTTGTTGGCGACGAGAATCGCGGGCTTACCCGACTTACGCACGAGATCGGCAAAGCCGCGGTCCGCCGCGGTCGTTCCGGTGCGCACATCGATGAGAAACAGAACCGCGTCGGCTTGAGCCATCGCCGCTTTGGTTTGCTCCTGCATCTTGCCGGAAAGGCTCTTGCGATCGGCGTCCTCAAGCCCCGCTGTATCGATAACCTTAAACGTCAAATCCCCAAGCTTGGCATCGCCCTCGCGCCGATCGCGGGTAACCCCCGGCAAATCGTCCACCAGCGCCCGGCGGGCCCCGACGAGACGGTTGAACAATGTCGATTTTCCCACGTTGGGCCGGCCGACAATAGCGACAGTAAAAGACATGGCGCAAAAGCCCTGGCGCGGCGATCTGGCGGAACGCCGGATCGTATGACGCGATGGTGATTAGCAGCGACGCCTTTGCGATGCACGCAAGCTCTTTACCGGCAGATCAGTGCGATTGGCCCAAGCCGGAGGGAGCGGGCCAGTTGGTCTGCGCTTGCGGCTGTGGCGGAGCGGGCCAACCCGTCTGCGCGGTGGCGGGGGCTGCCTTCTGAGCCTGACCGGTTTGCGGTGGCGCCGGCCAGTTGGTCTGGGCAGTTGGTGCAGGCGTATTCGGCCACGACGCTTGCGCCGGCTGCTGCGGCGGGACCGCGGAGGCCGGCTTCTGGTCGAAGGCGGGATCCGACGCGGGAGCGCGCGCTATTTTCGGTTTTGGCTTAGGCTTCGCTTTTGGTTTGGCGGCCGCAGTTTCGGCCTTTGGCGTGGCGTCGGCCGTGGCCGCAGGCGGTTCCGGCGGAGGCTGATAGCCCTTCACCAAATCCGGCGGTACGCCGGTTTCCGCCCCGGGTACGCCTTGCGGGAACAGTGGCTCGCGCTCACCCGAAATTTTTTTCTTGGAGCTGAACATGTCCGAGGAAACGATTTCGGTAGGATCAAACTGGCCCCCTGGCGTGCAAGCGCCCAAGCCGATCACCAGCGTCAATGCGCAACCGGCATAAATCAGCGATCGCGAATTTCGCCTTTGCATCGATCAACCCTTGCCGCTCGCGGCGATAACTTCACTCAGAACTTCGGCACGGCTGCGCGCGGCCGGCGGCGTTTGCGGATCGGTAATAATCATTTCGGCCCATTTACGCGCCGCGCTCATATCCGCGGCCTTCCACGCGGACAGCGCCAGCAACTCGCGGGCGCTGTAGCGAAAGGCTCGGTCGGGCGCGGTCAACGACTTAAGTCTGGCAAGCATGTCGGCGTAGGACGAGCCATCGACCAGCAGATACCCGGCGCGCAGATTTGCGAGATCCCGGATGGCCTGGCCGGAGCTGCCGTCGCCGGCGATTTGATCGTAGGCTTTGACAGCGGCCGAACGATCGGTCGACGCGAGTTCGGCGGCTTCGCGCAACCGTGCCAGCACGCGATAACCGGCGGTGCCGTCGGTCGCGAGTTTGCCGAACGCCACCTCCGCTTCCTGGTGTTTGCCGGCTTCGGCGAGGGTCACCGCTTGTTCAAATGCAGCGCCGGCTTCGGCCGCTTTTTTGGCTTCCCACCATTCGTAGCCGCGCCAGCCGCCAACAGCCACGACGAACAGGACGCAGCCCGCGATGATGAAGGTGCCGTAACGCTCCCACAGCTTCTTGAGCCGTTCGCGACGGACTTCCTCATCGACTTCATTGAAAATATCGGTCACGGATTCTTGCCCCCGTCCCTGCGCTCAAACCGGCTCCCCCCTGCTGCCGGGGAAAGGCCGCCAAACGCTGCGCCGGCAAACCTAAGGAATTCCCGACGGTTACGCCCGAGCGCCCTCGCGCGGGAGCTAGAATAGTGATGTGGCACGAGCAAGGCAAAGGGCGGCTTTTGCCCTGCCAATGCTCGTCGTCATTAAAGGGTCTTCTTGCGCATCGGATAGACGTTATCCGGCCCAGGAAAGCTGCGGGCCCGGACCTCGTCCGCATAGCTCTTGACCGCACGTTCGATGGAAGGGCCGAGTTCTCCGAAGCGCTTCACAAATTTCGGCACCCGAGGCGACAGCCCCAGCATATCCTCCAGCACAAGGATTTGACCATCGCACGCGGGGCTCGCGCCAATACCGATGGTCGGGATTGCGACCTGTCCGGCGATGCGGCGCGCCAATGGCTCGGCAATCGCTTCCAGCACCACGGCGAACGCGCCTGAATCGGCCACCGCGTGCGCGTCAGCCTCGATCGGCGCCCAGTCGCTTTCGTCACGGCCCTGCGCGCGAAACGACCCGATGGTATTGATGGCTTGCGGCGTCAATCCGACATGCCCCATCACGGGAACGCCGCGCTGAACGAGAAACGAGATCGTCTCGGCCATCCGGCGTCCGCCCTCGAGTTTTATGGCGCCGCAGCCGGTTTCCTTGAGCACACGCGCCGCTGACGCGAACGCCTGCTCCCTGGATGCTTCGTATGAACCGAAAGGCAAATCGACGACAACCAATGCGCGCTTCGAGCCGCGCATCACTGCGTGGCCTTGCAGGATCATCATGTCGAGGGTGACCGGCACGGTCGTTTCGAGGCCGTGCATGACCATGCCCAGTGAATCGCCGACCAGAATGACGTCGCAATAGCCGTCGAGGATGCGCGCAGTGTGCGCGTGATAGGAGGTCAAGCATACGATCGGCTCGCCGCCTTTGCGGCGGCCGATGTCCGGCGCGGTAAGACGCCGAATCTCTTCGTGTACGGACATCCGTCAGTGTCCCAGTGCCGGCGAAGCGAAAGCCGTCACGCCAATGACGAAGGGATGAAACAAGAAGCCGAGCGCCAGGTAAAGGATGGTGCCGACGACGACCGCGATGATATCGTTGCGCAGACCGCCCGCCGGAATTGGCGGCGACCCGGGATCGCTTCGCCGCTTGAGCGAGATGCGATCGTAAACCGCCCAGGCGAGAACTGCGCCGAACAGAATGATGCCACCCAGATCGCCACTGGCGCAAAGATGCGCGGCCGCCCAGGTTTTCACGCCGACCAGCATCGGGTGTTTGAGCACGCGCTTGATGTTGCCGGGAAAATAGGCGGCAACCACCGCAATGCTGGCGGGCCACATCAGCGCCTCGACGATATGATGCGTCCACGCTGGCGGATACCAGATCGGGATGAGGCCCTCGGCGCGGTAACGCGCAAAGCCATAGCCGATCAGCAACAACCCGACGATCGAGACGAGCGAGAACAGGCCGAAATACGAACCGCGACCGATCCGGGCGATCAAGGCTTCCCGCTGGCCGCGCAGCGAGACGAACACATGCGCGCCAAGAAACACCACAAGACCGATGATTTCGACTATCAGCCCCATCGCCGATCCGATACGCGAGCGGACGCGCCGCGTCCGCTGATACGGGCGCGATCATGACGAGCGGACCGCGCTTGTCAATGACGGCACGGACCTCGCGGCGCAGGCGACATGCCCCCGAGAATACGCGGCAATTCGTGACTGGCCGGCGCGGTCGTAACGCGAAGCGTGCGTTATGGACCACCAAAGCGGAAATTGATGCCCGCCTTGATTTCCTGAGCGTTGAGACTGGCGTTCGACGCGTAGGCCGGCTGCAAGGGTGTCGCAAAATTCAGCGCTTGCGAGCCGAAATTCAAATAGTCGTATTCGATTTTTGCCGACCAATTTTTGGTGATGCCGTATTCGAGGCCGGCGCCGACGGTCCAGCCGGTGCGCATGAAACTCGTACTCGCGCTGTTACCGGCAAGATCGGTGAAGCCGCTTTGGTCTTGCGCGAGCGCCAAACCGCCCTTGCCGTAGATCAGCAGGCGATCGAACGCCGCACCGACCCGGCCGGTCACGGTTGACGTCCATTTGGTATTCGTGTTGAGCGTATCGCCGATGGAGTCGGCGCCACCGCCTTTGAGATTAGTCCAGTCGAAATCGCCTTCGAGGCCGACGACGAACATGTTCATTTGATAGTTGGCGCCGATCTCGCCGCCGCCGAGAAAGCCGACACCGCTGCGGAATGTGTTGCTCCCGCCGGCAAATGGATCGCTCCAGGACGAATTTGAAACGCCGGCGCCGAAATTGCCGCCGATATAAAAACCGGTCCAATTGTAAATCGCGGCCGGCGCATAGGCGACCGGCGCCACCGGCACCTTGGTCGGAATGGGCGACGGCAGGTCGGCCGCCGAAGCCGTATGGGCGCAAATAGCCGTACCGGCCGCCAGCACGGCGCCGCCAACGAACGCACGCAATGTCATTATCAGTTCTCCAACCGCGGCTTGAGAACGCAAGGGCTTGAGAACGCAAGTCACCCCCACGCCAACGCAAGCGACACCCCGCCATTGTTGTGCGCGACCCAGAAGCCGCGCGTTTTCGGGCAAAGCATGGTCGGATGGTGGCTGGATTCGGATGTTATGGGGAACCGCTGCCGCAATTTGCTGTCAACGGCGGTTTCCATCCCCCCGCTCCTTCGCTATGGAGCGGATTTAACATTCGCTACCCACCTAGCGGCAGACTCGTGAAGCGAATGTCAAATCCAAAGCTCCACTAAGACTCATATTTGCTAGTGGTCCTTTTGATTCCAACATTCGCATGAGAAGCTGCCGAATACGGATGCGAATGTTAGAATTGGACCACTAGCGGCCATCGCCGCCGTCGTCATCCTCAGTGTCGTGCTCTACGGACTCAATACCGGCAGTGGGAGTCCCGTGCAAACCGCCGCCGCGCCGCCACTGGCGGCCGCGGCACCGAACGCGCACCCGCAGACTGGCGGCAAAGGTGGGCCACCCGCTACCACCGGGCCGCGGACCAACGAAAGCGACGTAAAAGGCTAGGCATGATCCGGAAAAGTGGACGCCGGTTTTCCGAAAAGATCATGCCTCACCAAAACGCGCGTCATTTCTCGAACTGCGGATCGATCGGCACCCGATATCCGTTGGCGAGCCGGTTGGTTTCGTTGGCCATGCCGACCACCGCCATCAGCTCGCCGAACATTTGCTCCGTCATGCCGGCCTTGCGCGCCGCCGCGCCGTGGCTGGCGATGCAATAGCCGCAACATATTCTGGATCATATTGATTTTATTGGCTTTTAATTGCAATTGCAGCCAGAGGGGTCACATGCCGGGGTCACAGGTCATGAAAATAAGCATTGACTTCCATCCCTCGATAGGAGTAGGACCATACTCCTAGAATTTGGATTGTTGTAAACTCGTAAAGTTGTAAACTCGTAAAACCGACACGACCCCCGGCCGTCTCCGCAGGCCGATACGGGTCACCCCGGTCAAAAATCGCGGACCAATCCCTGAACTGGAAACGTCATCGCTCCGCGCGTTGCGGGGCATCGATCTAACCGGCTTCGCCCAATCGAGCGAAGTATTGGAGCAACGCTATGGTCGCGTCCGAAAGCAAATCGTTCACGAATATCAGCGCCAGCACGGCCGCATTCTTTCTCAATGGCGGCGACTATCTGGTTGAAGCTGTAGCCACATGGGGCGGCGGCAATGTCGAATTGCAGGCGCTCGGGCCGGATGGTTCGACGTGGCTCTCGTTGCCGACCGCGCTCAAGCTGACTGCGAACGGATCAATCTCAGGCTACCTCACGCCAGGCCAATATCGATTCACCGTGACGACGGCCACGGCGGTTGACTGTTCTGTTGTCCGTATTCCCACATGATCCGGCCGGACGACGTGTTTTCGATCAAAGAGCTCGGTTTGTTATTCAGCCGCGATCCGGCTGCCGTTTCGCGCACCGCAGCGAGGGGCAGGCTTGGGCTTCCATACATCGTAGGCCGGCGCCGCTTCTATTCGGTCGCAGCGGCCGAAAGCTTCTACCGCAAGCAGACCACGCAAGCCGATCGGGACGCGGCTCGCAACGCTCCGCCTTCCATGACTGGCCCGGTTGCCCGGCGACGTGCGGAAGCGAAGAGCGCGCGAGCGAGAAACATACCACTGGCTGACGCAGTTAAGCTTGCCAGCATGGCGCTGACACTTCGCGATTGTCTTTGGGTCGAAGCTTTGCACGCCCAAGGGATTACAGATTTCGAACCGCCAGAGGCCGCGCAATGACCGAAGAAATTCCACCGCATGTCCGGGGCCATATGATTGGCCAGCGCCTTAAATCAATGAGCCGATTGACGACGGCTTATCACGATCACGCGCGGGGCATCGTCGCCGCCATCGCTGCGCTTAAAGAGGCTCACGACGGCATGCAGGATGCAGCACTGAAGATCAGATGTTCTTTCACCGACCCGGCGGTGCCCTCTGAAGCTGAAGTGAATACCGCGATCGGAACTGAAGTGATGCGCGTGCTTGGCGTAGCAACCAAACTTTTTATGGGCGTTGACATTGCGACGACGCTCGGTTCGCCGGGCAAGGTCGCACCGCTTGATGCGGTGGCCTATGAAACTGCCGCCGCGTTGAACGCTGCACTTTCGAAATCCATCGAAACTGAAAACAACGCGGCTTCGCGGTCGATCTCACTAGCGTTATCCACAAACTGAAACCCAACGGAGAACTAAAATGACTGCTGTTTGCATTTCTTCAACTCGCGGGGCCAGCGACACGGACCCGCTCAACTACACGCTTGCGACTTCCGCGCCGACGGCCAATTTCGACTTCGAACTTCGCTACAACTTAACCGACCAGCAAGGCAACGCGCTGACGAAAAAAGATTTGGTTTTGTTTATCGAGGCCGTGATCCGGGGGATAGAAAGCAGCGGAAATCTAACTTCGCAGTTTTTCTATTTAGCCGTCGACGGTTCCACAAATTACGTTGCCCCACCGCTCTAAAGACGGAGATACTAAATGGCAATTGAACATCCCCACGTCAGTCTCTCGGCTCCGGTGGTCCACCGTGACCCGGAAACGCTTGACGTTATCGAAACGCCCAAGCGTGACGCTGGCCCGAACTATTCGTCACACTTGCCCGACATCTCACAGAGCGATTACGAAGCCGCCAAAAGCGATGTTTTAAAATACAACCGAGACGCGCCTCCCGACGTACTGGCTCGCAAACTCGCGGACCTAGATCGCGCGGCGGGTCAAGATGGATTGGCGGTTAAGCCGCTGATGGACCCTGCACTTGCCGAGACGTATCACAACGCCGGGCTTTCCGCTGAGCCTAAGCAAACAGATTACAAACCGGATTTTTCCAAGCTAAACGATTTGAAGCCGGACAATCTGGCCGCCGTCGCCAGTGTGACGACGAAATTCGTTGCTGAACTCGGTTTGAGCCCGGCGATTGGCAACAGCGTGATCGAGAGGATTGTTGAGGTTGGTGCGTTCCAGAGAACAGCTACGCCAGACCAGCGGCAGCAATTCAAAGACCGTCAAGAAAGCCTTGGATTAAAGGTGACTGGCAGCAAGGCCGCGTTGGCCGCGTTGCGAGAAAAAGCCATGAGCGTGTTGAGCACGGCGAGCAGCAATGAGTTTACCCGCGACCTCAAAAACTCTCTTGTGGTGAATGACATTCAAGTTCTCTCGCTGCTCGCAACTCAAGCCGATTTGATGAACGAAGTGGAACGGGTGCGGAAACAGAAATGAACCCTATAAACAATTCGGCGGCTGCTCCCGTGGCTGGCGGATACGATGCGAACGGCGGTCCCGCTAAAAGCCGACTGTTCGCATCGTCCAATTTCGAATTCACGGCGCTACTTCTCCAAGGTCGCCGTGAGTTGTTGTGCAGCGCGAGCGGCTTGCTTAACGGAGCCGGGCCGCTCGCGCGCCGACAAAACGACCTCGTAGGAGCGTCACCCATTCGTTATTCCGAACCCCCGGCTACATCCATACCCCTCAAATCGTCGAACAGAAAATGAACGCACTCGTTTCCACTGAGAATGAAAACAACGCATTAGGGCCTGCGATGCGGGCCTTGAATGCGCGACAACGCGCGTTCGTGTTCGCCATATTCGAGGAAAATCCGGGCCACGGTGCATTAGCCGCCGCCGCTCGCCGCGCGGGTTATGGCAACCCTGATGGCTCTAGTACGGCTCGCACAATGGCGACGATAGCCAGCAGGCTCGCCGACGATGAGCGGGTGCAAGCGGCGATCACCGAGATAACCAAGAAGCGAATTCGGCGGGAAGGTCCGGCTGCTGTGGCGGCAATAAACGAAATCGTCTCAAACCCTGGCCACAAAGATCGGTTGCGAGCCGCGACCACGATCCTAGAACGCATTGATCCGGTCGAGACAAAACACAAAATCGAAGTCACGCACAAAGCAGATCACACGAAAAGTGCGCTGGAACATTTGGAATATCTGTTGCGCCTTGGGACCAGTGAGGAAGCATTGCTAGCTGAATTTGGGCCGATCGGATTGCCTCGTCTTCGCGCCCTGTTGGCTAAACCGATCGACGCGGAATTCACCGTCATTGAACCGAGCGTAGAAGA
Organism: Xanthobacteraceae bacterium; assembly: GCA_035532335.1. Taxonomy (GTDB): domain Bacteria; phylum Pseudomonadota; class Alphaproteobacteria; order Rhizobiales; family Xanthobacteraceae; genus BOG-931. Next base: position 1,386 of record DATKRE010000240.1, on the reverse strand, counting down.
TGACATTGCGAAACAGATGGAAAATCTATGAGTGAAATTTTTGACGAAGACGAACAGATTGACGTTGCGGGTATCGTTCAGCGGCGCAAGGCAATTTTGTGCGATCAGGACTACCGGCGCAGCTATCGCGCCCACGATTTCGTCAACTACTCGCCCAAGCAAAGAGACTTACTCAATTCGACGGCAATGGCGTTGTACGCCAAAACCTCTAACCAATTCGGCAAGACGCAAGCTGCGGCCGGGATGATTACTTTTCAGGTGACGCAAGAGTTTCCGCCATGGTTCACCGGATGGAAGCAGCCGAAACTAAATCTTGTTCGCCCTCACAGCATGGTTGTCTGGTGCTTTGCCCCAACCACTCAGATGATACGCGATGGACTTCAAAGCCGATTGTTAGGTGACATTGCTGCTGGCCTGGTGGGAACCGGAACCATACCTGCCGAGAACATTATCAATGTGCAAAATGCGCGCGGCATCGCGGGCTCAGTCGATAGCGTGACTGTCAAACGCCAGGACGGCACCACGGCCGTTATCAGGTTCAAGAGCTATGAGCAGGGCCGCGAAGCCGCACAATCGGAGAGCGTTGATTTCATTGTCTGTGACGAAATGCCGACTGACATGGGCTTATGGAGCGAATTGCTAGCGCGCTTGTCGGCCACGTCCGGGCGCATTTGGTTGACCGCTACGCCGCGCAAGCAACAATCTGCAATCGCTCTTTGGTTCAAAGAACCGGGACACCCGGAGCGGCAGACCATTACAGCGACGATCTTTGACGCTGCACATTTGAGCGACGCTCAACGTGAGGAAATGAAGGCGCGATACGCCAACAATCCGTTGGAAGCTGCGACGCGACTTTACGGTGCCGATTACACTGGCGGCGGCAATGTGCTGTGGGCTCCGCAAGATGAAGTGGCGATGGACCGCCCTTTAGAAAGTTTCCCGTCTTATTTCCACAAAATAATTGGTTTCGATCCGAGCCATGGCGGACTTAGCGAGAGCGCGCACCCTGCCGGTGTTGTGTTCTGTCTGTTCGATCGAGCTTCGGAAATGTTCTATGTGGTGGATGCGTTCAAGGGGCAGCATTTATTGCCGGAACAATTAGCGCGGCGGATTTTAACGCCAGCGTGGGGCAATGCTCCTATTGCTTGGGGCGCTGCGGAACGACAAGGCACAGGTAAGGACGGCCAGTCCTATCGGCAAATGTATAAAGAGCTTGGCCTGCGGATGCTCGCCGAACATGCAACACTGCCCGGTGGAGGCGTTGGCCTTGATGCTTCATTCGAGCTTTTGCAGCAAGCAATCTCAAACGGCAAACTGAAGATCAATCGGCACTTGATCGATCTTTGGGATGAGATTGCCGGGTTGGAGCGCGACGAAGACAACAAA
>DATKRE010000239.1:0-11167 GCA_035532335.1 Xanthobacteraceae bacterium | reverse complement strand
AAGCCGGCTGCGACATCGCCCGCGAACTCTATCTGTCGCTGCTGGTGGATCGCGCCACCGGGCGGATCACCATCATGGCCTCCTCCGAGGGCGGGATGGAGATCGAGGAAGTGGCGGCCCACACGCCGGAGAAGATCCAGCGCGTGGCGATCGACCCGGCCGCCGGGTTCTCCCCCTTCCAAGCGCGGCGCCTCGGCTTCGGACTGGGGCTGACGCCCGCCCAGGTGGGCGCGTTCACGAAGTTCGTGGCGGCGATGTATGCGGCCTTCACCGCGCTTGATTGCGGCATCGTCGAGATCAACCCGCTGGTGGTGACCGGTGCCGGCGACGTGGTGGCGCTAGATGCCAAGATCAGCTTCGACGACAACGCGCTGTTCCGCCACCCGGAGCTGGAGAAGCTGCTGGACGAGGCGGAGGAGGACCCGAAGGAGCTGGAGGCGGCGCGGCACAGCCTGAACTACGTCGCCCTCGACGGCACCATCGGCTGCATGGTCAACGGCGCCGGGCTGGCGATGGCGACCATGGACATCATCAAACTTTATGGCGAGACGCCGGCGAATTTCCTTGACGTCGGCGGTGGCGCCACCAAGGACAAAGTAGCGGCGGCATTCAAGATCATCACTTCCGATCCGAACGTAAAGGGAATCCTGATCAACATTTTCGGCGGCATCATGCGATGCGACGTCATCGCCGAAGGCGTGGTCGCCGCGGTGAAGGAAGTAGGGATGCATGTGCCTCTGGTGGTGCGGCTCGAAGGCACCAACGTCGCGCTCGGCAAGGAGATCATCCAGAAGTCGGGCCTCAACGTCATTTCCGCGGACGACCTCGACGACGCCGCGCAAAAGATCGTCAAGGCGGTCCGAGGAGTTGCCTGATGTCGATCCTGATCGACAACAACACCAAAGTGATCTGCCAGGGTTTTACCGGGAAGAATGGGACATTTCACTCCGAGCAGGCGATCGCTTACGGGACCAAAATGGTCGGCGGCACGTCGCCGGGCAAAGGCGGAAGCACGCATCTCAATTTGCCGGTGTTCAATACGGTGAACGAGGCGCGAGCGAAGACGGGAGCCGACGCCAGCGTGATCTATGTGCCGCCACCCGGCGCTGCCGACGCGATTTGCGAAGCGATCGATGCCGGTATTGCGCTGATCGTGTGCATCACCGAGGGCATTCCGGTCATCGACATGGTCCGCGTAAAACGCGCGCTGTGCGGTTCGAAATCGCGCCTGATCGGACCGAACTGTCCGGGTGTGATGACCGCGGGTGCGTGCAAGATCGGCATCATGCCGGGCAACATCTTCAAGTCGGGCAAGGTCGGGATTGTTTCGCGCTCGGGCACGCTCACCTACGAAGCGGTGTTTCAAACAACGCAAGAAGGCTTCGGCCAGACCACTGCAGTCGGCATCGGCGGCGATCCGGTGAAAGGCACCGACTTCATCGAAATGCTCGAGATGTTTTTGGCCGACAAGGCAACCGAAGCGATCGTCATGATCGGTGAGATCGGCGGTTCGTCCGAGGAAGACGCCGCGCAATTTCTCAAGGATGAAGCCAAGCGGGGTCGCAAAAAACCGGTGGTTGGGTTTATTGCCGGACGGACCGCGCCACCCGGGCGCCGAATGGGGCATGCCGGGGCCATCATTGCGGGAGGCAAGGGTGACGCCGAATCGAAGATCGCCGCCATGACTTCGGCCGGGATCACGGTTTCACCTTCACCGGCCCGCCTGGGGAAAACCCTGGCCGAAGCGCGGAAATAACGATTCATTTCTTATGCCTTTTGCCTGCCGCATCGAGAGATTAAATAGGATACAAGGGGATTCGGCTCGCGCCGGGCCGGGCTGAGTTCGGATTTTGCCCGCCTTTGTGGCGTTTCGCCGGTGCAGCCTGTCGCGCACCAAGTTCGGAACTCCCCAGGAACGCGCTCATGTCCCGCCAAGATGCGAATGCCGCCTTCGCCCGCACATCGTTTCTGTACGGCGGCAACGCCCCGTATATCGAAGACCTTTACGCGCGCTACGAAGCCGATGCCCAGTCGGTGGATGCCGAATGGCAGGCGTTTTTCCAGAGCCTGAAGGACAGCGCTCGCGACGTTGCCGAGAATGCCCGCGGGCCCTCATGGCGGCGGCCGGACTGGCCGCAGCTGGAGCGCAATGATCTCGTCGCCGCGCTCGACGGCAACTGGACCGAAGTCGGCAAGGCGCTCGGCGGCAAGGTGCAGGCGAAGGCGCAAGCCAAGGGCGTCGATCTGAGCGGCGCCGATGTCGAACGCGCCGCGCGCGACTCGATACGCGCGCTGATGCTCATCCGTGCTTATCGCGCCCGCGGTCATTTCCACGCCAATCTCGATCCGCTCGGCTTGCAGCCGCAGCCCAAAGAGGAAGAACTCGACCCGAAGGCGTACGGCTTTGGCGAAGCCGATCTCGACCGCCCGATCTTTCTCGACAAGGTGCTTGGGCTTGAATTCGGCACCATTCGCCAAATCGTTGCGATCCTGCGGCGCACCTATTGTCAGACCCTCGGCGTCGAATTCCTGCACATCTCGGATGGCGCTCAAAAAGGCTGGATGCAGGAACGCATCGAGGGAGCCGACAAGGAAATTTCGTTTACCCGTGAAGGCAAGCGCGCCATCTTCAACAAGCTGGTGGAGGCCGAAGGTTTCGAAAAATTCTGCGACCTGAAATTCACCGGCACCAAGCGTTTCGGCCTCGACGGCGGCGAATCGATGATTCCGGCGCTCGAGCAGATCATCAAGCGCGGCGGCGCGCTTGGTGTGCGCGACATCGTCATCGGCATGGCGCATCGCGGACGGCTCAACGTGCTCTCGCAGGTCATGGCCAAGCCGCACCGCGCCATCTTCCACGAGTTCAAGGGCGGCTCGGCGACGCCGAACGAGATCGAAGGCTCGGGTGACGTGAAATATCACCTCGGCGCGTCGTCCGACCGCGAGTTCGACAACAACAAGGTTCACCTGTCGCTGACCGCCAATCCGTCGCATCTTGAAATCGTCGATCCGGTGGTGCTCGGCAAGGTGCGCGCCAAGCAGGATCAGTTCGGCGCCACGCGCGAAGATCGCACCATGGTGATGCCGCTGTTGATCCATGGCGACGCCTCGTTCGCCGGCCAGGGCGTGGTGGCGGAATGTTTCGGTTTGTCCGGCCTGCGCGGGCATCGTACCGGCGGCTCGGTGCATTTCATCGTCAACAACCAGATCGGCTTTACCACCAATCCGCGGTTTTCTCGCTCTTCGCCTTACCCCTCCGACGTCGCCAAAATGATCGAGGCACCGATCTTCCACGTCAACGGCGACGATCCGGAAGCGGTTGTGTACGCCGCCAAGGTAGCGACCGAATTTCGCCAGAAGTTTCAAAAGCCGGTCGTGATCGACATGTTCTGCTATCGACGGCACGGTCATAACGAGGGTGATGAGCCGTCGTTCACCCAGCCGCTGATGTACAAGGCGATCGCGCAACACCCGACCACGCTGGAGATCTACGGCGATAAACTGGTCGGCGAAGGTGTGCTGACCGCCGGTGAAGTCGACAAGATGAAGGCGGATTGGCGCAGCCGGCTCGACGCCGAGTTGGAGGCGGCGCAGAGCTATCGCGCCAACAAGGCCGATTGGCTCGACGGCCGCTGGTCCGGCTTCAAGCGCGCGGACGATGCCGACGATCCGCGCCGCGGCAAGACCGGAGTCGATCTCGGCAAGCTCAAGGAAATCGGCGCGAAGATCACAACGCTGCCGGCCGATTTCCACTTGCATCGGACGCTCAACCGCTTTCTTGAAAACCGGCGCAAAGCGATTGAAACCGGGACCAACATCGATTGGTCGACCGGGGAAGCGCTCGCCATCTGCTCGATTCTGCTCGAGGATCGCCGCGTCAGGTTGTCCGGTCAGGACAGCGAGCGCGGCACCTTCTCGCAGCGCCATTCGGTGCTGACCGATCAGGAAGACGAGCATCGTTACACGCCATTCAATCACCTCGCTGACGGGCAAGCGCGGTTCGAAGTCATCAACTCGATGCTGTCGGAAGAAGCTGTGCTCGGTTTCGAATACGGCTATTCGCTGGCCGAGCCGAATGCGCTGACCATGTGGGAGGCGCAGTTCGGCGATTTCGCTAACGGCGCGCAGGTCCTGTTCGACCAGTTCATCTCCTCGGGCGAGCGCAAGTGGCTGCGCATGTCCGGTCTGGTTTGCCTCTTGCCGCACGGATACGAGGGTCAGGGGCCCGAGCATTCTTCGGCGCGGCTCGAGCGCTTTCTGCAAATGTGCGCCGATGACAACATGCAGGTCGCCAACTGCACCACGCCGGCGAACTACTTCCACATTTTGCGGCGCCAGCTGAAACGCGATTTCCGCAAACCGCTTATCCTGATGACGCCAAAGTCGCTGCTGCGCCACAAGCGCGCGGTGTCGCGGCTTGACGAGATGGGTGCCGATACGTCGTTCCACCGGCTGCTCTGGGATGACGCGCAAGTGTTGCCGGGCGAAAAGATCAAGCTGGTTGCCGACGCCAAGATCCGGCGCGTCGTGCTTTGCGCCGGCAAGGTTTATTTCGACCTTTACGACGAGCGCGAGAAGCGCGGCGTCGACGATATTTATCTCCTGCGCATCGAGCAGCTTTATCCGTTTCCCACCAAGGCGCTGATGACCGAGCTGTCGCGTTTCAAGGAGGCGGAGATTGTCTGGTGCCAGGAAGAGCCGCGTAATCAGGGCGGCTGGGTTTTCGTCGATATTTTTCTCGAATGGGTGCTCAACCAGATCGGTGCCAAGCACCGCCGCGCGCGTTACGCCGGTCGGCCGGCGTCGGCTTCGACGGCTGTGGGGCAGCTGTCGCTGCATCAGGCGCAGCTCAAGCAGTTTCTGGAAGACGCGCTCGGATAACGCTTACGCCGTCGTGCCGGCCAGCCGGCCGCGACGACCGAGAGGATGCCATGGCTGAGATACGCGTGCCCACGCTCGGCGAGTCGGTGACCGAAGCGACGATCGGCAAGTGGTTCAAGAAGGCAGGCGATGCGGTCGCCGTCGACGAGCCGCTGGTCGAGCTTGAGACCGACAAAGTCACCATCGAGGTGCCGGCTCCGGCCGCTGGTATCCTCACCGACGTCGCGGTCAAGGATGGCGACACGGTCGCGGTCGGCGCATTTCTTGGCGCCATCAAAGAGGGTGCCGGCGCCGTCCCTACGGGCCGGCCCGATCAGAAGACCGAAAAGGCCAAGGCCATCGGCGCCGGACCGGAGCCGGTGGCGCCGCGCGAAACGCCCGCGCCGAAGTCCGTTCCGCCCCGGACCGACACGCCGCTGGCGCCGTCGGTGCGCAAAATCGCCGCCGAAACCGGTACCGATCCTTCGACGGTTCCAGGTAGCGGCAAGGACGGCCGCGTGACCAAAGGCGACATGCTCGCCGCCATCGAGCGCGCCGCCTCGCAACCGACCCCCGTCGCCGCGCCGGCAGCGGCGGTGCAGATGCGTGCGCCGTCGCCGGCCGATGATGCCGCGCGCGAAGAGCGCGTGCGCATGACCAGGCTTCGCCAAACCATCGCGCGGCGCCTGAAGGATGCGCAAAACACCGCCGCCATGCTCACGACCTTCAACGAGGTCGACATGACACATGTCATGGCGCTGCGGAACCAATACCGCGAGCTGTTCGAGAAGAAGCACGGCGTGAAGCTCGGCTTCATGGGCTTTTTCGTGCGCGCCTGCGTGCAGGCGCTCAAGGAAATTCCCGCCGTCAACGCCGAGATGGACGGCACCGACATCATCTACAAAAATTATTATCACATCGGCATTGCGGTCGGCACCGAGCGCGGCCTGGTCGTACCGGTGGTGCGCGACTGCGACATGAAAACGATCGCCGAAATTGAAAAATCGATCACCGATTTGGGCAAGCGGGCGCGCGACGGCGCACTCAAGATCGACGAATTGCAGGGCGGTACGTTCTCGATCACCAACGGCGGTATCTATGGCTCGTTGATGTCGACGCCGATCCTCAACGCACCGCAATCCGGCATTCTCGGCATGCACAAGATCCAGGAACGGCCGATGGCGGTCGCCGGCAAGGTCGAAATCCGGCCGATGATGTATCTGGCGCTCTCCTATGATCATCGCATTGTCGACGGCCGTGAAGCGGTGACGTTCCTTGTGCGGGTGAAGGAATCGCTGGAGGAGCCCGCACGTCTGGTGTTGGATTTGTAAGGGATGGCTTACGACCTCATCGTCATTGGTAGCGGGCCCGGCGGTTACGAATGCGCCATTCGCGCAACGCAGCTCGGCTTGAAGTCCGCGGTGGTCGAGAAGTGGCCGACCTTCGGCGGCACCTGTCTCAACATCGGCTGCATCCCCTCGAAGGCGCTGCTGCACGCGTCCGAAGTGTACGAGGAGGCCGGTCACAAATTCGGACAGATGGGAATAAAGATCGGCACCCCAAGCGTCGATCTGCCGACACTGTTGAAATACAAACAGCAGAACGTCGATGCCAACACCAAGGGCGTCGATTTTCTTTTCAAGAAGAACAAAGTCGAGACGTTTCGCGGCGTCGGCCGGATCGTTGCCCCCGGCAAGGTCGAGGTGAAGGACGACAGCGGCAAAACGCAAAACCTTGAAACCAAGGCAATCGTCATCGCGACCGGCTCCGAAGTCGCTCGCCTTCACGGCATCGACATCGATGAAAAGCGCATCGTCTCCTCGACCGGCGCGTTGGACCTTGCGGCGGTGCCGCAGCGGCTTGTCGTCGTCGGCGCCGGCGTGATCGGGATGGAGCTTGGCTCGGTGTGGCGGCGGCTCGGCGCGCAGGTGACGGTCGTTGAGTTTCTCGATCACATCCTCCCGGGTATCGACGGCGAAGTCGCGCGCCAGTTTCAGCGCCTGCAAGAGAAACAAGGCATTGCGTTCAAGCTGTCGTCGAAAGTCACGGCGATCGACACCTCCGGCAAAACCCTCAAGATCAAGGTCGAGCCGGCCGTCGGCGGTGCGGCGGAGACGCTCGATGCCGACATCGTCCTCGTCGCCATCGGCCGCGCGCCGTACACCGACGGGCTTGGTCTCGAAGCGGCCGGCGTCAAGAAAGACAATCGCGGCCGGGTACTGATCGACGACCATTTTCGCACTAACGTAGCCGGCATCTATGCCATCGGCGACGTGGTGGCCGGCCCGATGCTCGCGCACAAGGCCGAAGAAGAAGGCGTTGCAGCCGCCGAAATCATTGCTGGGCAGGCCGGCCACGTGAATTACGATGTCATCCCGAACGTCGTCTACACCAGTCCCGAAATCGCTTCGGTGGGTAAGACCGAAGATGAACTGAAGGCTGCCGGCGTCGCGTATCAAGTTGGCAAATTTCCTTTCACCGCCAACGCCCGCGCCCGCACCGACTTGGCGACCGACGGTTTCGTCAAGATCCTCGCCGACGCCAAGACCGATCGCGTGCTCGGCGTGCACATTCTTGGACCCGACGCCGAGGCCCTGATTGCCGAAGCCGCCATGGCCATGGAGTTCGGCGCCTCGTCGGAAGACATCGCGCGCACCTGCCACGCGCATCCGACGTTGAGCGAAGCGGTCAAGGAAGCGGCACTCGCGGTCGCCAAGCGCGCGATCAATATGTGATCGCGCCGAACGGTAAGCTACTCCACGACAATCTTGACTTCGATGCCGGACTTGAGTTTTTCGCCGGAGGCCAGTCCGTTGAGCACGCGAAAGCGTTCGAGTTGGCGATCGGCAACGGCCATCCGGCCCGCGAGTTTTTCCACGGTATCGCCGGGAGCGACGGTGACGATTTGCAGGCGCAGCGGTTTCGCGTCTTCGATCTCCGCCAGACTCATGCGGCGGAACGTGCCGATCGACTCGCGGAAGACGCGGTCGCTTTCCGGCGTGCGGCGCTTGGCGGCAAAGATGAAGCGATAAACGTCGCTGCCGAAGCGGATGGCGTAAAGACGGAACTCCCATTGATCGCCTTTGGCGGCGGCGGTCGCTCCCGGAAAGCCATTGACGGTGATGTCTTCCACGGTGCTGGGGTCGATGTTCTCGATCCAGCCGGAGGTCAAATAACCGGCGAGTGTCTGTTCCGACGGCACCCGCACGACGTCGAGACGCAATGCCTGGCCGCCGCCGCGTTTGACGCCGAGGACGGCTTGCGCGGTGTTGTCGAGGGCGAAGCCTTCCGGCGCCGTGAACGTAAAGCCGAGACGCGGATGTAGGAATCGGCGGCCGCGCACGTAGCCCTCGCTCGGATCTTCGCCGAACACGATGCCGTCGATTCCGGAAAGATAACCGGGCCGGTCCCTGACGCCGACCGGCCCTGTGCTTGCCGTGGTCGCGGCGGACCGGCCACTGTATTGGCGGGCATTGGCGGTCGCATTGGTGATCCGCTCCGGCGTTGCCGGATGCGACGACAGGAAGTCCGGAGCACGCGGATCGATGGCGGTGCCATTCGGCGACGACTTCAGCTCCGAATTGTGCTCCATCGACGTGAGGAAGCGCACCGCGCCGTAGGGATCGTAACCGGCCCTGGCGGCGATGCCGATGCCGATGGCGTCGGCTTCGAATTCCTGCGCGCGCGAGAAACTGGCAAGCGCGAGCTTCGATTTGGCCAGCGCCAGCGCACCGGCTTCCGGATCGGAGATGACATCGCTGACCACGCGGCCGACCAACGCAGCCTGCTTGGTCTGCTCTTCGCGGATCGCGGCATGGTGGGCGATCACGTGTCCCATCTCATGCGCCAGCACGGAAGCAACCTCGGACTCGTCGTTGGCGAGCGCGACCAGGCCGCGCGTCACGTACAGCTGGCCGCTTGGCAGCGCGAAAGCGTTGATCGACTGCGAATTGAGCATGGTGACTCGGTAGTGCAAGTCCGGCCGGTCCGATGCCGCCACCAGGCGTTCAACGGTCTGCTCGATCATTGCTTGCAGCTTCGGGTCGTTATAGACGCCGCCATAGGCGGCGAGAATGCGCTGATGCTCGCGCAAAACCGCCGGCGACATGGTGCTCGTTTCGGCGGCCTTGGCCGACGGCTGCACCGCCGCTTGCGGTTCGATGGCAGGCGGTGACGCCGTGCACGCGGCCAACAGCAAAGCCAGCGCCGCCATTCCGGCATGCGCTGAACGCAGCGTTGCTACTCCTTTGGTCCAGAAAATCGTCACGTTCTCAGCCATCACTCGCGATCGATGAGTTCAATCTGCTCGGGCCGCGTTGCCTCGATCCACGGTCCACCCCGCTCCTCGATCCAGCCGCGGACCCGGACGCGCCTGCCGGCAAGGGTCTTCGGTTCGAGCCCGGCCGTCGTGAAGCTACGCGCATTTCGCTTCAGGATCGTAACGGTGAAGTCCGTGCTCCATCGCCGTCCGAAGTTCACGTAGATGGTCGCCCCGCTTTCGCGTACCGACACCACCTTGCCCTCGACCACAGCAAAATGGCCCTGTTCGGCCAGCACCTTGGCGGGGTCATCGGCGTTGAGGGACTCATAATATGAACTGGCCCAAAGGCCAAGCTTGGCGGCCCGGGCGGCCCGTTCCCGATTGAGCAGTTCCAGCGTGCAGGCGCGGCTGCCGGCCCGTGCCGCGACGCGGGCGAAGCCGGCGGCGAGCAGGTCGGCTTGCACCGCATGGTCGGCGCCGGCGCGGCTGACAAAAGCGTAGCCGACGAGACGTCCGTAGCGGTCGGTCGTTTGCGCGTCCGCTTGTTTGATTACGATGTCGCCGCCGGCGAGCAAGCCTGCGAGCGCGTTCTTTGCCGCGTCACCGCCGGGCACGGCCTTGGCATCATCGGCGGGCGCAAGCGGCGGCACTTCGATTGCGGCAAGACGGATTTCGCGGCCGTCGCCGAGAACGAAGGTGCGGCCGTCGATGACGCGGCTGACGGTCCCGTGCGCCAGCGTTGTTCCAGTGCAAGCTGAAACCGGACTCGGCCGGTCTTGCAGCCGGTCTTGCGCGGCCGCGCCAGAGCATCCGCTGAATAAAGTAAGTCCGGCCGCCAGCAGGCCGGCCGCGACCCCATCCCACCCGCTCATCGGTCGTGAGCGAAAGGCCGGAATGCGGCGGTACTGCGGCAGGTGCCGCTGGCGGATTGCGTGCGCCATCACAATGCTGCCAAAGCGGCCGGAAGAAACTCGCGCGCCCCGCGCTCGGGCGGCCCGGCTTGCGCCGGCGTTGACGCCAGGATGTGCTGCCGCGCCTGCCATTGCGCCTCCCGCGCGATCTCCTGCACCCGGCGCTTGAGGCAAACCTGCGCATCGCCGCTACAGGCCCGCGCTTTGCGGCATTTCTTGAATACGCACATCCGCCAAAACTTGAAGACGCTGCAATAATGGCGTTGCAACGCGGCTTTCTCGGCATGAAATCGCGCCGCATAACGCTCCGGCGTCAGCTTCTTCGGTGTTTGTTTGCTCATCGGCTCTTCTTCATCCCGCCCCGCGTAGCGGGGAGGGGGGACCATCCGAAGCGCATAGCGCGATGGATGGTGGGAGGGGCGCCCCTTCCACCATGCTCCGCCCGCTTGCGCGAGCTACGCACGGTCCCCCTCCCCCGCATGCGGGGGAGGAAAGCGAATTCGTTCTCGCGGCGCATGTTGCGTCCGAGGCTTGCCAACCACATCCGTCACCACCGGGCAAAGCACGTAGGTTGGGTTAGCCGCGGACGCGGCGTAACCCACCGCTGCTGTTTGGTGGGTTTCGCTTTGCTCAACCCACCCTACGAAGCGCCGCTCGCAATGACGAAAGACAATGACGAAGAAAAAAGGAAGCGGAACGCCGGCAAACGTGTTTCTAAAACCTCCGCATCTTGCGATGCGGCGCGCGCCCTTTTCTCCTTTCCCTCCCCCGTTGTGGGGGAGGGTAGGGAGGGGGCACGCTCGCCTGACGGCGTTCCACCACGGCTCTTGCCGTTGGGGCGTTGGCCCCTTGGGCGCAACTTCAGGCCAGGCTTCCTGGGACGTAGCGGGACGTTCGGTCCGGTAAGCTCGCCCCAACCGGGGGGCGAAGACCTCGCGCTTTGACGCGGGTGTTACCCGCGCCCACCTGTCCCAGTCCAGGGAATGCACCTCCCGGACCGGTCGTGATGTCGGCCAGCATGATGCCCGAAGCTGCCCGGACGCGGAGTGTATCGCTCCGCGCGCGGGCACCGCACTCGCTCCGCTTTCGGGAGTACCCTCGGCCGAAGGCGTCCTTCACTGAGCGAGATTCTTTA
>DATKRE010000238.1:0-9349 GCA_035532335.1 Xanthobacteraceae bacterium | reverse complement strand
AAAAAACGGTTGCTGGCCATAAGCGGCGCCGGCAAGGTCCCGGTTCTCATCGATGGCGAAACCCACGTTTGGGAATCGCTTGCGATCCTCGAATATCTTGCCGAGAAGTTTCCTGCCGCCGGCTTATGGCCGCAAGAGCCGGCCGCGCGCGCCAACGCGCGCGCAATCGCTGCGGAAATGCACGCCGGTTTCCAGCCGTTGCGCCAACAATTACCGATGAATATCCAGCGGCCGATCATCCCGCGCGAAATCAATGCTGAAGCAGCCGCCGACGTCGCCCGCATCGAGGCGATCTGGGGCGACTGTCGCTCGCGCTACGGTAAGGGCGGTCCGTTTCTCTACGGCGCCTTCGGTGCGGCGGACGCCATGTATGCGCCGGTCGTCTCGCGCCTTCATACCTATGCGATCGAAGTCAGCGCGGCCACGCGCGACTATATGAATGCGCATATGATGCTCCCGGCGTGGAAAGAATGGCGCGAGGCAGCTCTCCGCGAGTCCTGGGTACTGCCGCACGATGAGGTGGATTATCCGGATGTACCACGGGAGTTCAGCCAAGATGCTCACTGAGCTCGCGCAATAGCGGTAGCTGATACGCGATGATTTTGATACTCGCCGCCGGTAGAGCAAAGTAGCTGACGCGATCGATTTCCGGAAAACTCTGGCGCCGCCCCGATTTCCGCGGCCACTCGATTTCGAAGCTATTGCTGGTAAACCCCGCGAGATCGAGATCCGCCTCGAATGCAAAAGCGTATACAAGCTTGCCGCTTTTCAACTTGACCGGAGTTAACGGGGTGAAATCGCCGGCAGCGACGAGATTTGTCTCTTCGGTGAATTCTCTTTGCGCCGTAGCGAGCAGATCGACGCCCGGTTCGGCCTCACCTTTCGGGATGGTCCAGGCGCCGTCATCTTTCTTGGTCCAGAACGGGCCGCCGGGGTGGGCCAGCAGCACTTCGATGCCGCTCCTGCGACGGAAAGCCACGAGACCGGCACTGACTTCTGACCTGCGACGCATCGGCGCATTTTAACGCTAAACTGCGGCTCTCTACCGCAGGTCTTGCCAAAGGGGCTGTCGTCTGCATGATTTTGTCACTATTGCGCCCACAATGTTGGCCTCCTCACCCGTGCTCATCGAGCGCGTCGTGGGAAGGGGGCACTGAACCGTTTCCTGCACGGGGAGTCTACAACAATGCGATATCCATTTATCGCGGCTCTAGTCGCTTTTGCCGCGTTGGTTGCGCCAATTGCCAGCGCCGAGGACGCGCCCAAGGACATCAAGGGCATTTATCTGATGAGCGACTTTCCGGCTGTCACGGTACGGCCGGGTGAGACGTCGACCGTCAATTTGAAATTGCACAATTACGCTCTGGCGCCCGAGCGACTGGCGCTGTCCGTTGCCGATGTTCCGACCGGTTGGACCGCCACGTTGATGGGCGGGGGGCAGCCGATCGCTGCGGCGATGCCGGCAACCAATTCCAGCGTCTCGCTTGAACTGCGGCTCGATGTTCCGAAAAACGCTGCCGTCGGCACCCAAACGCTCACCGTCGAGGCCGCTGGCGGTGCGACGACCGCACAACTACCAATCGCGATCACCCTCGCGAAGGATTTGCCGGCCAAGCTGACGCTCACGCCACAGCTTCCTGAATTGCGCGGCAATTCGAAATCATCTTTCGAGTTTCAGCTCGGAATCAAGAACGACAGCGGCAAGAAGCTCACCGTAAGCTTGGCGGCGCAAGCGCCTCAGTATTTCGACGCATCCTTCACCGAAGGCTATGGCAGCCAGGAGCTGAACGCGGTGCCGATCGATCCGGGCCAGATCAAAAACGTCAAGCTGAAGGTTACCCCGCCGAATACGGCCGCAGCCGGCAGCTACAAAGTGGTGGCGCGCATAGGGGCCGAAGACGCTTCCGCTACGGCCGATCTTACGATGGATATCAGCGGCCAGCCGAGGCTTGAAATCAGCGGCCGCGAGGGACTTGTTTCAACGCGGGCTTCGGCGGGGAAAGAGACCAGCGTTCCGGTTGTCGTCACCAACAACGGAACTGCGCCGGCGGACAATGTCGAGCTTTCCGGCTCAACGCCGAACGGCTGGAAGATTACATTTGACCCGAAGACGGTCGAACACATCGCACCGGGCGCCAACAAGGAAGTGCAGGCGCTTATCACGCCGACCGAGAAGGCTATCGCGGGTGATTATGTTACGACCATCCGCGCCGCGGCTCGCGGCGAATCTGCATCCACGACCTTCCGCGTCACGGTAACGACGTCGACACTCTGGGGTATCGCCGGCGTTGGAATTATTGGCATTGCGCTGCTCGTCATGGTCGGCGCAGTAGCGAGGTTCGGCCGTCGATGAGCGAGCAGGCGGTCATCGAAGCCAAAAATCTCACCAAGACCTACGGCAGCACCGCTGCCGTAGACCACATCTCGTTTACCGTGGGACGTGGGGAAATCTTTGGCTTGCTCGGCCCCAATGGCGCCGGCAAGACCACCACGATTTTGATGCTGCTCGGCCTCACCGATATCTCCGGCGGCGAGGTGCGCGTGGTCGGATTTGACCCCGCGCGTCAGCCGCTTTCGGTCAAGCGCCGTGTCGGCTATCTGCCGGACACGGTAGGGTTTTACGACCAGATGTCTGCTGCCGACAATCTGCGTTACACCGCGCGGCTCATCGGATTCAAGAAAGCCGAGCGCGAGGAGAAAATCGCCGGCGCCCTCGAGCGCGTTGGGCTCGCGGAGCAGGCCGATAAGCGCGTCGGCACGTTCTCGCGCGGCATGCGGCAGCGACTGGGGCTCGCCGAAATTCTGATGAAGGGCGCGCAGGTGGCGATTCTCGATGAACCGACCACCGGGCTTGATCCGCACGCTACGTCCGAGCTCCTTGGCGTCATCCGCAGCTTTAAGGCTGAGGGTGTCTCGGTGCTGCTGTCCTCGCACATGCTCGAGCGGGTACAGAGCATTTGCGACCGTGTCGCGCTGTTCAACGGTGGCAAGATCGCGCTCATGGGCACTGTTGCCGAGCTTGGCCGCGAGATTTTGGGCGGCGGCTATGTGGTGGACATCGAGGCCGACGGTGCCGGGCTGGCGGAGCGCCTGGCGTTGATCCCCGGCGTCAGCGGTGTCGAGCGAACCGGCATCGGCAAGCTTCGCCTGCAAGCCGACCGTGATGTCCGTCCGGAGGCTGCGGTAGAAGTCGTCGCCATGCAGGGCCGGCTGAAGTTCCTTGGGGTCCAGGAACCGAGCCTCGATACCATCTACACCCGCTATTTCGAGCGCAAGGCTGAAGAGGCCAACGCCTTAAAGGATGGAGCCCGCCATGCAGCGTGAGGGTTCCGCCTTTGCCGGTCTCGGCGTGGTCATGCTCAAGGAATTGTCGGATCACCTGACCAGCGTGCGCATGCGGGTGCTTGAATGGCTCGTCGTGCTGGTCGCACTTGCCGCGCTTTACGGTGCCATTCAGCAGATAAAGGACACGACGGCGGAGGATCCATTTCTATTCTTGCGTTTGTTCACGATCTCCCGCGATCCGCTGCCATCGTTCGTGTCGTTCATCTCGTTTCTGGTGCCGCTGATGGCGATCGGACTTGGCTTCGATGCCGTCAACGGCGAGTACAATCGCCGTACGCTTTCGCGCATCTTGGCGCAGCCGATTTACCGCGACGCGCTGCTGTTCGGCAAATTTCTCGCCGGACTAGCCACGCTCGCGATCAGCCTGCTAGCGCTCTGGTTACTGGTGATCGGTCTCGGGCTGCTGCTGGTAGGGATTCCGCCGGGAGCGGAAGAAATCGGCAGAAGCTTCTTGTTTTTGCTGATCACGATCATCTACGCCGGAGTGTGGCTGGCGCTGGCGATGTTGTTCTCTATCCTGTTCCGGTCCGCTGCGACCGCCGCACTGGTCACGCTCGGTATCTGGCTGTTCATTACATTTATTTGGCCGGTGCTCGCCGGTGCTGTCGCGCAAATTATTGTTCCGCTCGATCCCCGCTACGTTTCGCTGGGTCTGCCAACCCCGGGCACGGCTGAGGCCGAGCATATCCTTGCACGTTTGTCGCCAACCACATTGTTCGCCGAAGTTGTCGTGGCGATCCTCGATCCGACCACCCGCTCGCTCGGGCCGATCTATCTGAGCCAAATGCAGGGTGCCGTGCTGGGCGCGCCTTTGCCGATCGGCGAGAGCATTTTGATTGCCTGGCCGCAGACGGTCGCCATGATCGCGAGCGTCATCCTGCTGTTCGTGATCGGCTACGTGATCTTCCAGCGACAGGAAGTGCGTGCTTGAACAAATAACGAGGGCGGGTTGGCGCCGCCCTCGTTTCGTCGTTGCAGAGCTGGAATCGGGTCGCTCGGTCAGGCGGGAACGACCGCCACGATCCGCATATCGTGCGGATTGACGATGACGATTTCGTCCTGATAGACGAAGTAAAGGAAGCCGTGCCACCGCGGCTCGATCCGCACCAGCGTTCCCGGCACCGGCACGGCATGGAAGCCGTGCGGGATCATCATCCCGACCGTGACGTCAAAGTTGACGTTCCCCACCCGCGGCGCGTTGCGCCCATGGATGACCGTCGTTCGGATCTGATCGCGCTGTTCGTTTGAGAGTTGCACGTTCATGCCCGACGCATTGCCTTGCAGGCCCTTCAGGCCGTTCCGCTCGCTCTGCGCGGTGTTTTCCGGTTTCTGCATAGCGTTTCGCCCGTGCTCCTGAGCGACCGCGTGTTGCCGGGTCATGCGGCTGCGTTCCTCGGCAGTTCGGCGTCCTTTGGGCTGTTCAGTCCGGGTCATCTCGTGTTTCTTGGCCCCGAACTTATGCTGTTCTTGCGCCGTTCGATTGTGGGTCATCGCGTTGCTATCGCTGGCGGCTTTTCTTTTGCCGTTCATCTGCGCCGCGTTTTTGTCGTTCATCTGCGCCGACTTCGGAGTCTCGGAAGCCCCCATGGGCTTCGATTCTTGACCCATCTTTTCCGGCGGCGCGGTCTTGTCCATCTGTTGCGCGCCTTGCGGTTGTTGAGCCTGTGGCGAAGCGTTCTGGTCGGGTTTTTCCTGGGCCGAAACTAAACTCGTTCCAGCCAAAAGCGCCAGTGCGGCAATGCCGGCCAGCAGCTTTGTTCGTTGCGTCCTCATTCAGGTGTCTCCTCTGTCTGCCCGACGCTCTCGGTGAACGTGCGAAGGCGGTCATTCGGCGAACGCCCGCTTGGCAGGAAAGTTTCGGTTCCGTGTGATAATTTGCGACGCGCCGGTGGAATTAGCCGGCAAACGAAAAAAGCGCATCGACGCGCGACTGAACTCTGACTATTTGTTCATGTCGCGCTGCTTCGTCGGTGCGAGGGCAGGGTAATTCGAAGGGGGCCTCGTGAAAGCACTCACATCCAGCATCGACGCGGCGTCGGCGGAGTTCCGCGCGAATGAAACCGCAACGCGCGCGCTGGTCGCGGAACTTCAAACGCGGCGCAGCAAGGCAGCCGAAGGCGGACCGGCCCGTTCGCGTGAGCGCCATCTGGCGCGCGGAAAACTCCTGCCGCGCGATCGCGTACTGACGTTGATTGACGCCGGTGCGCCATTCCTGGAATTGTCGCCGCTCGCCGCCGACGGCCTCTACGACGACGCGATTCACGCAGCCGGCATCATCACCGGGATCGGTCGCGTATCTGGTCGGGAATGCGTGATCGTATGCAACGATGCGACCATCAAGGGTGGCACCTATTATCCGCTGACGGTGAAGAAGCATTTGCGGGCGCAGGAAATCGCCCGCGAGAACCGGTTGCCCTGTATTTATCTGGTCGATTCCGGTGGTGCCAACCTGCCGCAATGGCCGGAAGTGTTTCCGGATCGGGAACACTTCGGACGCATTTTCTATAACCAAGCCACATTATCGGCGCTTGGAATACCGCAAATCGCGGTTGTGATGGGTTCGTGCACCGCCGGTGGCGCTTATGTACCGGCGATGTCGGACGAAACCATCATCGTGCGTAACCAGGGCACGATTTTTCTTGGCGGTCCGCCGCTGGTGAAGGCGGCGACCGGCGAGGTCGTTTCGGCGGAAGATCTGGGTGGCGCCGACGTGCATGCGAAAAAATCGGGCGTTGCCGACCATTACGCCGAGAACGATCGGCACGCGCTGGAAATTTGTCGCCGCATTGTTGCGAATCTAAACACAAAAAAGGCCGTCGATATTCCGCTCGCTAAGCCGGCCGAACCGGAACACGACGTCAACGAACTCGACGGCGTCATTCCGGCCGACCTCAAGAAGCAGTTCGACATCCGCGAGGTGATCGCGCGCCTCGTCGACGGTTCCGAATTCGATGAGTTCAAGGCACTCTATGGCACGACGATCGTCACGGGTTTCGCGCATATCCATGGCATTCCGGTCGGTATTCTGGGCAACAACGGGATATTGTTTTCGGAGAGTGCGCTGAAAGCCGCGCATTTCATCGAGCTCTGCTGCCAGCGGCGCATTCCGCTTCTTTTCCTGCAAAATATTGTCGGCTTCATGGTCGGGCGCGATTATGAAGCCGGCGGCATCGCCAAAGATGGCGCCAAACTGGTCACCGCGGTGGCTTGCGCGCAGGTGCCAAAGATCACCGTCGTCGTCGGCGGTTCCTACGGCGCCGGCAATTATGGCATGTGCGGCCGCGCCTACGGCCCGCGCTTTCTTTTCACCTGGCCAAGCGCGCGGGTGGCGTTGATGGGCTCCGAGCAGGCGGCAAGCGTGCTGGCAACGGTGCGCCGTGACAACATCGAAGCCGCGGGCAAGTCCTGGTCGGCTGACGAAGAGGCGAAGTTCAAGCTGCCCATTCGCGACCAGTTCGACCGGGAAGCCGATCCCTATTACGCCACCGCACGGCTGTGGGACGACGGCATCATTGCGCCCAGCGAAACGCGCCGCGTGTTGGCGTTGTGCTTCTCGGTGGCGCTCAATGCGCCGATCCGGGAGACGAAATTCGGTGTATTCCGGATGTAAGCGTTGGGGCGGGCCCGGACCATTCCTCCTGGCTTGGTGTCAAATATCGTCCGCGGGACATTGGGCGCATTCTTTTGCGCTTAATGGGCGGACGGCCATTCAACAAGAGAAGAAGCCTTAACCCAAAATCAAAATTCTCTTTGAACTTTTGCTTGTGCTGTTTAGGAAATCGATGTGCGGTAAGCGTCAACCACACGTCGTGGCTCGTGACAGGTAGTCTTTTGCTACGGATGGCAGACAAAATCGGTAGCAGAAGGTCTGCCCAGTTCGTTTCTCGTTTTGCCATCGCGAAATTTAGTACGATGTTCAGGCAGGACTCGTCGATCGCGGACAGATCGTCGACAGATAGTTCGGCCAACCAACTTGGAATTGATTCGAACGGGAAGAACGTGAATTTGTCTCGCTGGTAGCCGATCCTAGTAAGGGTCCTTTTATCGTCACCATCAAGCTGAACTAAGAATTCGTCATTGGACCATCCAGGTTGGTCAGACACGGTTGCGCAACGCCCAGCGTACATGCCTTGCAGCAAGATTATTCTCTGGCCAGGAGCAACTGAAGTAATCATCCTTCCAATACAGAATGGACACTTTGATTTAGCCCCGGTCCCCGTAAATTTTACCAACGCTCGGTGAACACGGGGGTTTGAAAAGTCGACTTTCATTTCTTGTAAAACGGCTACGCCGCCCTTGGCCTTATTGCTTTGAGCTTGTCGCCAATCGCGCGCTTGCGCTCCATCAGTTCGTAATCCGTCTGTAGCCCGATAAAAAATCCCTCCGACATGCGGAAATATCGCGCCAGCCGCAGGTCGGTGTCGGCAGTAATGGCGCGCTTGCCAAGCGCGATCTCATTGATCCGCCGCGGCGGCACGCCAATCGCGCGCGCAAGCGCCGTCTGCGACAACGCCATCGGCTGCAAAAATTCCTCCATCAGGATTTCACCCGGATGCGGATTATGGAGACGGTCAGTGGTAATCGACGATTTCGACTTGGTACGCATGTTTGTCCTTCCAAACAAAGCAAATCCGCCACTGATCGTTGATGCGGATTGAATGCCGCCCAACCCGGCTGCCTTTTAGCGCCTCCAACCGATTGCCGGGCGGTACACGCAAATCATCGAGGCGTTGGGCGTTGTTGAGAAGACGCAGCTTTCGCAATGCCGCTGACTGAATTTCGCTCGGCAGCTGCCGGCTTCTTTTGCCCGACCAGATCGTCGCCGTTTCGGTATCGCGAAAGCCAACGATCATGCTGTATTGTAACGCAGAACGTTATGCGTTACAAGCATGAATTCAACCGTTGGGAGTGTTATAATGCCGAAGACCATCGAGCATATTCATTGGCCGGACGCCCCGGACCTGTGGATGCCGTATGCGCCGGCGATCAAAGTCAAAGGTGGCACCACAGTCTATCTCGCCGGCGTCACTGCCGCGCCGGTTTATCATCATCATCCGCACCGGCCGGAGGAGTTTGATTCCATGCCGAGCGACATGGCCGGCCAGGCGCGAGCCGCGCTGGAGAATCTCAAGCGCGGGCTTGAAGCGGTCGGCGCAAGCTTTGCCGATGTCGTCACCGCCGATCGCTTCGTCACCGATCTTTCCGACCAGGATGCGCTCAACCGCGTCTGGGGCGAATACTTTGGCGGCGCCAAGCCGACAACCACGACCGTGCAAGTCGTGCGGCTGGCGACCGACCCGCGCTGCCTTGTCGAGATCAATGCCATTGCCGTGATCGAGTAGGCCGCTTCTGCTACACTTATAAAAATACGTAGAGCGAGGACCCGCATGGCCGAAGTTGCATATAGGACGGCGTTAATCGTTGGTGTGGGGGGCGGTCTTTCCGCCTCGCTGGCGCGGATTTTAAAGAAGGCCGGCATGACCGTTGCGCTTGCCGCCCGCCGGGCGGGCGAACTTGCGCCGCTGGCAAAGGAGATCGGCGGTAAGGCTTTCGCCTGCGACGCGACCAAGCATGCCGAGGTGGTCAAACTCTTTGCCGACGTCGAGGCTACCTTCGGCGCGCCCGACGTTGTCGTCTACAATGCAAGCTATCGCACGCGCGGTCCGGTGATCGAACTGGTTCCGGCCGAAGTGGAGAAGTCGATCGTTGTTTCCGCATTTGGCGGCTTTCTGGTGGCTCAGGAGGCGGCCAAGCGCATGCTGCCGCAAAAGCACGGCGCGATCCTGTTTACCGGCGCATCGGCCAGCGTAAAGGGCTATGCGCAATCGGCACCCTTCGCTATGGGCAAATTCGCGCTACGGGGGCTCGCGCAAAGCCTCGCGCGCGAGCTTTCGCCGCAGGGTATACATGTCGCGCATGTGGTCATCGACGGCGGCATCCGCAGCGCCAACCGCGCCGATCCGCCGGACAAGCCCGACAGCCTGCTCGACCCCGACGCGATTGC